>NZ_JBWQTU010000006.1:0-200512 GCF_056619925.1 Halalkalibacter sp. HAAS-P013
CGTTATTACAACGAAAAAAGAACCCAGTATAAACTGGGTCTCGTTACTCCGAAGAGATATTATTTAGATTATAAAATTGCAGGTTAATGTCGTATTTATCTTTGTCTATTATTAGGGGGCTTGACCACTAGGCACCTTTGATAATAAATTATAATCAACAATAAATACCAAACTGTAGTTATTTTTTAATTAATCGTTGTATACATAATTCATTTTAAGATCCTCTAATAATAAACCTCTAAAGCTTCTGTTTCCAGACTTATTCAGATGATCTTCATCTGCAAAATAATGTACATTGTCTAAATATAATTCACTATAATCAAGAAAGTAATTATAATCGATACTATCAAAAAATAAATCAAATTTTTCTATGTCAAAGTTATTTAGCGCTGCTATATACTCTTTTGAGATAGGATATCTAACTCCAACTACAGTTATATTATGTTCATTAGCTAACTCAAGAATATCCTCATATACATTTTGTAATTCTATTTCAATATTAGCATTATTAAATTGACCATTAACCCTTGAGACAGCTCTATTTTCCCTAGCAGATTCAGACATTTCTACCCACCTCTGATTATAACCATCCCTCAAACGATTTATCTCCATAGACAATCTTAGCATTGTAAATGATCTATTCTCCCCAAGAGAAATAGGAAATTTAGAGTGAAGAAATTTATCTACATTCCCTATACTCTCTCCAAAAAGACTATAAATATCTTCTTTCGAAGCATACAGATACGATCTGTTTTTATTAACTGAATTGACCCTATATGAAGATAACATATGATAATCACTCTGCAAAACTAGAGTTTCTATTTCATTGTTATTTTGAAGTGCATATTTTAATTTTAAATACATTTCTTTAACCGAGTCACTATCTGCAGACATATCCCATACAAGATTATCTTTATCAATCCCTGATATAGCAGCTCTTGCACGGGAGTCACCTATGATAACTATCTCAGCTTCTGGATTCATAGTACCTATTACACTTTCTATATAGTAATTATTTAAAAAGTAAGTAACCAGCATTACAGGTAAAAAAAACAGTAACATTTTATAAATAAGCTTTATTAACATTGCACTCCACCTTATTTAATTATATAGGTATGTTAGAATTGAAAATAAATAAATTCTACTTCTGTTGAATAGTAACCTAAAAACAATATTGCAAATAGGATATAAACATAAGCAGCATATCTAAATATAAATGGCGTACGTGATAGTTTTTTACTTAGTCCTCCTCTTCTTTGGTTCATATGAACAACTTCCATTATAAATAATGACGATAATGCTATTAACAAATCAAGCTGTGTCCATCCTATTAACAAAGAGGACTTCATAGAACCAAGTAAACTAGAAGTATCTAATAAGCCTACAAACATATTAGAAACTATATAAAAAGCTTCGCTTATATTATTTGCCCTAAAGAAAATCCATGCAAAACATACCAAAGAAAAAGTTATACTCACTTGAAAAATTTTACAAAATATAGGGTATTTACTCAGCCCTAAAAAATGAACAAATTGCTTTCTTATTTTATAGGTCCAAATACTAAATACTAAATAAAAGCCATGTAATGCCCCCCAGACCACAAAGGTCCAATTTGCTCCATGCCATAAGCCACTAACAAGAAATACAATAAATAAATTAAATTGCCATCTCCACTTTATTACCCTATTACCACCTAAGGGAATGTACAGATAGTCTTTAAACCATGTTGACAAAGAAATATGCCATCTTCTCCAAAACTCAGAAATAGACTTTGAATAGTATGGCCTTTTAAAGTTATTCATAAGATTAAACCCCATTACTTTTGCTGCACCAATTGCAATAAGAGAATATCCGGCAAAATCACCAAATATTTGAAATGCAAAAAATACAGTGGCTATTAATAATGGAAGTCCATTATAGTCAAAGGGATTATTGTAAACTTCATTAACATATACAGCAAGCCTATCTGCAATTACCACCTTTAAGAAAAAGCCCCATAGCATTAATTTGATTCCTTTTGAGACATTTTTATAAACAAAACCATTTCTTTTATAAAATTGAGGTAATAAATTAGTTGATCTTTCAATTGGTCCGGCTACTAATTGTGGGAAAAAGGAAACGTACAACGCAAAGATACCAAAATGCTTTTCAGCTTTTGCTTTTCCTCTATAAACATCTATAGAATAACTTAATGTTTGAAATGTATAAAAAGAAATCCCAATTGGTAGTAATAATTCAAAATTTGGTAAGCCATAAAATATATTATACGATGCTAATACAGAGTCAAATGTGCCCATAAAAAAAGTTAAATATTTAAAAGTAAATAAAATCCCTAAACTTGATGTAATACTTATTGTCAAAAAAGCTTTCCTTAACCGCTCATTATTACTATTACTAATTAATATCCCAAAATAATAGCTTATTGATGTAGATATTAATATTAATATTATATATTCAGGTTTCCAGCTCATATAGAAGTAATAGCTGGCCGCTAATAGTAATACCCATTTATATTTATGAGGAATTAAAAAATATAACCCTATTACTATTGGAAAAAAGAACATAAAATGCAAAGAGTTAAAAAGCATATAATAACTGACTCCTTTTTACTATAAAAGTTTACAAACTAAAAATATACTCTGCATAGCATACTGGTTATGTTCAATTTCAGAGCATCACTTATCCAAACAAGAAAATGAATTAGTTAAAATGAATTTGTATTTTATAGTACGAACTAGATATAATTGGTATTAATACGAAGATTATTCAAAACAATATTTAACTTCAAATGGAAAAGCTTAATTTAAACAAGTATAAAGTTTATATTGGTAAAAGAAATATCATTGCATATTTAAATCACTGGTATTAAATTTAAACCCAGTGATTAATTTCACTAATATTTTCTGGAAAATCTCTAGTTTCTTAACTTCACTTTATCGTTTAATACTCATAGGTTGAGATTCTTCTCTTTTTTCTCGACAACTACATCCAATTTTAAATCACGGAATATTTTTTGAAGAACAATATATCTTGATAACAGTTGAATTATACTAACTAGAACTACCGAATAAGCAACTCCCTCAATTCCAAAAGGTGGTATCAATAAAAAGCAAAGTATAACTGAACTTACTACCCATATTACACCTAAGATGGGTTGCACCTTAAAATACCTTGCAGATGTAATTAAGAAACTATGGAACGAACTAACAAAAATAAAAACTGTTGATATTATAAGGATTTTAAATATATTTGTATAACTTCCATAATCATTTCCATATATAAATGTTAATAGAAAATCTCCGAACATATATACAGTAGATATACTAATAATACCTAGCATTAACCCAACAAATTCTAATTTAGTGAGTAACTTTTTAATTTCTTTTATTTTTCTATTATAAACAAGTTTGGAAAACCTAGGCATCACAACTTTACTCAGTGCTGTCGTAAAAATATTTATATTATTTACTACCATATATGATATCGCAGCAAAATACCCTAATATTTCTGCATCAAAATAATACTCCACAAAGTACCTAGGAATATTTGTATTGAGAGAAATTAACATATGGAGTACGCCTAATGGAAGTGATATTTTTATAATATTATAAAAATGAGGAAATACAAAACTAATCTTTACAGATTTAAACTTCTTAGCATTCTTCAAATCATATAAAAATAGCATTAATAAGTAAATAATTATTACAACAGATAAGCCTAAAATCAAATTATCTGTAAAGTAAAGTATTGTTGAAATTGAAATAAGCGATAATATTCCTTTAACTACTTTAGAAATAGCTACAAAAGTTACATGCTCTTCTTTTTGCATAGGAGCATATAAAATTTCACTTATAGATTCAACAACTTTATAAATTCCTACTAATATTATTATCAAGCTCGTTAAAAGACTATATTCAATAGCGAATAATATAATAACAAGTATAACTAATGTAATAATAGAAGTGAGAATTCTCAAACTAAAATAATCTATAAATTTATACTTTTCTATTTGGTCTGTAATATATACCGTTGAGGACTTTAAACTTGAAAACATAATTATCGGAGATATAATTGCTAACCCTAGTGTATATTGTCCTACCATTTCAACATTGCCTAAACGGGCAATTACAATTAATATTCCCCATTGAGATAAAGCGAAAAATATGTTAGCCAAAAAAACAAATGAAAAGTTTTTTTTCAATGATACACTTGGAATCTTTTCTTTTTTATTTTCCATAAAGACACCATTCTTTATTTATATTAGTTTAGATCCAACATGAACTTATGAAACTTTTTTAGTAATCAAACAAAAGTGTTATAAATATTATATAACTTCACAACATTTTACCGATTTACAATATTTTTTAAACTACTTATTATAAGTAATATATCTAGACTCGAAAGTTTAATCACTCTTTGTTATATCCGATTCTCTCCATACAATCTATTACCTGTGTGAGAACTTCTCTACCTTTTTTAATATGACCAGGATCTTTGTAATCCAATCTAATTGACGTATTCCGAGTAAAAGCCCGATGTACTAGAAGATCATCATTTACATCTGTAAAATACACTACTTTTGGAAGTGGCTTTTTCTCAAGGAGCCCCAACATGTCATAGTTCTTACTAGCACTGAATGTTATAGACCAGAGGGCTTGGAATAAACCTTGATCCCAAATATATTGTCCCTTTATGTTTATACTGTTTTTTCGATACAAATAAATAATCGCAAACCAATTCGACAGCACACTGAATAGATCTTTTAAACTTTTCTGTTTAGAAGATATTATTATCTTGGTATCACGTATAAACATTTTTGGTGAAGAAAACAAAATGGAAACTAGACAACCTAATTTATAAAATTGTCGCTTTAAATTAGATTTTGGTAATGAACTATTTACATCTACTACATCACTTTGCCCTTGGATTATTTTTCGCATTAATGTGGATTTCCCAGAAGCTGGCATCCCCAACATCTCTATGCAATTATCAAACTTTTGATCACAGCACTGCTGATATTTCAGAATATACATCAGTTATTACCTCTTCAAGTGGTTTATTTGCATTAATAGTAATGATTACCCCAGACGGTATCCGGAGTTCTTTAATAATTTCAACTTTATTTTCAATAGTAATAGGATTATCCATAGGTTTTCTTTCTTTGGCTGTTTCAGCATCTACTAAAAGTTTTATCAATAAGTCAGGCTTTAATATACTCGCCTGTTCATAGATACCAAACTCCCATTGTGCCAGATTTCTTTTAATCCAGTTTGTAGATTCAGTCCATTTATAAAGTAAAGGTCCATCATTAATCCCCATAAACTGCGTTTGAGGATACCTATCACAAATTACTATCATACCCCTAGCTCGAGCTTTCCAAATGCGGTTTAGCTTATTTTGCTTTTCTAATGCCAATACTAATGCCCAAACAGCCTTTATAATTGATAAATTCCCTTGCTTTCTTTGCAATTCGTTTTGTGTTTCTCTTACAGCCTCTTGCTTTTTAGCTTTAGTAAACTTTTTTAAAAACTGTAAAGGAGCCCTAATTAATGAACTTTTACCTTCACCACTACCAAAATACTCATTATAAACATCAATCTTTTTTTTCAGTGATTTCTGTAACATAGCGTTGATTGTAGATTTACCTGCTCCATCGGCACCCACTATGGCAATTATTCGTCCCCCTGCTGGATTTATACGGCGATAAGGAACCGGACGAACAAATTTACTCTGCAATATATAATCCCAAATCATCATTAGACGTACAAAGAGATATTTTATACCGGTCATTTTTTCCGTTTTATATGGTCTATACATTTTCCTAACGGCGAGAATTAAAGGAAGTAATTTTTTTCCCCTTTTATCACTTTGCAAAAATTCGTGTAATTTATTTATAACTTTGTCATTACTCATTAGTAAGTCTTTTGAATAAAATTCTAATTCCTGTTTGGTTACTCGATCTTCTAACCATTGCGATTCTCTTTTAAAATCACTGCTCACACGAAATCGGTGCAAGAAAAATCGTAAAGGTCCAATTTTGAGACAGTAGCGTAACCAAAGTATAAGTAATTCCTGTGCAGGGTGCATTATACGAACAGGGAAATCCCTGTCTAGTTTAGCATTTGCAAAAAAAGCATCATCAATAGGTATCAAGTATTCTTTGTAAAATTTTTTTCCAACCATAAAACGATCATGTAAATGAACATGCAACACTTTCTTTGATTCTGGATCTAACTTAACATAATCAAATATTGATATATAACTTTTCTTTCCAGTAGCATTATATAAAGAAAATCCTTCCTCTTCCAAAATATGAACAAACCTATTATGATGCTCTGGTCGCACCATAATATCTAAATCTGTATCTCCATTTAGTGCAGCATATAGATGCTCATTACTCTTCCAATGTATATATTCTATTTTTTCCTCATTTAATCTTTGAAATATTTTTTCTAACACAGAAAGCATTAATATTTTCCCCCTAACGTTTGGTACAACTAACTATTTGGAAATTTCACGATATAAAGTAGCATATCGGTTGAAACATTCGGAAATGTCATATTTCCCCCTCAACTTTTCTATAATCTCATCATTTTTTTCTTTACTATATTCAAATTTAATCATATTGAACATACCTTGCTTTATTTCCTGTTCATCTTTAGGGTCAAACATCACCATATTACTTTCTTGATCAAATAATTCTACAAAAATATTAATGTTAGAAACCATTGCTGGGAGTCCTACGACTAGAGCCTCCATTAATGCATTACAAAAACCCTCGTAAAATGAAGCCATGATAAATGCGTCAAAACGATGTAACAAGCTATAAACTGTTTCTCTAGGTAGCATCCCCGTTAAAACCACATGTTCTTTTAATAAATCGCTTGCTTGAATTATCTCGTTAATTTTTTCACGCTCTGGGCCATCCCCAACCAATAACAATCTATATCTTCTATCTTTTGGAGCTTCACGTAGAAAACCTTCAAATGCTCGTAAAACTTTTTGATGGTTTTTTACCTTTACAAAACGTCCAACCATTCCAAATAAAAAATCTTCCGATCCAATTCCATGTTCCTTGACAAGAATTTCTCCAATTTCAGAAGGCGTATTCTGAATAATGTTACAGTCCACCCCATTATATATAACTAGCTTATTAACATTTCTTGTACGCCTCTTTTGCCAGTTTTTTAAACCCTCTAAGGACGTTTTTGAATTTCCCACAATAGCATCACTATACTGTAGAGTAAAACCAATAATTAAATTTTGCCACGCTGAAAAACTGTTATGATTCGCATGAACAGTATGAACTACTTTAGATTGATGTAATTTTTGTGCCACCCACCGTGCTAGAGTACCTGATACAGCTTGATGAGTGTGAATTATATCAAAATCACCTTTCTTAATAAAAGTAGCAAACTCTTTCAAACCAATTATCGGTTCTTTTTTCAAATTATAAGCTTCAAATTTACAGTTGGGTGCAACTGAATCTACTATTTTTTGGGCGGAATTCTCCGAATCATATAGAGAAACCACTGTAGTTTCAAAAATTTCAGACAACATGTTAGCCATCTCTAAAGGTATGGACGTGTGTGACAGCTTATTCAGTACGTATAAAACTCTCATTATTCTTCTCCTTTACTATTTTATATACTTTTTCCAAGGAATATATTCCCAACACTTAAAGATGTAGAAATTATTTAGATAAATTCATATCTTTTTCTGTAATTATGCTACTACCTTTGGAGAGTGTGTCATTAGAAAAATTGAAGAATATTAATAATATCCACAGAAAGGGATGATAAAAAGTTGACATAACGCTTAAATGTAAAATACCAGCAATAAAACTGAACAGAAAAATGTTCCTTGAATCGAGTTTAGATTTGTAAATTCTTATAAAACTTAGAAAGAGAAAAATAGTAATCGGCAATAAGGTAATAATTCCTGCTTCTAATGTTAAAAACATATACCAATTTGTTGTACTTCCATAGCCTTCCGACGATGTACTCCCTAATCCTTTACCTATAAGAGGGCTTTCTTTAATTCCATCTATTCCTCTTTCCCAACGTGATACCCTTTCTCTAGCTGAACCTATATCCTCATTTAAGGAAGCTTTTGAAATCATTGGACTGTAATAGTTTTCTAGACTTTTAAGTGTAGTAATATTAGCGTATGTTATGGTAGAAACTAATACAAGAAATACTAAAGTAATCAATATTTTAGTAACTTTATATTTTTTTACTAGTATTCTTTTAATATTTAGTAAAAACACAATCGTTAAAGATAAAAGTAAAAATGTAATTCCGGCCGATGAAAAGGTTGTAATAAGGGCTAAAATGGGTAATATGGTTAATAATATTCTTTTTATTAGTTTAGTATCAGTATTAGTTTTTTTCCATAAATACCATATTGCTATTGGTGCAAGAGAATTAAAATAGAATGCTAGTACTCCTGGTTCAGTAGCAAAACCATAAGAACGAGAAAACTCAACAGCGTATGTTGCTGATGTGGCCCTGTTCCTTACTATATATTGTTGAACATCTATCCCCGTGAAATATTGTAAGCTAAACTCACTAATAACAAAAACACTCACAAACATTACAGAAATTAAATTTATCTTCATTAATTTCCCATAACAAATATTTTTATAAATTGCTCCTTTCATGAGTAGGTATTCAAAAACAAATATTAATGTGTATGCACCTAGGTAATTAAATGTTTTTGAATTATTATTTACTAAACTTGAAAAGAACAATGATAAAATAAAGATTAATATAAATACATCTTCAACCTTAAATGGAGTTTTTTCTATCTTTTTAATTATTAAAGTTTGAAGTATAAATAAGACTGTTATAACTATGGTTAACATAACATGTAAAGGAAACCATTGCCCTAAAGAAAATGCATCTGTCCAACTAATAAAAAAAATAAATAAATAAATAAAATATCTCAATAGACTATTGTACATCTATTTTGCACCTAATTTCTCTACTTAACTTTTATCGTATTTGTTTAAATTATTTTTATCTCCTAATCCCATAATATCAAGCATATGCTTATTAACAATCTTAACATCATACTTGTTATTACACAGATATATACTTTTTTCAGACATTCCTTTGAGAATCTTAGGGTTCTCGATCATATATTTTATTTTCTCAGCCAACCCTTTACTATCTTTGGGCTGTACTAAGAATCCATTAACTCCATCAGTCACTGCATCACGACAACCTGGCCAATCTGTTGTAATAACAGGTCTGGCCATCGCCATTGCTTCTAAAATAGTTCTCGGAAGTCCTTCACGATAATAAGTAGGTAATACAAAGACTTTCGCCTTTTCAAAAAAAGGAACAACATTTTTAGTCTCTCCTGGAAACTCAATTGATCCATCATTTATATAAGGTTTTATTTCTTCAGGTTTAATAGCACCAATGGAACTATCAAAACCACCAAGTAGAATAAACCTTGACTCTGGGTAAACTTTTTTTACTTGCCTGGCTGCCTCCGCAAATTCAAATACACCTTTTTCTTTAATAATTCTAGCTATCATTAAAAATACTGGTTGATCAGGTAAATCATTTGCAATAAATCTTTCCATACTTACTCCTGAACCATTCACTCGGACTGCTTTATCTTCAGGTAGGTAGCTTAATTTAACAAATTGTTTTAAATCGTCATTATTTTGAAAAATAACTTTATTACACCCTTTAAAAGCTTGCTTATATAGGGTACCAGTAATTTTTCTTAATAGTTTAGCTTTAAAACTATTAGAAGCGTATACACGCCCTAGCCCAGTTACCATCGGATATATTTTTTTAACTCCTGCTTTTCGAGCTGCTAAACTACCATAAACTACTGGTTTGATAGTATAACTAAATACTAAATCTGGCTTCTCTTTTTTTATTACTCTTTTTAGCTTTTTATAATACTCTAGATCTCCAAGTATACTAGTGTTATCTTTAGAAAAAGGGACTTCTATGAATTTCACCCCAAGGGCTAGTACGTCATCTAAATAGTCCTGATTTGGACCAATTGTAACAACTTCATGTCCTCTTGAAACAATTTCCTTTATAAGATCTCCCCTGAAATTAAATAGTGTTTTATTTTTTGGTGAAATCACCATTACTTTCATTTATTGCACCTCTTTAAAGTATATAATTAACATAAGTTATCTGTTGAGTTTCTTACAATTAATTGAAACAACCGTTCACTGACCCTATCAGATATAAATGAGTTATGAGGCGTAACAATAACACTATCTAAAGCCCACAACTCATTTTCTTCTGCTAATGGTTCTTCCTCAAATACATCAAGTGCTACTCCATGGAACTTATTAGTTTTAAGAGATTCTATCAATGCCTTCTGGTCTACAATGCCACCACGAGAAACATTAATAAGTACACTGTTATCTTTCATCTTTCGTATTCTATTAGCATCAATCAAGTGGGTTGTTTCCTTTGTGAAAGGAATAGTCAAAATAACAATATCACTCTCACTTAACACTTCATCTAATTTTTCAATTTTGTAGTATTCATCAACTAAATCAGATGTAATATCTCGTCTACCAACACCAATTACATTTACCCCAAAAGCTTTAAGGCGTTTAGCAACTTCAGACCCTACACTACCAAAACCAATTATAGCTGCAGTCTTATCAGTAAGTTCTAATATATTACGTTCCTTTTCCCACTTACGTTGAAATTGTAATTTGTAGAAATGACCGCTCATTTTGTAAGTTTCTAAGATTTTAAGTACTACCCATTCAGCCATTGGAATGCTATAAACGTCTTTGGCATTATAAAGTTCTATTCCATGTTCCTTAATATACTTAAGAGGAACCCTATCTAACCCAGCACTAGTGAGTTGTATAAATTTCAGGTTCTTAAATTTCTGGATATCATTGTAGAGAAATAGACCATTACAAACTACTCCATCAATATCAGAGACATCAAATTGTATAGCAACTCTTTCATCCTGAACAAATATGGTTTCAAAACCAAGCAATTTTAATTTATTTAATTGTTCTTCACTATATTTAAATGCCCCAGTAAGTAATAGCTTCATTTTTACAAACTCCTTTTTCTTACAAGCTATTTGACAATTGCGTTTATAATTTCATCAACCTTTTCTCTAAGAAAATCTTTATTCTCATAAAAGAAACTATTTTGTTCGTTTATTAACCTTTCTTCATAGTTTCTTATTTCTTTAACACCTGTTTCAAACACTTCTGCTACCATAGTGATATCTGCTTCCTTACTTGTATTGCAAAAGCTTCTTGATAAGATAACCATGCTAGATCCTAAACGGTAGTGTTCAGCAATAATGTTCTCCGCTGGGAGGGTTCCTTGTCCAAGCTTTGCTATCCCACCAAATCCATACGGAATTCCTTTAGCTTTAAACTTATTGCATAACCTTTCAACCGTACCATCTACCAATAGTTCAAACATAAACTTCAGATCATAACTAAGGTGCAGATCATTTAATCCGATGTGAATGTAATCAATCCCATCCACCAATAATATAGAATCTATGTTCTCTACTGCTTCTGATGTTTCACACAAAAGACAAACCCTTGCTCTACCATTCACTAGGTTTACGAATTCCGCTACTTCTTCTTTAGTTTTAAAAAACGGAAGCATAACAATATCTGCACCGTATTCAATGACTTTATTAATCTCGTCTTTTGAACCATCATAAATTGGATTTATACGTACAAGTAATTCTGATTTATTAAGTATTTGCTTAACTTTTTTTATATCATCAATACTATGTCGGGATATGACTGTGTCCAAGTGTCCCTGTCGATCATCTTTACCGTTTATTTCTAAGTCAATAAAAATCCAGTCTACACCACTTTGTTCAGCTGTTTTAGCAATATCCTCTTGATTAGTAATGTACATTAACTTTAAAGACATTTACTTAGTCCCACTTTCTTCTTTTGTTGCTGCTACTTCGTTATTTATAACATTATCTGTATCTCTCTTTGCAGTCTCTCCAACATTTACATTGTCCTTCATCATTAGTACTTTAAATATAGTCTTAGTGAAAATTTTAAAATCTAATGCAAACGATAGATTGTCAACGTACTCTACATCATATTCAATCCTTTTATCCCAAGGCACTTCTTTTCTTCCATTTACTTGAGCCCACCCTGTAACTCCAGGTCTAACATCAAACCTTTTCCATTGAAATTCAGTATATTCACTTAACTTCCATGGGTGGTATGTTAAAGTGGGACGAGGCCCGATAAGAGACATGTCACCTTTTATAATATTTATAAATTGGGGAAACTCATCTATACTTGTCTTTCTTATAAACTTTCCTACCTTAGTTACCCTAGCGTCACCTTTTGTTTCATAAACACCACTTTTCTCAGCACCAACACACATTGATCGAAACTTATAAATTTTAAATACTTTTCCATCTAGACCAAGCCGCTCTTGTTGAAAAATAACCGGACCTTTCGACTCTAATTTAATTGCAATAGCTACTATTATTAATAATGGTGAAAGAATTGATAGACCAATAACTGATAGAACGATATCCATTAGCCTTTTAATATACTTGTATATCATAATAAGTGCTCAGCTCCTTTGCATAATTGTTTCCGTATCCACAAGAGGAAAATCTCTATAATATAACTTTAGTCGATTAGTGCTTAAATGAACCTAATTCCAACTAACTACTAACCACTAAATTATCGATCTAGCTTAATTAAAAATAAGCTAAAGCCATCTCCAGCTAATAAAACAGAAAATGGCTTTGACCTTACATCTACTTCACTCCACTTAAAACCCTCAACTCACCAACCCTAAAGTTAGCAATATCCAACAATCTCTCACGTAACTGTTCTTTAGTCAGCCCCTCAAATTCACCAACCAACTCATAAGTCACATTTATATTAACCTCCGGAGTCTTCCCACGATAAATCTTCGGATAAACCTGCTCACTATGCACTTCATCCGCACCAAGCAATTCCTCAAACATCTTCTCCCCAGGCCTCATCCCAGAGAACACAATCGGAATCTCATCCTCCGTATACCCAGACAATTTAATTAGGTTACGAGCCAAATCAACAATCTTCACCGGCTCACCCATATCAAGCACAAACACTTCTCCACCTTCAGCAAGCGCCCCAGCTTGAAGGACCAAACGAGAAGCCTCAGGTATTGTCATAAAATAACGAACCATATCAGGGTGAGTAACTGTCAATGGTCCACCATTCTGAATCTGCTGCTTAAATAATGGAATCACACTCCCGCGACTCCCAAGCACATTTCCAAAACGAACAGCTACAAAACGAGTATCACTAATCATATCCATATGCTGTACAACCATCTCCGCAATACGCTTCGTTGCCCCCATCACACTCGTAGGATTCACGGCTTTATCTGTGGAAACCATCACAAACGTATTTACGCCAGCTTCATTCGATGCTTCAGCTACGTTTCTCGTTCCAATCACATTGTTCTTAACTGCTTCTTCTGGATTACGCTCCATTAAAGGAACATGTTTATGTGCTGCTGCGTGGTAAACGACATGCGGCTGTCTCTTAGCCATGATCGAAAACATTTTATCACGATCTTGCACATCAGCAATTTCAGTTGAGATATTTAATTCAGGTACCGTTCTTCGCAATTCCATTTCAATCGAATAAATACTGTTTTCACCATGTCCTAGTAAAACGAGCTCTTTTGGTTTGAAAATGGAAAGTTGACGGCAAATTTCTGATCCAATCGATCCACCAGCTCCCGTAACGAGAACGGTCTTTCCTTTTACATACTTCTCAATACCTGCAACATCAAGCTCAACTGGTTCGCGTCCAAGTAAATCCTCTACTTCTACATCACGGAATTGATTGACTGATACTTTTCCAGACATTATATCTTCAATACGAGGGAGAATTTGTGTTTTCGCTTTTGTTTTTGAACATTCTTCAAAAATCGTGTTTAATTCATTTCTACTAAGGGAAGGGATAGCTATAATGATATGTTTAACCTTTAATTTTTCTACTGTTGATACAATTTCTTCGATCCCACCGACAACGGGTAAGTTTAACACTTCTAGATGCTGTTTGTTAACATCATCGTCAATAAACGCAACAGGAGTTAAGTCAGATTCTTGGCTTTGCTGGAGCTGTCTAGCTACCATCGTTCCGGCCGCACCGGCACCGATAATCAATGTATTGCTTTTCCCTTTTGCTTGTTGAATATAATGGTCTCGATATAATCTCCAAGAAAAACGTGATCCGCCAATAAAGAGAATATGCATCATCCACGTAATCGCTAGTGTTCGGAGGGCAATATCTTGGAAGAAGATGAGTTGGACCGCACCTGTTACAATCACTGAGAATGTCACAGCTTTAAAGATTCCTGTAAGCTCGGACATACTCGCATATTGCCAAACTTTTTTATATAGCTTGTACTTAGCTGCAAATAGATGGTGGCTAATAAGCAATGTAATTGCACTAACTAGTAGGACGACTGTAAAAGGATTTGCTAACGGAAGTAATAAGAAATGACTAATAAAGATGGACGTTAATACAATAAGTGAATCGATCATCACTAAAGCAGCTATTCGTTTTCGATATGACATGTAATGTTCCCCTTTCTATAAAAAACCGTTCGTAATGTATAAAACCTTAAGCTATTATCCCTCTGAGTTGTCTTTGAAGAATCATAGGTTAAGGCTTTATTTAGGCCTTAACAGTAAAATAGAAGGGGAAAGTAATGATCCCCTTCTTCAAAAATTAGTTAGTCAACTTACTCTTATTAAGAAGCTCTTCCATCTCATGAAGTAACGGCTTACTTAACTCTTCATTTTGCAACGCAAACTTCAACGTCGTTAAGACAAAGCCAAGCTTCTCCCCAACATCAAAACGCTCACCTTCAAAGTCATACGCATATACATACTGTTGTTCATTTAAACGTTGAATGGCGTCTGTTAATTGTATTTCTCCCCCTGCACCTGTTTCTTGGCTTTCTAGTAAAGAGAAAATCTGCGGTGTTAACAAATATCGACCCATAATAGCTAAGTTGGACGGTGCTGTACCTTGCTTCGGCTTCTCAACAAAGTTACTCACTTGATACGTTCTGCCTTCTTGCGAAATCGGATCAACAATCCCATACCGATGTGTTTGATCTTCTGGTACAGTTTGAACACCAATCACAGAAGAACCTGTTTCGTTATAGACATCAATTAGTTGCTTCGTACATGGCGTTTCCGCTAGAACGATATCATCCCCAAGTAAAACAGCAAATGGCTCGTCCCCAATAAACTTACGTGCACACCAGACAGCATGTCCTAATCCTTTTGGTTCTTTTTGACGGATATAATGAATATCGACTTTTGAAGCAGCTTGTACTTTATCTAATAGAGCAAACTTCTCTTTTTCAATCAAGTTTTGTTCTAATTCAAACGCATGATCAAAGTGATCTTCAATCGCACGCTTCCCTTTACCTGTAACAATAATAATATCCTCAATCCCTGACTCAACTGCTTCTTCAATAATGTATTGAATTGTTGGCTTATCAACAATTGGAAGCATTTCTTTTGGCATCGCTTTTGTTGCAGGTAGGAATCTTGTCCCTAGCCCTGCTGCTGGAATAATCGCTTTTCTAACTTTTTTCAATTTATTTCCCCCCCTGTAACTTGTTTGTCCTTAACACAATGAAAGCCTTAAGCTATTAGACTTACTTGTAAGACTAGTAGCTTAAGGCTCTATCTATTTTATTAAAAATAAGAGGCATCTAACCCCTCCTCACACCACACTAATGACGACTATTTGCGTCTAAGGTTCAAATAGAACCCACAGCGTAACCGAGTGCCTCCATCGATAACGGCAAGGAGACATTGCCAAGTTCTCTTTTTGGTTTTTAGCGCGTGTCTTCTTGTTTTCTTATCTCTATCGCTTGTTGTAAAAGCAGCTGAATCGTTTCAAGTTTCTCTACTGGCGCATCTTGTTTTATATATCGAATTGCTTTTTTTATTGATTTCGGCATTTCATCAAGATTTTTCATAGTTTCACATATCCTTTGCAATAAAAGAACAAGAGGTATGTAGATGCTCTTGTTCTGTCTTTTTACTATAGTCACTATGATAAAGTTATCTTCAGCCAATAATGGTCCAAAAGGTCTAGATATTATTCATTAGCATGTAATCTTGTTTGTCTGTTATATATCTTAACATACATTTTGTCGAATTATCTTTTCCAATATACGGTTTTTGAGTGATCACGAAGCCTTATTACAAAAGCAATAACACTATGAATTACACTTTATCATTGTAGTTGTTTAAGATACATAATTCAACAAGTTCCGTACCCTATCATTCGACAATTTTCGTAGGTTATTCCGTGAAAGCGCTATGAAAATAGTCATAAAAAAAAGCCATTAATTTGGCTTCTATTAAAATATCGGTTCTTAGGTCTTATAACAAACCAAATAAACGTCTTTTTCTTCTAATTGGCTCAGGGGGCAAGACTTGAACATGCTGTTGACTAGCAAGCAGCTCTGCATTTTCTTTTAAATGGTACACCATATCGATCCCAAATAGCTCTTCTACTGCAGCATAAGCTTCAGTTAATAAGAAAGGTCTCTCATGACAATTGTGAGCATCTGAAGCTAGAAAATGAGTTAAGTTAGATTCTAGTAATTGCTCAGTGAATTTCATTACTTTTTTCCCAAAGTGACCTGTCAAACTCCCAGCGGTTATTTGCGTGAGAACCCCATTCTTTACGAAGTCAAAAAGCATCACAGGATCTTCTGCCAACACTTTGTTTCGTTCCGGATGTGCAATAATCGGTGTATAACCTTGTAGTTTCAAATCGTAAAATAATCTTGATGTGTAATGAGGAATACTGTTTGAAGGGAATTCTATTAAAATATATGAGTTGCCTGGTGTCATCGGCAGAACATCCCCTAATTCCAAATACCGAATCATTCCACCGTGCAAACGAACCTCTTGGGATGGAATTACATCTATATTAATATTTGCTTCCTTCAGTTTATGATTCAATTGTTCTACTTCTCTAATGACAGAGAAACCACTGTTCTCAAAAGACGGATGCTGGTGGTGAGGTGTCGCAATGATTTTCGTAATCCCTTCTGATTCTGCTAATCTAGCTAGTTCTAAGCTTTCTTCAACGGTTTTCGGTCCATCATCAACACCTGGTATGATATGACAGTGAATATCAATCATTCGTTACCCTCCTCAAACTGAATTCTATAAACAGAGGTTACTGATTAGCTAATCTGCCTTTTCAGTAACCTCTAGATCCGAAACTATTTAATTTGAAGTTGAGCTATAGTAATAATAACTTCCTGATTCAATCTTCTTATTGTTTAATACAGCACCTAAGATGTTTGCTTTCGCATTAAGCAGCTGATCTTTTGCTTTCTTTACATCTTCTCGTTCTGTCTTTCCGCTTGAAACAACAAGTACCGTACCATCACACTTACTCGCTAAAATTTGAGCATCGGCTACCGCCATCACAGGTGGGGAGTCAATGATAATCGTGTCAAATACCTCTTTTGCACGCTCAAGGATCAAACCCATCATTCTCGAGTTTAATAACTCAGCTGGGTTTGGTGGAATCGGACCAGAAGGCAAAAGGGAAAGATTCTCCACTTTTGTTTCTTGAACTACCTCTTCTAAACTTCCTTGCTTCGTGATGACATTCGTTAAACCACGCATGTTCGAGACCCCAAATGTATAGTGCATTGTAGGTTTTCGTAAATCGGCATCTATTAACAGAACTGAGTTGCCGTTTTGTGCCATCACAACAGCTAAGTTTGATGCAGTCGTCGACTTCCCTTCTGCCGGTCCAGCTGATGTAACTAAAATCGTTTTAATTTCTTTATCTACCGCAGAAAATTCAATGTTCGTTCGTAGTGTTCTGTACTGCTCAGAGACAGGTGAGCTAGTCCCTAATTCTGTAATTAGGTTACGTTGTAAATTTGTATGTGTTTTTTTACTTTTACGAGACACGTTTTGCTCCCCCTCTCTTTCCTTTTTTCCCAACTTTTTGATCATCCATCGCTGCAACGACACCTAGTATAGGAAGGTCAAGAGTATCTTCTATATCTTTTTCCGTTTTCATCGTTGTATCAAGGAATTCAAGCAAGAACGCAAGACCAACTGCTGCCATTAACCCAACAACAAAAGCAATAGCTATATTTAATTCTGGGTTTGGTTTAATTGGTGATGGTGAATCACTTACTTGAGCTTGAGAAAGGATACTAACGTTATCAACGTTCATAATTGAAACAATCTCACGTTGGAATACAGTAGCGATTGTATTAGCAATGTGAGCAGCCGTTGATGGTTGTTCGTGTTGAACAGTAATGTTAACTACCTGTGAATTGTTTTGACTTCCGACAGTCACCTTACTATTTAACGCTCCAACCGACTCGGATAGATTTGCTTCTTCAATGACTTTTTCTAAAATAATTGGGCTTTTAATGATGACGTTATACGTATTTATAAGTTCAACATTTGTTCTAATATCATTTTGACTAAACGTTTGATCTTGTTGAGTTTGGTTTACGAGAATTTGCGTAGAGCTCTGATATATTGGTGTTAAGTAGAAATAACTTACAAGCGCACTAACTAATACAGCAATAACAGGGATAATGATGAGAAGCTTTATACGTCTTTTTAACGTTTGAAAGATCTCTTTTAAACTAATCGTTTCTTCCATATTGGTAATTGACCTCCTAATATTTTAAACTGCAATACTGTGGATTATATCATAGATTGTCAGTTTCTGTAGATATTTTTTATTACTCATCAGTTACAATTTAACTATTAATTTGTTGAGAAATCTATACTAGTTTTTTGGTAATTTCTATTGAGTTATTTCTTCACTTTACGGTCGTATCACTCTGATTCCTCGGTTTGGACGTTTTCTCGCTATTGTAATTACACTAAGCTCAATTCCTTAATATTCGCCATTCTTTCTATATATTGTCTATTTTCGTTTGATATTTAATGGCCTCATAGTTACAATTTAACTATAATCGCATAAGAAATCTATGCAAGTTTATTGGTAATTTCTAAATCCAGGAGAAGAGGCATTCTTATATGAAAAAGAAAATACTTGTTACTTTAGGCATTATGTTTGGTGTTTTGTTTCTAGCAGCTACCACTTATGGTTTTTATTTATATAAGTCTGTTACGGATACGGTTCAAGAAATCCACGAACCAATTGAGCGTGTCACGGAGAAACGAGAAAAGGAAGTTGATGTCGAAAACCAGGAACCGATTTCGTTTTTAATTGCTGGTGTTGACTCAAGAGGAGACCATCATTCAGGCCGGTCTGATACGATTATTGTGATGACCGTTAACCCTGAAGATCAGTCGGTTAAAATGTTAAGCATTCCGCGTGATACACGTACGGAGATTATTGGACGAGGTACGGTTGATAAAATTAATCATGCTTATGCATTTGGCGGTGTTGAAATGACGATGGACACTGTTGAGAACTTTCTTGATATTCCAATCGATCATTATCTAAGTATCAATATGGAAGGGTTCAAAGGGTTAGTTGATGCTCTAGGCGGAGTAACAGTTTATAATGATTTTGCTTTTGATTATAGTCGACATTCCTTCCCTGAAGGAGAGCTTTTCTTAAATGGTGAGGAAGCTCTGGCTTACTCACGAATGCGTTATGAAGACCCTCGTGGGGATTTTGGTCGTAATGACCGACAGCGTCAAATTGTCGATGCCGTTATTCAAGAAGGTGCTCAAATAAGTTCAATAACAAGAGTTGGAAATATTTTGAGTGAGGTCGGTAAGTCTGTAAGAACGGATTTGGATTTAGAAGATATGTGGACAATTCAATCGAAATATCGTGATGCTCGGCATAATGTAGAACAAATGGAAATCAACGGGGACGGTACACGGATTGATGGAATTTATTATTTAATTGTTCCTGATGATGAGTTAGCACGTGTTCGTGGTGAGTTACGTGAGCATTTACAATTAGATAATTAAAAAGATAAAAGCAGAATGAGTAACCGGATTGGTTTTCATTCTGCTTTTTATTACTATTGCGATACTGGCTTCTTCTTACAATTATTCTTTTTCGTGACAGGCTTAGTTGAATATATCTTCAAACCAACTCGTCGATAAAAATCAAAAAAACTGCAACTGAAAATAATTTAACTTAATGACTCTATAATTCTTCTTGGGCAATAAATCCGTCCCCAACAATCAACAAAAAATATCAAATATATAGGAAGAACCTTGTAAATCTCCCTCAATAACTTTCGAACTATTCCGACAATGATATAATCATGTTTATCTACTAATTTGGAGGAGATCTTATGATAAAAAATAAAAAGGATTATGAATTCTATTTAAATGCCGATTTAAGAGCTAGAAATTTCACAAAGTGGAAGCGCAGCTATAAATTAAAGCACCCGGAACTGTACTTCCAAAGAGTCATGAGAAAACTCGAATATTTTAATGTTAGAAAGGCAAATCCCTACTTTAAAATACGTGCCTACTTCACGGAAAAAAAATTTAAAAAGCTAGGAATCACGTTAGGTTATACAATTTATCCGAAAAATTTTGAAGCTGGTCTTAAGATCGCCCATTACGGCAGTATCGTATTACACCCTCAAGTAAGAATAGGGAAAAACTGTGTAATTCATTCATCTGTTAATATTGGCAAACATAAAAACGGAGTTCCCCAAATAGGAAATAATGTTTATATCGCACCAGGTGTGAAAATATATGGGGGCATTACAATAGGAGATAATGTCATTATTGGAGCGAACTCTGTTATTAACAAAGATGTACCAAGCAATGTAGTTGTAGCTGGAGTGCCCGCAAAGGTGATTAGAAAAATTAAAATCAATAACAAAGTAATTAAAGGTGCAGACATAATGAGGCGAGAACTGAAACAAGCACTTTAAAGAAAGTTAGAAAATGATCAAACTGAAAGAAGCCCCGTTCAAATTACAACCCGCCAGTACATAAACCCGTTATCGTCCTGGCGGCTAGAAACAGAGTCACAGTTGTAGTAGTGAAAAAAGACCCCGGGTTCACATCCGGAGCCTTGAGTAGCTTAGAACTCTTTGAATACAATCCTAGTCCTTACGTTTTGGAAAAGTAATTCTTGTAACCAACTTCAGATTTATAGCTACTTCATTATCTTTTGAAATATACCAATCTTGACTAGTCAGTCTATTAATTAATTCTTCTTGGTTTTCAGCTTCAATGTTAACAACTTTGGTGTTATCATTGTCAAACGTGAATCTAACTTTGATTAATTCCATTTTATCACCTCCTTACAAGATTAAGGTCCTCCAAACTCTATCTTTCACTATATATTAACAATATCCCTTAAAGAGCAGGCTTCTTCACCAAATTAATAATGTCACTTACCACTTCAGGAATGGTTAACGACGTCGTGTCGATCTCTATTGCATCACTTGCCTTGCGCAGTGGTGCCACTTCTCTCGTTGTATCTAACTCATCACGCTTGGCGATCTCTTTTTTCAACTCTTCTAAGTCAGAAGGCATGCCTTTTTTCAGTTGCTCTTCATGGCGGCGTTCCGCACGTACGTCTACAGAAGCAGTTAGGAAGACTTTCACTTCAGCATCTGGTAATACGTGTGTACCAATATCTCGACCATCTAAGATAGAATTGTCTTCATTTGCTAGAACTCGTTGACGCTCAACCATTTCTAACCTGACTGCTTCATGACTTGCCACAAGTGGCACTTGCTTATTCACTTCAGCTGTACGAATATTCATTGTGATGTCTTGATCATTTAACAGGACTTTTGTTCCTTCTTTTTCATTGACTAACTGAATCTTCATCTGATCAAGGAGCTCTTTTAACGCTGCTCCATCATTACCATCAACTTGATTTTTTAATGCAGCATAGGCAAGTGTTCGATACATCGCACCTGTATCAATATATAAAAACGAAAGCTGTTCTGCGACCATTTTGGCAACGGTACTCTTCCCAGCGCCTGCTGGACCGTCGATTGCTATATTTATTCTATTTGTCATTGGTTACACCTCGTATCGTTTTAAATAACAAACTCTATCTTATCACATTAAAAAACGCAGTTGAAAGAGAGATTCATTTACATTTTTATTACTAATTTTTCTCATAACCTTACAATATCAAACAATATACGACAATATCAATGAATCTTCTTTCCTAAAATAGGTATTTTCATTATAATAAATAGTACTAGAATTAAGAGGAAATGAGGTGTCTCTCAAAGAATGGACAAAAAGTTTATCTTAATGATTGTTTCTGGCATTGTCGTCATTTCACTTATGGGTATTTTCACTGTAAATGCCATCCAATCAGACAATTTAACTAAACAGTTACAAATCGCAAAAGAACACTTTGAACAAGAGGATTATGAGAATAGTGTTGAAGCTTATCTTAATGTGCTGGAATTAGACCCTTTAAATGTTAACGCGAGACTTGGCCTTGCCAAAAGCTATATGGCTCTATCTTATTGGGATGAAGCGGAAAGAACACTTTTAGAGGGGATTGAGTTACGCTCAACGGAAGAGAGTTTTTACTCATACTTATCAACTCTTTATGTTAACCAAGAGAAAGTTGTCGAAGCATTAGCGGTTTTACATGATGGAGTTGCAGCAACAAGCTCTTCTGAATTAGAAGCTACATACGAGTCACTAGATGAATCGATTAGAATCAAGTCTCGAAGATTAGTACAGCCCGGTTATAGTCGAACATTATCATTAACTTGGGAGAAAGAATCTGGTGAAACAGTTCCCCTCTCTGCAGAATGGACTGTGGAAGATGAGTCCATTGGCACGATTGAAGAAACAGAAAATAGTGATGAAGTTGAATTTTTGGCCCATGAACTTGGTGAAACAGTTGTAACAGCTCATATCGGCGATTTTACTAAAAAAAGAAAGTTTGAAGTCCAAGAGAAGGTATTAGAAGAGATTATAGTTACACCAGAGGAAATTGATCCTCTAGCAATTGGACAAACCCTGTCATTGTCCATTGAAGGATTTGATGCCGATGGAGAACCGATGGACTTCCATCCAGAATGGTCTATGGACAATGAAATAGGTGAATTTGATACAACCGAAGGACTTGAGACAGTATTCACCGCTATAGAAGAAGGAAGAACAACGTTACTAATTAGGTATGAGGATTTAATCAAGAGGGTTCGCTTTGTTGTTGAAGGAGAAAATAAGATCGTTGATTATGAAATAACAGGACAAGGAAATGTAGTCTTTTCACCTGACCAACAATCTTTTCCTCCCGATTCTGAGATTAAGATTGAGGCACAGCCTCATGAGGGTTGGAAGTTCGTTCGTTGGGAGGGTGACTTAGAGGGAGAGACAAATCCTGCTACTGTAACAATCACAGAGAGTCTTAACATCCGTGCTATCTTTGAAGAAGAGACAACTCACACATTAGCGTTGGATCTAGCAGGAGAAGGTCAGATTATTAGAAGCTCACTCGCTTCAACCTTTTCAGATATGGATACGGTCACTTTAACAGCCCGTCCTAGTAATGGTTGGACGTTCAAAGGGTGGGAAGGATCAGAAACATCTTCAAATGAACGGATCACTGTAACAATGGACAGCAACAAATCGATTCGAGCAGTCTTTGTTCAAAATGAGCCAGAACCTGCACCAAGACCTGAATCTAGACCTGAGCAATCCGAAACACAACCGCAGCCACAGACACCTACTTATACGCTCTCGTTAAACGTTGCAGAAGGTGGACAAATTACAAAGAACCAATCTGGAAACCAATTTAAAAGCGGTACGAGCGTCTCGTTAACCGCTGCGCCTCATTCCGGTTGGACGTTTGTACGTTGGGAAGGTGCAGCAAGTGGAACATCGAGAACGACTACAGTTACAATGGATAGCAATAAAACAGTGAGAGCTATTTTTGCTAAGAATGAACCTGAACCTGAACCAAAGCCAGATCCAGAACCGAAACAATACACTCTTACCACTGCTACAAGCGGTAACGGAACCATTGGTAGTGATAGGAGTGGTGCCACTCACACGGAGGGAACAACGGTGACATTAACAGCTAGACCAGCTGAAGGTTGGGAGTTTGTACGTTGGGAAGGCGATGTATCCGGCCGAAGTTCAACCATTACAGTCAATATGAATAGCAATCGCAGTGTTCGAGCTGTTTTTGCTGAAAAGCCAACTGAAAGTGAGAATGAGGAATAATCATTCTATACAGCAAAAGGAGAGCCTCTGCGGCTCTCCTTTTTTATTTCGATTTAACTAATTGTTCAACGATATTATTTTCATAGTATTCTATGGCCTTTTCCGTTTCACCTATATATGCGACTTGACCTTGATCTAACACAATAGCCTTAGTGCATAATCGTCTAACTTGCTGAGCACTGTGGGAAACAAAGATGACTGTTTTCCCTTTCATATATCGTTTAATAGCCGTTAGAGCTTTTTTCTTGAAACGTTTATCTCCTACAGCTAGAACTTCATCTAATAAAATAATATCTGTATTCACATGAATGGCAATCGAGAAACCAAGCCTTACCTTCATACCAGAAGAGTACTGTTTTATTGGCTTATCAATATGGTTCTCTAGTTCAGCAAATTCTATAATGTCATCAATGATTAAATCAATTTCTTTTTCTTTAAGACCTAAGACAACCCCGTTCATATATATATTCTCTCGGCCTGATAATTCTTTATGAAAGCCTGCACCTAACTCAATAAGCCCACCGATTTTCCCATTAACCGTAATAGAGCCTGTCGTTGGAGCAGTGACTCCAAGGATAACTTTTAAAAGGGTACTTTTCCCTGATCCGTTCCCGCCCAATATTGCAACAGATTCTCCTGCACATATGTCAAAAGATACATCTTTCAAAGACCACTGTCCTTCAAGACTTTCGCCTGTTCTCATTAACCTATCCTTGAAAGAATGCAGCTTCGTCACTTGTTTTGGATATAGCTTTCCTACGTTTTCAACACGAATTACACAATCATTCATGATATCACTCTTTCTATACGACATCAGCAAAATTCTTTTCAAGCTTCATAAAAGTAACCCATCCTATAATAAAGACAATTACACTAAAGACGAGCGAATAAAGCAATAACATCATGTCCGGTGGTTGGTTATGCAAAAGTGATTGTCTATAGCCATCAAAAATCCCTGTTAATGGATTAAGAGCCATGTATGGCTGATATTGTATTGGAATCGCATGGTAAGAATACATAATCGGCGATAAATAACGCAACATTCGAACAGCCAAAGGTACCACCATACCAACGTCACGAACATAAGCGTTCGTAGCTGATAAGAAGAACATGACACCAAGTGTCAAAATCATTTGAATCGCTAAAACTGGTATAGCATACAAAGCATTTAACCCAGGGAAAATTTGATAATAGATTAATACCAACACTAAACCGATTAATGCAAAACCAAAATTAACGGACTCTGATAGAAACTTGATAAAAACCAAAGAAGGTCGATAAAAATTCCTCTGCCTAATTAATCCAGCATAGCTGTTGATTAATTTCGTAGAAGCATTGACCGTATTATTTAAATACATATAAGGCAATAAAGCGACAAATAAAAACGGAGCATATGGCAACCCTTCACTCGGCAACCTTACGAACATTGAAAATACAACCGTTAGTACAATCATAAGTGCTAGTGGTTGTAGGATAATCCATAATATTCCTAATAATGATTGTTTATATTTTGCAATGATATCTCTTTTAGAGAGCGTTAGTATAAAATCTTTATGTTTCCAGATCTCTGTTATTGATTTCACAATTAGCAGCACCTTATGACAAATTTTACATTCTTAATCTTACTACTTTAAGACTTGATTAACCATCATAACTTTCTTCAAAAGATGGAATTTTTTACAGTTACTATACTAAAGACAGATCGTTTATCTTTATATATGTTACATATTATTAGGAAGTATGTAAATAAAAGATTGCTTATTTGCGCTATACATACCAAATCATTAACGGATATCTAGTAAAAAAGTTATAGATTCCATATGTTTCTGTCGAATTTTGTATTGCTCCTATTTCTATACTAACTTATAATAACAAATGTAATCCTATACATTATCTTGCAATTATTACTGACTATAGAAAGAGGCGGATTCATTGAAGAAAAAAATACTTGTTACTTTTGGCATATTATTTGGGCTGTTGTTCCTATCTGCTACGGCATATGGATTCTATATATATAATTCTGTAACTGAAACGGCGACACAAATTCATGAACCACTAGAGCGTGAACAGTCTAGTAAACGTGTCGAACAGGTCAAAGTTGAAGAGAAAGATCCTATTTCTTTCTTGTTAGCTGGTGTTGACTCGCGAGGAGACAATCACTCTGGACGTTCCGACACCCTTATTGTCATGACTGTTAACCCGAATGATGAGTCTATTAAAATGTTAAGTATTCCTCGTGATACTCGTACTGAAATAATCGGGAGAGGACATGATGATAAAATCAATCATGCTTATGCATTTGGCGGTGTTCAAATGACAATAGATACCGTAGAAAACTTTCTTGATATTCCAATTGATCATTATGTAAGTATTAATATGGAAGGCTTCACAGGCATCATTGATGCTCTTGGTGGAGTGGCTGTGACAAATGACCTTGAGTTTAATTATGGAAGTCGTCATCATTTCCCTGTTGGGAACCTTTATTTAGATGGTGAGTCTGCTTTAGCATTTTCTCGAATGAGAAAAGATGACCCTCGTGGTGATTTCGGTCGTAATGATCGTCAACGTCAAATTGTTGAAGCTGTCATCCAAGAAGCTGCACAAATTAGTTCTATTACAAGAGCTGGAGATATGCTAAATGTAGTTGGCAATTCAGTTCGTACGGATTTAACACTAGAAGATATGTGGAAAGTCCAATCTAATTATCGGAATGCTAGACATTCGATTGAGCAAATGGAAATCAAAGGTAGCGGTACAACTATGAACGGTATTTATTATTTACTAGTTTCTGATGAGGAAAGAAATCGTGTAAGTTCTGATTTACGTAATCATTTAGGTTTAGACTCATAAGAAAAAGGATTGCTCTTCTAATGGAGCAATCCTTTTTTATGTATAAATAAAAAGAAGATGAGAAAAGGTTAATCCTTTCTCATCTTCTTTATTAATATGCGTTCTTATTAACAAATCCATTAATAATCGTCTTAAAGACAATCTTGATATCAAATAAGAACGTCCAATTTTCTATATAAAATAAATCTAATTGAATTCGTTTTAGAATAGAGGTGTCCCCGCGTAATCCATTTACTTGTGCCCATCCTGTTATACCTGGACGAACATGATGCTTGACCATGTATTTAGGAATTTCCTCTTTAAATTGCTCAACAAAAAATGCTCTCTCTGGACGCGGTCCAACGACACTCATATCACCTTTCAACACATTGAAAAACTGAGGTAATTCATCTAAGCTTGTCTTCCTTAAAAACGTTCCAAACTTCGTCTTACGCGGATCATTTTCTGTTGTCCACTTTGAATCAGAAACCGATTCAGGTAAATCAATCATTGATCTAAATTTATACATTGTAAATGTCTTTTTATTTAATCCAACTCGTTCTTGCTTAAAAATAATTGGCCCTTTTGATGTTAACTTAATTCCTAAAGCAATGGATAGTAAGATAGGAGAAGTAATAATAATAGCAATCATTGAAAAGGCAACATCAAATGCCCTTTTGGCCATTTGGTTACGAATCTCATCAAGTGGTACATCCCTTACGTTTATTAACGGAATGTCCTGTAATTGATCAACTGTAAACTTAGCCGGAAGTACATCATAATAATCAGGAATAATTAAAAGTCTAACTCCAGTTTTATCACATATTTCAATAATCTCTTTGTACTTTTCATGCGCACTTAAAGGTAAGGCTAAAACAACCTCGTCAATAGGCTTTTTCTCTAAAATTTCTTCTAAATCATTGATTCTGCCTTTAATAGGTTGATAGTGAGCATGCTCTTCCTCATGCTTTGTGACAAAATCATCTAAAAAGCCAACCACTTCAAGACCCATATCTGGGCGCTCTTTTATCTTATCAGCAAAATATCTTCCAACACTACCAGCACCAACAATTAAAACAAATTGCTTATTGTAGCCTTTTTTACGCAGATGACGTAAGCTCACTTTTATGACATAACGATAGAGTCCGATGATTGTAAAGCTACTAACGACAAAGAGAAACAAGAATGTACGAGAAGTATGAATTGAGTTCACAAGGAACAAAAAGCTTAATAGAATCATAATACTCATCATATGAACTTGAGCAATTCGAATCAATTCATTAGCAAACTTCTTCTTTCTCTTTGAAGAATACATAGAAACACTATAACCTATTACAATAGCAACAACAATGTATACAATTGCCCACAAGTAATAGGTAGACATCGGTAAGTGTCCACCGTCTTTTGCAAATGGAGATACAAACCTAATCCACCAAGCAATAAAAAAGGCAAAATGAATAGCTATAATATCGCATAAAGCGGTTATTTGATTTAAGAAACGTTCATTTCCTCTTATCATACGTTATCAACACCTATTTCGAGTATCGTAATGTGTTTCTCGTATATTCTAACAGAAACTTAGACCAAATTCCTAGATATATTATCACATTTATCCCGAAAAAATATTTTTTTTGATAATGCTTTTTATGAAACACATGCATTGCTCTATAAAATTCATAGATAATCTTCGTAGGCTTCTTCTTATTCGTGCTTCCACCTTTATAATGAATAATAGATGTGTGCGGATAATAGTAAATGTCCCAGCCGGCTTCTTTAATTCGATAACACCAATCAATATCCTCGCCATACATAAAGAAGGTTTCATCTAATACCCCTATTTGATCAATCGCTTCTTTTCGAACAAGCATAAATGCCCCTACTAAGCAGTCAATCGGGTAATCTTTATTTTCATCTAAATGACTTTGGTGATATTGATTAAAACGAGCGTTCTTTGGATAACGCTTAGCTAGTCCACTCATATAGTAGAACGAAGCTGACGGCGTTGGAAAGCCTCTACGGCATGCTTTATCTAACGAACCATCGGGAAGGACAACCTTACAGCCACTTGCACCAACTTTAGGTTCTCTATTCATAAAGTCTATCATGACTTCTAATGTATCTTCTTTCACAACCGTATCGGAATTTAATAACAACACATACTTCCCAGACGATTGATGGATGGCTTGGTTATTCGCTTTTGAAAATCCAACATTCTCTTTATTAGCAATCATTTTCACATGAGGAAATTGATTGCTGATTTCTTCTACTGAGTGATCAGATGAAGCATTATCAACTACAAAAATTTCATAGTTATATTTTGTTTTAGATTGATAGATTGATTGTATTGCTTGTATCGTTAACTTACATGTGTTGTAATTTACGATAATAATGCTTACATCCATTTAAACACCTACTCTACCAGATTCCTTTAAAAAATCGGTAAATATTATTTGCAGATTCAGTAGATCTAGACTGAATCTGTTTTCTTTTCTCAAACATCGACGAAAATGTTGACGTTTGTTTCCAGACATTTAACAGTTCTCTTTCTTTCATGATAGCATAAAAAAAGCTTGCTATTTCATAAAATATGATAAAAGGAGAATGTAAAATAAGGAAAGAGACTTTCTCATTTTTTACCATCATATAATAACGATTAATATAGGAATGGTGTCGAATAAAGAGTGGAATCTCGCTTCTCTTCTTTTCTTCTTTCCAGCCACGCTGATGAAGAGCAACGGCTTTCGGGACAAATTGTGCCTTCCATCCTAGTAACTTTGCTCTCCAAGCAACATCAACGTCTTCTTTATAAGCAAAAAATGTTTCATCAAAGAACTGCCCATTGACTGAAATATCTTCAATCATTTTCCTCCTATAAACAGCTGCGGCACCCGATACGCCAAAAAGATCCGTATGCTCATCCCACTGTCCTTTATCTTCTTCATTCGCTCCACGATCGTAGGCACGCCGGTTTTTCTTAATCGCAATACCCGTGCTATCAAGGTTCGTTCCTTTTTCATCACGGTATAATTTCCCCGTCGCACTTCCTGTTGAAGGAGAGGATTTCATAACCTCTATAATATACCGAATATAGTTGGGGTCTAAGCTTACATCTGGATTTAGTATAAGAGAAAAGTCTGTGTTTGTTTGATTGATCGCTTGATTATGTCCACCCGCAAACCCGTTATTTTTTTGGTTTTCAACGATTTGTATAGGTACATGGATATTCTTATCGCGCCACTTTTTAATAATAGTAACGGTGTCATCATTTGAAGCATTATCAACAACAACAATCTGATCAATTGGGTGTGTTTGGTTTTTTACGGCTTCTAAACAAGTTTCAATATCGTCCGCACTATTAAATGTAACGATGTGAACAGATACGCTATCCATCTACATAGCTCCAATCTCTCTTAAAAATACTTGCAGTGCCTCACGCCAATGCCGTAAATCTTGAAATTGATTTTTACGTATAGCTTCGTGATCAAGGACCGAAAAGTTAGGTCTCGGTGCTGGCCTTGGGAATTCCTCTGTCGACACCGGCTTAACGTCGATTCCCTTATTGGTTTCTTCAAAAATGGCACAAGCAAACTCATACCAAGAACATTGCCCCGTATTCGTTGCGTGATATATTCCGTATTTATCTGTGTGAATGAGTTCAAATAAAAATGCCGCTAAATCAGCTGTATACGTAGGGCTTCCTACTTGATCACTCACAACTTGTAATGTCTCTCTTTCTTCTGCTAGCTTGAGCATTGTTTTTACAAAGTTGTTGCCATGAGCTCCAAATACCCAAGAGGTTCGTACAATAAAATACTTGTTACAATTCTTTACAAATTGTTCTCCTACATACTTTGATTTCCCATAAACGGTTATTGGATTCGTTGATGCATGTTCTTTATACGGCTGTTCGTTTTCACCGTCAAAAACATAATCCGTACTGATGTAACAAAGACAAGCTCCTATCTCTTGAGCCGCCTCTGCTACATTTCTTGTCCCTGTGCCATTTACTAAAAATGCCTCTTCTTCATTCGTTTCAGCAAGATCCACCTGTGTATAGGCAGCGGCATGGATAATCACATCTGGTTTGTAATCAAACACTTTCGACTGTACTGACTCTAAAGAAGTAATATCCATATCTTCTCTAGAACAAGCTACATGTTCAATATCTTTCTTTTTTAGAAGGATAGCTATTTCTTTCCCGAGTTGCCCGTGAGCGCCTGTTAGTAAAATTTTCATTGCCGCTCTCCTAACCGTTCACCATATTGGTTATGAAAGTAGTCTTTGTACTCACCTGATACAATCCGTTCCCACCATGAGCGGTGTTCTAAGTACCAGTTAATTGTATGTTCAATACCTTCTTCAAACATGTACGTTGGTTTCCATCCTAACTCTTCACGAATCTTCGTTGCATCGATCGCATAGCGTCGATCATGTCCTTTACGGTCTTCGACATATTTAATGAGAGTTTCAGGCTTATTTAACTTATGTAGGATCGTTTTTACAATTTCTAAATTGGTCCGTTCATTATTCCCACCTACGTTGTATACTTCTCCGTTTTTTCCTTTATGAAGAACTAAATCAATAGCCTGACAATGATCTTCTACATGTAACCAGTCTCTTATATTCAATCCATCACCATAAAGAGGAAGCGGCTGATTATTAAGCGCGTTGCTTATCATTAATGGGATTAATTTCTCAGGAAATTGATACGATCCGTAATTATTTGAGCAACGAGTAATAGATACTGGTAAGCCAAACGTCTCATAGTATGCATGCACAAGATGATCTGCACCTGCTTTGCTCGCACTGTATGGACTATTTGGAGATAATGGAGTCGTCTCGTGAAATAAGCCCGTCTCTCCTAATGAGCCATAGACTTCATCCGTTGATACTTGAACAAATTTCTTTACTCCATACTGCTTCGCGGCATCTAGCAATACTTGTGTGCCTTGGACGTTCGTTCGGATAAAGACTCCAGGATCAGTAATGCTTCGATCAACATGAGATTCTGCTGCAAAATTAATAACAGCATCGATCCCATCCTCAAATAAGGAGCTAACAAGTTCGACGTTGCAAATATCCCCTTTAACAAAGGTGTATTGTGTGTGACCTTCAACAGCCTGTAAGTTTTCTAAGTTGCCAGCGTACGTAAGGCTATCTAAATTTATGATTTGATAATTTGTATGCTTCTTTAGCATATATTGAATAAAATTACTACCGATAAAGCCAGCTCCTCCTGTAACTAACAGTTTCATTCTTCTTCCTCCTCTCTATTCAAAATTATTTTCAGCTTCTAATAATGGTTTTAATTTCTCATCCTTTGGAGAAAGGATCGGATTTGATACCGGCCAATCAATGTTCAATTCTGAATCATTCCATTGAATGCCACAATCATGCTCTGGTGAATAATAATTATCAACTTTATAAAACACTTGTGTATTTGGTACAAGTGTACAGAAACCGTGTGCGAATCCTTTTGGTACAAGCAATTGCCGTTTGTTTTCACTACTAAGAATAAACCCTTGCCATTGTCCATACGTAGGGGAATTCTTTCTTATATCGACAATGACATCGTATATCGCTCCTGACAGGACTCTTACTAGCTTTGTTTGTGCCCTTGGGTTTAGCTGATAGTGCAATCCTCTTAATACACCTGCTTCAACGGATAAAGAATGATTGTCTTGGATAAAGTCAATATCTATTCCATGTTCAAAAAACGTCTTCCGATTGTAGCTCTCCGTGAAAAAGCCTCGGTGATCTTGGAACACGTTTGGTTCGATTATCTTTGCATCTTCAAAATGTGTTGATCGTATCTTCATTTTTATCACCATCAATTTCATTTGTGGTTCAATTTTCTACTTCGCTTTTATTGTTTATTAACTGAATTAGTGGTCGGATTTCGTCTTCATTTTGACATGAGTTGTTGACGTAGAAATAGTGTAATGTTGATATTGCCTCAAGAGCTTCTAATTTCTGACCATTGCGATCTCGTTCCTCACTAATCGCACTAACATTCGTTGTTTTTTCATTATAGGCTCGATTTCGCTTTTTTCGATTTTCCATAATCGTTTCAACATTAGCATCAACAAAGACAACGATCGTCTCTTCGGAACGAAATAAAAACTGAGCCTCTTTCAGTAATGATACATAGTCTACCTTTTTGTCAATTACACGATTATCCAAAGAAAATAATATCGCATGGATGATTCCCTCATCAACAACTTTTACCTTCTTTTTTGTTTTGAGATGTTTAATCTGTTTAAGACCAGAAAGGAAGAGTCTTTCATTGACGATTTTTCTCTTTTTCATACTGCTCGTTTTTAATTGAACATTTGCTTTTAATAAAAAGACAAATAACTTTAGAACAAGGCTTACGATATTAGGTTCTTTAGATTTTTGCTCTGTATTGGCTGTAGCAATAGACTGTTTTACTTTTGATATGAGAGTGCTTTTACCTACTGCAGCCATGCCTACAAATTCTATGATCATTCTACCTTTAGAACCTCCGACCAATCAAAGACATTAGGTACTTCCCGTAATCATTTGAGGTCATGTCTTCTATTAATTCTTTTAGCTTCGCTTCAGAAATATAGCCTTTGCGATAAGCCACTTCCTCTAAGCAAGCGATCTTTAAGTTTTGTCGTTTTTCCACTGTTTCAATAAAGTGCGAAGCTGCAAGCAATGACTCATGTGTACCCGTATCAAGCCAAGTAAACCCACGACCTAGCAACTCTACATGAAGTTCGCCCCTCTTTAAATACTCTTGATTCACATCAGTAATTTCTAGTTCCCCTCGGTGTGATGGGGTGATGCTTTTAGCAACATCTACAACATGATGGTCGTAAAAATACAAACCTGTAACTGCGTACTCTGATAAAGGTTTAGACGGCTTTTCTTCAATTGAGGTTACTTTGTTCTCCTCATCAAATCCAATGACACCATAACGTTCAGGCTGCTTCACTGGATAACCAAATACGGTAGCTCCTACTTGCCTTTGACTTGCAGCCTCAAGGATTTTCGTGAAGCCATGTCCATAAAAGATATTATCCCCTAAAATTAAAGCCACTGACTCGCCGTTAATAAAATCCTCAGCCAATATAAAGGCTTCCGCAATGCCATTAGGGTTTTCTTGAACGGCATACGTTAGGTCTATTCCTAAATCTTCCCCCGTTCCAAGTAACTGCTCAAATCGTGGCGTATCTTGCGGAGTAGAAATAATCATGATCTCTCGAATGCCTGCTAGCATGAGAACGGATAAAGGATAATAGATCATTGGTTTGTCATAAACCGGTAATAACTGCTTCGATATAACACGTGTAAGCGGATATAACCGGCTCCCGCTTCCACCCGCAAGTACGATACCTTTCATAATAATCTCCCATCATCGATTATAATACGAATAAATTTGCTTATAAAATCTCGTTCCAAACATACTGCTCATTAAAGAGACAAAGCACTTCACGGACTTGTTATTTAGGCGATATGCTTGAAACAAGATTTCTCTCCCTTTTTTCACATCCCCAGCTAGGCAAAGATTATGGCCATATGAACATAAATAACTAGCATAATACTTTGATCCCGCTTTTTGAAACCTTTTTTTATGCTTTTGAAGTATGTTCTCATAAGCAATGACAATTTTGTCTTGGGATGAGGAAATACTACCTTCTGAATAGTATACATCAACAAGGGGTTCATCTACCCATATAAATGGGTACTTTTCTGACAGTCTAATCCAAAGCTCCCAGTCTTGAAACCTTGGCATATCTTCTGCAAAACCACCAACTGCTTCTAAGCACTCTTTTGCCAGCATCACCGTCTGAGTGGATATAAAATTCCCCTCAATTAACTCTTTATGTATATTTCCTTGTTTTTTTCTACTATCTTTATTAGGGATGTATTCCTTTTTTCCATTTTTGTAACGATAAAAGCTTGTATAGATAATAGACGGCTTGTCATCAATTTGTTTGGGAATCTGTGCTACTTGTTTTTCTAGCTTATCTTTTCGCCACAAATCATCGCTATCTTGAAAAGCAATCCATTTTGCTTTAGCTTGTTTAACGCCAGTATTTCTAGCTGCAGAGCCTCCAAGATTTTTCTCATGAGAATAAAGACGAATTCTTTCATCCGTTAGTGTTCGTACAACATTAGCCGTATTGTCCGTAGACGCATCATCAATAACAATAAGTTCAAAGTTTGAATAGGTCTGTTCTAAAATGCTTTCGACGGCCTGCTTTACCGTATCTTGACGATTATAGACTGGCATGATAACACTTACAAATTCATTCATAACGGGTACTCCTACTTTGGATGAAAAGATTTTGTTAGTTTCCACATATATTGAAGCTTTGTATTCCAATCAGCCTCTTTGGCAGCTTCTAAGCGTTTTTCTTGCATGAATGGATTTTCACGCTTAATTGCCTGCTCACATGCATCGATGAAGTCTTGTGCTTCATTTTCAACATGGTCATACACATCATCTGCAACACAATGCCTTGTCGATGGCAGCCCACAGCCAACAACAGGTAATCCACTAGCTAAATATTCGTAGAACTTCAGAGGGAAAACCCCTTTATTGTAGTCATTATCTAGATATGGAAGTAAACCAATGTCGAATAACTTCATGTAACTTGGTATCTCTGTATATGGAACACTTTCATATCGATACACATTCGGTTGCTCGATCAATTCTTTGTAATTACCAGGCATGTCTCCATACGTTTCACCGATTAACAAGATACCCCACTCAGGCTTCTTTTTAGCGACCTCAATCAATAGTGAGAAATCAATCTTCCAAGGTTTCAGTCCCCCGACAAAGCCTAATAACGGTCGATTTTCAGCAGGTTTTTTTTCAACTTTCCTAGCTTGCTGAAACGAGTCATAATCAACCCCATTTTCAACTAGTTCAATGTTTTTCTTTCCGAGGGAAACGATATGATTATATAAATGCTGTGAGGAAGCAAAGCACTGGTTAGAGGCATGAACAATTTTCTTCTCTGTTCGTACAATAAATTGCTGCTTAACCTTTGTTAGGACAGCATTCCCTGTCTTTTCGGATTCTTTCCATAGATCGCTGCAATCATAGACAACTTGATCCCAAATATTCATGTTAATTAAAGATGAAAATGCCGGGTAGGTGTACCATAAATAAAAGCTATGACGGCCCTTTTCCGTTTTATGTAACACTTCAGTAAGCTTCTTTTGTAACAAACCAATATGTCTCATTAAGCTTTTATAGTCGGATACGATTATCTCTACCATTCCGTTTTCTAATTGCTTGATTTCAGGCATTGAAAGAATTGATTTGGGCTGATTGCTAACTTTGGGAGCGATCCAAATCACTTTCTCCGTATTCTTTTGTTTATGTAAAAATACCGCCAAACGATGTCGACGGTATAATAAGTCACTATCCCAAGAAGAAGGAGCTACAAAAACATGAACAATCTTTTTTCCATTATTCATCTTCATAGCCTCCTTCACTTCTATCATTAATAAAGCTCTTTTAATTTATAAGCCATTTCGTAATCTTCCATCTCATCAATATCAATCCCAGAGAGCTTCCCTACTACATGTTTGTAAGGGTTCTTACCTAAGAAGTATCCCTCTTCTAACGTTGTAGCTTTATCTCTCATGTACAGACCATTCGTTACTCGATAAATATCTGGAAGATCCTGGCTTATTGTGTGGTTTTTGTCAGCTCGATAATTAAGTGGACCATTTGCATCCCATAAATAATCTTTAACCATATTAACAGAAACAAGGCTATCGTGCTCTTTTGAGTCAACTACTGTTTCCATATATTTTTCAAATGCTTCTGCATACTCATTTGGACGCATTAACGGTACGACAACTGTTGTCCAAGCAAAGTGCTTAGTTGGTACGTCTTGTACCACACCTGTAATAACTTCTGAGAAAGAAGCTTGATGTCCAATTGATAAATAATCACTTCTTTCAATATATTCAACACCCATTTTCGCTGCAATTCCAGCAATTTTTTCTGAGTTAGAACTAACAAAAATTCTGTCACTAGCTTGTACTTCTTTTAACTGACTGATCTTCCATTCAAGAAGACTCATTTCCTCATGGAATGGTAAAAATACTTTTTTCTTAACACGACTACTACCTTCACGAACAGGAATAACTACTCCAATATCATCAAAATTATTCATAAGAAATCTCCTCTACTATCATTTTTTACTGTATTTTTCAAAAGATAATACAAGTGTATGTTTAATCATACATATTTGTAGTCATCTCATTAATACCCAAAAAGCTTTTTACATATTTTAATTTATTTCCCTAGTTTTATTCGGCATTCGGCAAACTTTTATCAATATGTGGTAGGATATCATCAGGAATAGAGACACGTGACCTTCTACCTGCCATAAAATCACTTAAGTCTCTCCATAATTGTTCGGGTGTTTTCATTCCTAGTTCACTATTACCCGTTAGTGAGTAGAGATAGTATTTACGAAGTCTAGCGACAAAAGTATGAAATTGCTTCATATTGACTCTTTCCCCTTTTTTCTTTTCAAGAAGGGTCTTAATGCCTGCTTCCAAATCGTTTGTTTCGACAACACCAGGCGTAATAGACCCTTTAGGAATCGTAAACGGACCTACTAGACAAACAGGGACACCTTTTGCAAGAGCCGTGATAATACTTTTTGAACCGAGTGAAACCATGACATCACTAACATCAAGTATCTCGTGAATATCTGTATCTTTAAGAACTAGAACGTTCTGATGTACTGATTGACTTGTAATGGCCGAATGGTATGCTTTTGAAAAGTATGGATGATCCTTGTACACCACTTTCCAACCGTTTCTAACAGCAAATTCTGTTACTTTGTCTAGTAACTCTTTATTAGAAGCAAACGTCGGTGAAAATAATTGTGAGCGTTCTGATGTTCTCGGTACAAGCCCAGAGGCAAACTCATGAATGCCATTCACATAAATAACCGTTTGATGTTTCAGTTGCGTTTTCAAATCTTTGTTCAATTCTTTGTAAGTAAAAGCTCGTTGCGATTGACGCGCATGGACCATACCCTCCATAAAATGAGTAGCCTTTTGAACCTCCTTTTCACTTATTGGAAGTTGTTCAAATAAACTTCTATCTAATGAAGGCCAAGAAGCTTCAAACATTTCTTTTTCCGAAACTAAAATCGTATGCGGCAACTCACCAAACTCCGTCATTACCGTTTTACAGTTTCTCATTCGAGCGATAGAACGTAACATTTCTGCGGCTGGTGACACCCCTGTAAAGACAAGCAAATCACGATCATTTACGTTAATCTTCCTTATAATCCGGAACAAATGCCCTAACCCACTCAATGTCTTTGCATATAAAACGATTGCTTTCTTAATAGAGCATTTCGAAACGTTCTTAATGATCGACTTTTCCCACTTTAAAGCTGTATGTAAAGTATGGCGATCTTGCACTAAGTACCACCCCAGTGCAAGAATTCCATACAATGAATTTTTTAAGGACCACTTATTGCTACATAACAATTTATTTAAACGGTAAGTACTCCATGTTGGACGATCTAATTTCAACTCACCGCTCACTGAGTTATCAATAACAATACAATGTTCAAATTGATCATCCATAAATTTATTTTGATTAAGCCAGAAGTTAAATTTAACAAAGTCCTTCTCTCTTAAAAAATACCCAAATAAAATAAAATTACGATAAGGAATTTTACCATCATTTTTTAACTTCTGTGACATAGACTTAGCACACCTTACACTTTGGCATATGGACTTTCGTTTTCTAAACTGGTTGGAATGACCGTTTTTCTACTTTGCTTTCTTCTGCATTTGCTTCATCTAAGCAATTCTCAAGCACTGCATCCGAAACAGAGATCCGGCGTCTCTTTCCTTCTCTAAACTCGTTCAGATCCCTCCATACATCAACAGGCTTCTTCATTCCTACTTCTTGATGTCCATAATAAGGATAGAGGTAGTACTTTCTAAGTCTTGCAAAGTACTTATTAAATTGATCTTGATTTACTCTTTGCTCTCCAGTATTTGCAAGATTAGCTTTAATACTCGCTTCCAAATCATCCATTTCAATTACTCCCGGTGTTATTGCACCCTTAGGAATTGTATATGGTCCTGCCAAGCTCACTGGTACACCTCGAGCAAGTGATAAAAGAATACTCTTTGATGCAAGTGACACCGTTACATCAGCAACATCTAGAATTTCATGGATATCTTCCTTTTCTAGAATGTACACATTTTTATGTGAACTCTTAACAATTGAATTAGGATGGAGTTTCGTTGTAAGTGGATGATCTTTATATAATACAATCCAATTATTACGTTCAGCCATCGCAGCGACATGATTCAATAAGTCTTGATTGCTATCATAGTTAGGCGACAACGCCCTTGATCTTTCTGAATCTCTTGGTTCCAATCCAGATGCATATGGGTAAATACCATTAATATAAATAACTGTTTTGTTCTTTAGGTCCATACTTTGAATAATATTACTTTCGTCTGCACTTGGCCTTGTTGATTGACGAGAAGCAGCAATATTATAAAGGACATTCGCCGCCTCGTTAACTTCTGCCTCGTTAACTGGAAGATTGTTGAACCGTTTTGATTCAATTAATGGCCAAGTATGGTGAATGCTTTGTTCTTCTGAAACAAAACAAGTAAGTGGTAACTCTCCTAATTCAGTATAAATGACTTTTGCTCCATTTTTTTTGGCAACAGAAGTTAACAAGTCTGCTACTGGTGAAATGGCATGTACGACTAGTACATCATCACTCCCAAAATCCACCTTCTTGGAAGTTCTATAAATTCTCCCCAAGCCCGAAAACACTTTAACATTAGCAAAAAGTTTCTTAATTGGATTTAAATCAAAACTCTTAATAATTGATTTTTCCCAACTCAAGGAAAGTTCAAAAGCCTCACGATGATTTGAACGGAAAAAGAACCAAGCGAATATCCCATAAATAATATTAATTAACGACCACTTTGAGTCATAAAGAAACTTAGGTGTTTTATATGTTTCCCATTTATCGGAATCATAAGGAGTTTTACTTTTTTTAGTATTCTCCAAAACAATGCATTTATTAAACATCGCTTCAATGTTATGGAATTTCCCTATCCAGAACCTAAATTTCGTCCCTTTTAATTGAGGGTGTTTACTCAAATAGTATCCAAGGAAAACAATTTTCCCTCTCTTAGTTGCTGCTAATTTCCCATTTAATTTTTTTGATAGTACAAGTTTTTTCGTCTTTGTTGTACTATCGTCTAAATCTGAATGATTATTCTTCAAGTCTGCTATCTTCTGCAGCCATTCACTCTCTTGTACAGGATTAATTTGAGACTCAATTTGCTGCCTTTCACTATCACTTAAAAAATAACTATATTTGTTTGAATTTTTTTCCAATTCTGATGTCAGAACGACATCATCACTTGTAAGCCCCTTGTCTTCAAGACTTGTCAAAAGCTCTAAACAATCATTTTTACGAACTAAAATAAGGCCCTCTTGATTACCACTAAATTCAATTGAAACGACTCCTATTTTTGGTTCTGTTAATTTAGTCATTGCAGCCGATAATACATCTACGTTGTATTCATTAGCAGTATTATAAAATACTAAATTAGGGTACAATGCTTTCTGTGTAGCTAATTTCTTATACTCAAGATCTGTGAGCCTCTTCTCGCACCTTATGTGACGAATAGGAAACTGATACTGAAGCTCTTGTATAATTGATGAAGTTTGCTCAGATAACTCTGGATCAACAACGATTAGTTCAAAAGGATGATAAGAGTTCGTTTCAAATAGTGTCCTTAAAATCTCTTCAAGTTTATTTCCGACTAAACTTGTTAATAAGATAATCGAGACACCAGATAGTTTATTATGCTTCAAGACTTTAGTTCTCCCTTCCTTTTAAAACTGATTTATTCTACTGTTTAAATTTCCTCTTCCATGAGTTGTATCTTTTTAACATTTTTTCAATAAAATCACTTGGCATTGGCGTTTTTGAACGAAATGATATTTTTCTCATTAATTCTCCAAAAGAGTTACCAATCTTCCACCTTTTTGAATCTAATAACAATCGAGTCCCTTTTTGGATCTTATCCGTAAGGTCAATTAATTCAATTAAATTATTTTGTAAATTTGCTATTTCTCTTCTGTAGTTCTCAGCTTCATTTTTCCTAATCTTCTTCTCTATATTGACTTTATCTTTAAAGTTATCTAGTGTAGCTACAACATATTGGGTTTTTAAATTTGCTTCTTCTTTAAGATGTGTTTCTTTTTCTAATAAATTCCGTAATTTTGCTACCTCTTTGTCCCTAAAAAAAAGTAATGAATAAAGATATTCTTTATCCTCATGTAAAGAAGTTAATTCCGCGTCCTTTTCTTGTAACCGGCTCATTATAACTTCATTTTCTTTCTTAAAGCGTCTAGCTTCCATTTCTCTAAACGACATTTCTCTGTTGAGAGTATTCTGGAGAGCATCAATTTCTAAATCCTTCTCTTCAAGAAGATCTTTTAAATACAAGTCATTTTGACGTTCTTCATATTGCGTCTCTATAGAATCCTCACTATTTATATTAATGTTATCATCTTGTTGAATTTTGTTACTGTTCGGAAACATTGGAAGTTCATCCTTTTCCTTAGTTAAACTAGAGAAAGTATGATCATTTTTATTCACCTTCAACAACTCCCTTTCTCCATAAGTATTTATAGCAAACTCGTATATAGAACACTCAAAAAAGTAAAACCACAGTTAATTGTGGTTTTATCAAGGTTCACTATATGATTTTAGCTATAGTAATATTAAATTAAGTCTTAATAACACCAATCATTATAGCATAGATATTGTAGAAATGTGTCTTTTTTTAGTAGATTTCATTAGGGACTTAGATACTAATTTTGGAAGTTTTTTATATAAAAAAAGAAAGTTGGTAGCATCATGCACCAACTCCCTTTTTACCTATTCGATGTTAAACATTCCATTTTTTCAATTGCCGACTCTAAAAAATCATTAATGTCCTCTTGATAATTCCGCTTTTTCATACGAATTAATCTATACACAACGAAGGAATATATAAAGAAAATCTTCTCAATTCTCTTCAATCCAACCGCTTGATTTGAAAGATAACACTCACTAACTTCACGGAACGAAAGGTCTAATTCATTGTAGAAAATTGTCATGTCTAACCCTTTTGGACCTATTCCAAACGTAGTCCAATCAATTACAAAATATCTATCTTTGCTATTGTCATATAGGATATTTTCACTTTTAAAGTCACCATGAAAAAAAGAATAGTGAATATGAGGTTTTAGCTGCTCATATAATCTTTGGCCCATTATTATCTTCTGTAGTCGTTGAATAAGTAACACGCTAGTAGCTGATTGTTGTAATTCTTTTGCTCTTACAAACAGCCAATCTATTATTTCTCTATTGGTTTCTTCTTGATGAATATAGCTAAATCCTCGTAGGAATAATCTATTATCCTCTGAGAGAAATTCAGGATTTCGAAACAAGTTAATATAATTTTGAGGTGTAATAGCCGAAATTGCTTTATGAACATTTATCGCTTCGGAACTATACATATAATCCCCTGAAACTTTTTCAAATGTTAGGAAGGATAAATTCACCTTTTCTAACTCGGTATAATCGATAAAATTTGGCGTCATTTCCCTTAACTGAGGGAAACTTTCTCTTATTTCAAGGTTAAACAACTTTTCATTAGCAATCCTATTCCTGTCAATTGTAGAATCACATATTTTGGTGAGATATATCTCACCATTGCCCATCACATGTTCAATAACCCCTAGGTTATGAGCACCGCCTGCAAAGACAAAACTCGATTTAATTCCTTTCTCAGAGGTGATACTATCCTGAAGATCTTCTATTAACTTAGTAACATTCAATCCTCTCGTTACCTCTAATCCTCTTCTCATATAATAATCAACTGATTGATAACAATTAACGTGCATATAACATTCTAATAACTTTTGATAATGAAGATAGCTAACAGTATGCTTTTTATTATTAATAACCTTATGCCATTGATGTATTGCCGGAAACCATTCCTCTTTCTTCATTAATAAGTGCGCATAACTCATCTTTAATTTTATATTATTTGGGAACCTCTTAATGCCCATCTCGTATACTCTCTTTGATCGATTATACAATCCAAGCTCTTTATATGCCTTGCCAAGCCCTAAAAAAACATTAGGTTGTGCTTGTTTGTTAAATGATAGTAACACAGCTTCCCAACGCTTTATCGCAGTTATCCACTCTCTTCTGAACGACGATAACCTCGCTAGTTCAATTAGAAAATCGGCCTGATCAGGAAACTGAACCATACCTATCTTTAAGATTTTTTCTGATTGCTTCAGATTCCCTTGTTCCTTATTAGATTTACTTAAACCGATATAAACAGTAGATGGAATGTCCTTATCCGACTTACTCAAGATACTTTGCCACACCTTACTAGCTTCTTGCCAGTTTTTTTGTTTCATTAAATCTTGTGCCAAAGCAATATCTATATTGCTCATTTTACCACCTCTGCTACCTTTACCAAGCCAGTAAATAACAAAAACTTACTTCAATCTAGCTTATGTATGTTACTTATATAATAACATGAATAATAAACACATTCACCTATCGGAATGAAAGCGGTTTTACAATTATCAAAAAGCCAATTCGAATGTCTGTTAACACTCGAATTGGCTTTTCTTTTTATGCGTTTTTAAATTCACTATAAAGACGAGAGAAGTCTCTAGCATCTTCAGCAATTGTATCAAAGTCACCAGCTGCTAATGCTTTCGAGTTAACCAATGAACCGCCTAATCCAACAGCTACTACACCAGCTTTTAAATACTCATGCAAGTTGTTTTTATCAATTCCACCAGTAGCGATTAACGGAATTTGCGGTAATGGACCTTTAAGGTCTTTGATGTAACCAGCTCCTAGGCGAGCAGAAGGGAATACCTTAACTGCATCTGCACCTTCTTCATAAGCTGTTAAGATTTCTGTTGGGCTAAATGCGCCTGGAACAGAAAGCTTTCCGTAACGCTTTGTCATTTTAATTGTATCAATGTTTAAAGTTGGTGAAACAATATAACTTGCACCAGCTAAAATTGCAGAACGTGCAGTTTCTTGATCTAAAACTGTACCCGCACCAACGAAAATTTGATCTCCAATTTCGTCAGTTACTTTTTCAATAACTTTTAATGCACCTGGAGTTTCAACAGTGATTTCAATAAATTTAATTCCTGATTCTGATAGTGTCTGACTTAACTGTACTGCATTATCTACTGTTGTCCCTCTAACTACTGCAATTAAACCATGGTCTTTAACTGTGTCTAAGCTTAACTTCATACGAAAACTCCTTACTAAAATTTATTTTTTATAATATTACTTGCTCACAACTGGGCTGCTTTGCTTTTGTAGGAATTCATGTATAGACTTCCAATCCTCAAAGCGAGATATACCTTCAAGTTCTGGCAAATGATTATAGCCTGTATTTAAAATTAGAACATCAATATCATGTTGATTTAAATTTAAAATATGATGAGGAGCATCTTCAATAAAGAAGTCAATTTCTAATTCTTTTACTACTTGGTCCTTTTTAGCTTGATTGATTACTAGATTTTCAGAGTAAGGAGCATTGTTTGCTTTTAACCATTCACTAGTAGCTTGCTTTACACCTTCTCTTGCAGGTCTAGCACTTACATAGTAGATTTCCGCAAACTTAGCAATTTCATTTAAATATTTGATGCTTTCTGTTACTTCATTTGAGGCACTGAACACCATGGTCATATCTCCACCCCAACGCTCTGCAGCTTCTTCCTTTGTTAAACCAAAATGTTCAACAAGATACTTTGCTACATTGGTATGTGCCGGGAACACTGTAGGAGCATCAGCTTTTTCATATAAATCATTATAATGTTCCATAACACAACCATACGTATCTACTACTACACCATCAAGATCAATACCAACTCGTAACATAAATCCACCTCATATTTTTATTATTTATTTTATATAAATGTGTACTTTTTTTGAACAACAGAACTTACAAATACACTCTATCACACTAGTATGTATCTTGGAACATGCAGAAATATGGAAATGTAATTACAATTAATTCTAATAGCTTGAAATAATTCTCAAACAATTATCGACAAAATTAATAACGAGACAATAATAACATAGTTTCTTAGCAACCATAAATACTTTTTCCAAAATTACGTAATTTTTCCCAGTAAGTTATCTAACAGTATTGCAAAAACATGTTATTTTCGACATACTTTAATCTATCATAAATTTAAGTATGTGAGGCTAAAAAACTATGTATTTACGTGTGAATAGTACAGAAAATAAAGTGAAATTTATGGCTTTATGGAAAGAAATCGCTAAAGGTAGACAACTTCCTGTTACAGAATTAGAAGAAAAGTCTGAGGCATTTATCCTTCAGAGCAAGGACGGTAAAAGTGTTGGTACGATTGAATTTATTCCATGTGATAGTATTTCTGAGTTTAGTGGCGACCTTATTGATATCTCATCAGAAAAACGTATTTTAGATAATATGGGTCAAACATATCAGGTAAGAAAGATGGGAGTTAAAAAAGAACTTGTTTCTAAATTCGCTCTACTAGACTTACTAAAAATCGCAGCTCAACACACTAAAAACAATAATGTTCAGTACTATGTTAGTTACTTAGAAAAACGACACTTTGAAAGTTTGACTAAGAAGTTTAAGTTTAGACTAGAACAAATTGGAGACGAGGTTAAGTTAAAGAAGAAAGTATGCGTCCCTGCTTTAATCGATGTGGAGGATGCCATCACCAATACTAAAGGCTACCCTATACATATTAAATCCATTGTCTATATGGTTCGTGGGACTAAGAAGGTGAAGTCACTGTTTGCTTGATGATTAATAGTAAGATAATATGATTTCTTATACTTCTTTTTAATTGGTTCTATTCAGCTAATATTTAAGAGGTCAAAGTGTCTAAGGCTTATAATTTGATCTGTTTCTTCTATTATATAGAACTATTTAACAACGAAAAAAGACTTGGTTTCTGTTTTCAACTGACAGAAATCAAGTCTTTTTATTTAATGAATTCGTTTCGCTCCTAAATAGCGTTGTTTCCAGTAAGGATTATCCATGCTAGCGATTGCAACACCTGTTGATGATCCACTATGTACGAATTGGTTGTTGCCAATATAAATACCGTTATGTGATGGACCTTTTTGATATGTTTCAAAGAAAACCATATCACCTACAGCAGGCTTAGAGACAGATCTTCCCATATTCCATTGCTGCGCAACGGTTCTTGGGATGGAAATGCCTTGTTGTTTAAAGACAAATTGCGTAAAACCGCTACAATCAAAGCCTCTTGTCGTTGTTCCTCCCCAAAGATACGGAACGCCGATATGGTTTGCGGCTTCAGCAACAAGATTTGTCACTAGGGCTGCCGAGCTGGTGCTGCTTTTTGTATTTGATACTTTGTTTGTTTGTGTGTTTGAAGGAGCTTGAGTGGTTGGCTGTGATGGCTTATTCGTTGCTACTTCATTCAACTTTCTTAATGTATTAGGTCCAGCAATTCCATCAGCCGTTAAGTTATGTACTCTTTGGAAGTTTCGTACTGCTGTTGCTGTGACTTCACCGTAATAGCCAGTTGGCTCTTGGTTGAATACTCCGACTGAGCGAAGCGCTGATTGAAGGTTCGTTACAGCTGTTCCTCTGCTGCCTACACGTAATGCCGTTGATGTTTGGACCGACTGAGTAGTCTCACTTTTCGTTTGTTGGTTGCGTTCTTCTGTTTTCGGTAAATCTGGTTCATATGTTGTTGTTTGTGCTGGTACCGGCTGGTTAATTAGACGAGAAAGCGTCTGCGGTCCCACGATTCCATCGACGACAAGGTTATTTGCACGCTGGAAGTCACGTACAGCGGCTTCGGTTATACGTCCAAATTGACCTGTAATGGTATGACTATAGTAGCCTTTTTCTTTTAGCTTTTGTTGAAGTTGTTCTACTTGCGTTCCGTTTGAGCCGAATCGCAGCAATGTGTTGTTTAATGTGCTATTTGTTGTTTTGGTCGTAGATGTAGAAGGTGTTGATGCTGGAGCTTGTCTTCCCATTTCCTGTAGAAGTCTTCCTAATGTTTGTGGGCCTGCAATTCCATCGACTTGTAAATTGTGCTTCCTTTGAAAACTTCGGACAGCATCTGCTGTAATCGTTCCATAAAAACCAGTTGATCGCTCAAAATTAAAATGCCCCTTTTTCTTCAAGGCATCTTGTAACTCTTTCACATCTGAATGGTTCATTCCTTCTCTTAATGTTTGATCACCAAGCGCAGCATCTGCCATTTGCGGGGTTGCTAAAAACAAGCCTGTCGCAAATGTCGAAGAAATGACCACTTTTCTAAGTGTTGAAGCTTCCTTCATCTACATAAGACCTCCTCATTCGCCAAAAAAACTCTGATTTTTAGTTAATTTTACCTCTATTGAGCGAATCTGACTAGATACTATTTTTCCTATTTTAGTAGTTTCAGTATTTATGACCTATGTAAAGTGTGAAGATTTATTGAACTTTAGGTAATTAGTTTTGTGGCGGGGAGTTTTATTATCGTCAACATGGAATCAAGTGGATAGGAATAATCGCTGATTTTGTTGAACGATTTTAATCGTTATTGCAAATGTAAGCGATTATAATTAGAGATATCCTTTAGAAGAAATGAGGCCTTTCTATGGAGAATACAAACAACAATGGTACCATCTTTACTGGTTTGATGTGGGGAACAGTTTTAAGTATTCCGTTGTGGCTTTCTTTCATTGGGTGGATTAAATGGATTGGGTTGTTCTTTATATAGGTTCGGGGCTCAGACCCCTCTTTCATACGGTGAAGTGTTGATAAGGGAGCCTTTTTGTGGGCTCCCTTGTTAGGTTATTAAAATATAAAATTTCCCAAAAAATTAATCTACCTTTTTTCAGATTACGGGAGTATAATTATCTAGAATTTTACATTTTATTATATGGAGGAATGTTATGTGAAAGGCTTGTTCATGTCGTTATTGGTTGTGTTAGGTCTTGTTGTATCTCCACTCTACTCGTTTGCAGCGGTTGATGAAACTGAATTGCAAGACTATCTAAATGAAGTTGGTTGGACAAAAGTAGAGCTAGAAGAGTATTTAGACTTTTACGGATTTACATTGGATGAATTTGAGGACATCGAAGATTTAACTATGTTTTTAGGGCCTGTATTAACAGAAGAAAACTTACAAGACGTACTAGCTGAGCATGGCTTAACATTAGAAGAAGCAACCGCACTGTTAATTTTGAACGGCGAGCTAGAAGAAGGACAAGCTATTTTAGATGTCTACACGTTTGTAGATGATCTTTATTTCGATTTATACTATTATAATTTATCGCCTATTACAGATGAGAATTTACAAGAGTTACTTGATTTTTATGATTTAACAATGGAAGAATTAATTTCTTTGTTAGAGGAGCATGGTGATTCATTAGAGTATTATGAGCACATCGAGGACTTAGAATGGGCAGTTGAATATTATCTTTTTTATTATGATGAAGAAGACATCGATTTCTCCGAGATTGATGATCTATTTGATCAACTTGGATTAACATATGAAGAGCTAGATCGATTATTTGAGCATTTCCTTACGCTTGATTTAGAGAATCCAGCATTTTTGGATCGCTTAGAAAAGCTAGCTGATCGCATGATGGCGTTTGAAGATTTTGATGAGGCATCAGATCTGACTCCAGCTCAAATTGCTGAACTACTAGATATTTTTACTCAATTACTAGATCTGTTTGAAATAGATGTGAAGTTCTATCTTGTGAAAGAAAATGAGAAAAAACCTGTTTCCTTGTCTACCCTTATGACAATGACGAGTACGGATGGTTATGGTTTATTAATTGAACTATATAACAAGCAAGGCGAGTTCTTAGCTGACCTTCTATTCACAGCAGAGATGCTAGGATCTGACATTATTGTTGAAACTGGGAAAGACTTAAAGAAAACAGAAGAAGTCATTGTGAAACAAACAGAGAAAAAAGCAGAAAAGAAAGCAGACAAAAAGCCTGCACCTTCTGAAAAGAAACCTGTAACGAAAACGGAAAAAGGCGCAAAGCTTCCGAAAACGGCATCCAATTATGTAGTAAATGCTGCTAGCGGTCTAGCGGTTGCCTTAGCTGGATTGGCGATTTATCGTCGTTTCCGCGTGAAGGGTGTGTAAGAAGATTGAAGCGATTCATTCTTCTTTCCTTATGCAGTGCTCTCATTGTTGGAGGATTGTGGTTTTCGAGTACGAATGCTTATTCATTTTTAAAAGGGTATTTTTTGTTTAAGACAGGAAGTGGCGCAGCGAGTGAGACTGTGGTGTCGGCCGAACCTCCACTAGAGCCTGTGATGGATGAGGAAGATGACTTGGAGGTTAATTCGTTTGACTTCCCTGCCAACCCTCAAATCGGCGACTTAATGGGCGAGCTGTACATCCCGAAGCTTGATGCGACTTTACCGATTTATCACGGGACAAATGAAGATGAGCTTGAAAAAGGCGTCGGTCATTTTGCCGGGAGCGTCCTTCCCGGTGAAAATGACAATTCCGTCTTATCTGGGCACCGCGATACCGTATTTCGCCGCTTAGGTGAAGTTGGTGAGAATGATCTGTTGATCGTTCGAACAGCTGCAGGAGAATTTGAGTACAAAGTGCGGAGAGTGCGGATTGTCGATGAGGATGACCGAACGGTGATTGTACCGAGGCCGCGTGCGACGTTGACGGTGTCTACTTGTTACCCGTTTAACTTTGTTGGAGCAGCGCCAGAGCGGTATGTGCTGGTGGCGGAGTTGCGTGGGCAGGAGAAGACGCGATGAGTGGGTGTTTTGCGAATATGGAGAAGAAGAGAGTATGAGGACTATCTCATGCTCTCTTTTTATTGTTGGTTTTTTCTCTTTCTGTCGGAACTAGCTTTTTTCTGTCGGAAACATGAGATTTACTGTCCAAGTATGCAGTTTTTCTGTCGAATCTGGGTAATTTACTGTCTGAAGCGAAAAAATCGAGCTTCACTTTAACACTGTGAAGTCCTACCGAGGGGTCTGACCCTTCACACTATTTATTAATTATTTGCTTTCGTTCTTCCATCTGAGGCGGCTCTTCCATCCAACCATTGTTAATCATTATTTTTGCACCTTTGTGAGCATATTCAAAGGTATCTTTCATAAAAATAGCCATTTTTGCGGGTAAATCATTTCGTAAACTAAAAGCAGTTCCTAATGAGCTACCACCCAACGCAAAACTACAAAAAAGACTTGTGCAATACATCATCAATTTATCAGAAAATGGAGCCGTCGTTGAACGGGTTGGATTGCCACCCGACGGTTCAGGCGTTTGTAAATTATTTTGTAGTAAGGTTTCTCTTAATTCTTTTATAATACTTTTAGCAAGCTCTGCACCTTCATTAAAGAAGTTTTTTACTTCTCGTTCATTTGCACATTGAGCAAAACCTGTAATCATCTGCATCCCGGTCAAATTTGTTTCAATTGTATGATGAAGATGAGCAACTTCTACCGTATTTAATGTCCGTTTTTCGCTAAATGGATTAATGGCGAGTCCGCCTAAATAGGTTGTATCTTTAACAAACTCAACTGAATTTGGCATTGAAACATAAGGAGGTCGAGCAAGCATCCCTTTTTCAAGCAAATATTGTGTGCAAAGATTGTAATACTTTTGAGTAATGGCAGTAAGATCTTCAAAAATCATTACAATATCTTCTCGATATGCCATCGTTATATTTAATGAATGCAATGCCATACTAATTTCTTTTAGTAGACGAACAAACATTATGTCGAAACCATTATCATATAATTTCGGCACATCTTTGTTGACATCTTGAGCTGAAAAACCGACTGGTATTACAGCGCCTTCATTTTGAAAAGTTTCGGTTATTTTACCGACATAAAGGTCAATTTCTCCATATAAATTTGTCATAATATCCTTGGCTTTTTCATCATCGGCTTTTTCTATAAAATATTCTAACATTCGTAAAACCATTGTTTTCTGTTGATATGTAAGCCATAACGTACCTAGTTCTGATGACGTAATTGCAGGTTTTTCCGGCATAGAGCATTCCTCCCTAAAACTTTCTTTTTTTAGGTTGAACATATAATGACATGGTATTCCAGTATTTTTAAGGTATATTATTCCATCTGCCCATCTTCAGCTAAAGAAGCGTTCCTTTAATAAAAAAAACGACCCTTTTTCAAATAGTAACTTATATTAAGAACTATCGTTAATTCCCTTAAGAACATAATGACCTAACCGTTCACAAGGGTAGGAATAAATTATTAAAAATGGTAAATTATAACAGTAATCATGTTATAAGGAGAGAGAGTAAATGATAGAAGAGTATCAAACCAGATTAACGTCTTCAGAAATTGCCGCACTATGGAGTGGTTTTCAAAACAATAGCGTGTCAGTCTGTATTTTTAAGTATTTTTTAGAAATTGATGATAGTTGGTTAGAAGAACCACCTCAAACAATAAATAAAAGAATTTTTTCTAATCATTAATGGTATGAATCAGATGGAAACCAAAATTGAAAAATTGTTATGGAGTATAGCACTACCAGGGTTTGCTCAATTTCTTAATGGGAAATTCATGAAAGGAATTGTCTTTATATCTCTAGAGCTGTTAATTAACGTACAAGCTAATTTAAATTTAATTATTATTGAAAGCTTTCATGGCAATATGTTAAAGGCTATTGATTTAACTGATTACCAATGGTTAATGTTTTACCCATGTATCTATATGTTTGCTATATGGGATGCCTACCGTGATGCAGGAGGCGGTAGGAACCCCTTCTCCTTTTTACCTTTTGTGTTTGCAGCTTTTCTATCAACCATAGGCGTTATTTATTCTCCCACCATAAAAATATTTGGATTCTTGTTGGGACCAATTTTTTCTCCTATAATCTTTCTCCTCATTGGTGTTATTATCGGCTGGATAATTAAATTATGCGTACTTAGTATAAGCAAACTCAAACAGTAAGATAGATTGGGTTTGCTTTTTTTTGATTGTTATTTTATTTCCCCGTTTTTTCAACTATCCTCATTACTTTAAGTGCAATCTTCACAAGAGATAAAAGTCATTACTAAAACCCTTTCAAATTAAACCTCGATTATTATCATTTCCACCACCTATAAGGAATCATGTTTGTATATTATTAATTTTTTCCAAAAAAGATAGTTGACACACAACTTGTTTACCTCGTACAATAAGTTTGCACAAAGGAAAGATTATTAAATTTAGGAAAAAGGGAGAGTGAACAATGATGGCACGTTTAGTTAGTTTCAAAAAGGTATGTTTCCTATCAGTTCTTTTTGTATTATCGCTGGCTTTGATGGCATGTAATGATTCAACTTCGAAAATGGAAGGAGAAAAAGACAAAAGGATTATTCACATGACAGCTGTTGAGCCAAAGGGTGGTACAAACAGCATACCGTTTCCTGAAGAACCATTACCTGAAGGCGGAGGCTATATTTTAAATGAGCCAGATGAAGATGGTCGTTGGGAAGTAGCAACATATCGCTGGGAGCCAGGATTGATTGTTGCTTATGAAGGTGAACAAGTAGAACTCCATATTTTAGGTGTGAATGGTAATCATCATCATTCCACGATTACAGGTTATGATATTGATTTTGTAGTGGAACGCGGTGAAGTTACCGTAGTTGATTTCACAGCTGACAAACCAGGTATTTTTGAAATTATTTGTCATGATCACCTTCCATCTATGCAAACGCAGCTTTTAGTATTACCAAAACCATAATTACTCGGTCATTTACTATTTTTTCACACTGAAATTTCTTTAAACAGTAAGAGGGGATGTCTCAAAAGATCTGGTTTTGACCTTTTGAGACATCCCCTCCAATTGCCGAGCCTGTTATGATCAGCATCGCTTCTCTTGTTTTTATGCACCGCTAATGTCTAAATTGTAATTGCCTCTACCTCGATAACTGTAGACTTCAATGTAATACGTTCCCGTTCTTCTCGGAACAAATGACACATGTTCCTGCCTGGCGGTTGTATTCGAATAAGATAGTAATGATCCGTTTTGATCATAGACATATAGATCAAAGTCGGTTCTTTCCGTTTCTTGGATCATTGTAATGGAAACAGGATAAGACAGGTCATTTACTTCGTATTGCCACACGTCTCGTGAACGATTTTGTAATGAGCCGCTGACCGAAACATGATTAGGGGTTTCCGGCAGATCGCCTCTTTCATTCGCTGCAGTCATGACTGCTTGGTAGCCTTGTAGACGCCCAGAGCCATAATCAATGTTTTTGCCTTCTTGCCCCCAATCCTCCGCGGTTTCTTCTAAAATGCTTTTGATTTGTTCTGGCGTTAAGTCTTCCTGCGCTTCTAGCATGAGGGCTACTGTTCCTGCTACATACGGTGCAGCCATACTCGTACCACTGAACGTAGCATAGCCTGTTCTTGAGTTAGCTCTCGCTGCAGTCATTTCGTATCCTGGTGCAACGATATCTGGTTTCGTTCGTCCATCAGCTGTTGGGCCTCTAGAAGAGTAGTCATTTAGAAAATATCCTCGTTCTCCGACATCAGCCATCGAACCGACTGTGATCGCTCTTGCCGCTACAGCCGGCGTTCCAATCGTATAGCGATTCGGTCCTGAGTTTCCTGATGCCACAACAACCGTAATTCCATGATCGACTGCTGCATTGACGACTTGAGATAAAGCGTCCCTCCCATCTGAGCTTTCTGCTGAGCCCAAGCTAAGGTTGGCAACTTGTATATTCAGGTGATCTCTTTCATCGATCAGCCATTCTATTCCTTCCATAATCTGTGTCATCGAGCCTGCACCGTTTCGATCTAGTACCTTGACCCCAACAATAGACGCCTCTGGAGCTACACCGGTATAGCGGTAGTTAGCATCGCCTGTTCCAGCTGCAATGCTTGCGACATGGGTTCCGTGCCCTTGGTCATCATAAGGGGTCTCGTTCCCGTTGACAAAATCTCTCCAACCGGTCACCTTATTTCCGCTTAGGTCTACATGTCCATTGTCGACTCCCGTATCAACAACGGCAATCGTCACCCCTGCACCCGTTAAGTCAAAATCCGCTCTTGCCTTTTGTGTGCTAAACCATTGATTAGCCGTATCAAGGTTTATACGAAGATTAGTGTTTTCTTCGATAAATTCTACTTCTTGATACTGTTCTAGTTGTTTGATTTGTTTAGCTGTTAAGTTGGCAGAGAACGCCTGAATATAGTTGAACACTTTATTTGGCTGAAACGATTTTCCGAGAGTTTTGCTTAATTTTTTCATATTCTTTTTAGCATCACAGTTTAAGTGAATAATAACCTCAAAGCTTTCAGACTCGCCCATCTTTTTACATTTTTCTCCTAGGTGGTGTTGAATTTTACTTAGATTTTGTTTAGATGTGTTTTGTGTTTGGTCGGGGGCAACTGTTTTCTTTTCGTCTTTCATCTTATTTGAGGATTTTAAAGATGGTACTTTCCCTTTTGGAATACGTTTTATATTCAAAAGCATCCCTCCTTTTCATTCGTATCCTATGAAATCAAAATTAAGTAGTATAGACCTTTAAGCTAAAAAAACATAAAATGGTCAAAATGTCCGATGGTTGCTTATGTAGCAAGAAGAACAATATGATAGACTATCGTAAGGAAGAGATTTTTCCTTTCCAACAAAAAACAGGTGCAATATTTCCATTTTTGAATTAAATTTCTTAGTAGACCCCCTTTTATGTAAAAAGTTATGATTTAGATAAACTAGCAGGACTGCATATACAAGGGCGAGAATCTTTGTATAGAAACTACTGCTCATTAAGGAGTTTTGTATGAAAGAAAGACTTAAATTAACAGTGCTTCTCTCCTATTTGATCTGTTCTATTCTCCTTATAGCTGGCTGCAGTACTCCTAACAGCTCTAATAATCAGGAAGTTTCAGCAGGTTCTGAAGAGATCATTGAAGACGTAATCGAACACGAAAAAGTAGTCATGTATGAAAATACGGATAGAGGAATAAGAGTATACGAGACACCGAATTGGGTGTTTGAGGAACAATCAGACGGTGATCAAATTAATGTAACCTTTCATAGTGAGAAAGGGAAAGCCATTATCACTGTATTATCTTCGAATAAAGATATAGAAGAAATTAAAAATGAGCTAATGATCGGCGTCGGTAAGTCTAGCATTATTGAAGAAACAGATAACTATTTCGCTTTTCAGTCTGAACGGAAAGAAAGCATACGTACCGATATTTACATCGAGCAGCAAGGTCAAAGGGTAAACATTCTTACCTTCATGACACCAGTAGATGACTATGAAGAAAATATAGAATATATCAAAGAGTTCAAGCGATATATTGAATTCTATTAAAATAAAGGAGAATCTCGGATGAAAAAAATAGTCATTGGAACAACTATTAGTTTCATATTAGTAGCTGGAGCTGTTTACGCAATTGAAGAGAAGGAAATCGTCAGCCCAGAATCTGAGCTTTACGAAACGGTTCGTATTATCGAAGAGACAACGATAGAACTTACGAAGGATACGGGTGAGAAAACACTTCTTGAAGATGAATATGCTGAAAATCGGCTTCTTGAAGCTGAAGAAATGTTTGCAGTCGGAAATGAAGAAGCGGCCGAAAGCTCTTTAGAAGATTATAGCGGACATATCGTGAATATAGAAAAACATTTAGTTGCAGCGACTGAGCAAGGCAAGGATCTTTCTGATGTAGAATCAATTGTTTACGAAAATATCGAAAAACGCAGTGAAAACTTAAATGCGTTACTTGAAAGAGAAGACCTTCCTGAGCAAGCCAAAGCAGGCATTGCAAGGGCGTTAGAAAAAAAGGAAAAAGCGTTAGAAAATAAGGCAAAAGCGAAGCAACGCGCTGAGGAGGCGCGGAGTCGAGCTGGAACTGGTAGAGGAAATGGAAATGCTCAGGAAAAAGGCGAGCAGGCGAAGCTGAAGGGTCAAGAGCGAGCGGAGCAAGCGAGGCAACAGGGGCGTGATCGCGCTGAGCAAGGCAAAGGGAATAAGCCTGAACATGCGGGAAGACCATAATTTATGAACGAAATGCGTGAAATTTGATTTTTTATATAAAAGAAGAGCGTGAGGACTGCCTAATGCTCTCTTTTTGTCATTTTGAAGTGAATTTCACACCACTTATGCGATATATCATATCATTTTCTTCAGCTACAATACCAATTGATTCAGCCAAATCAGTTGATACAACTGTACTTCCTGACCCAGTATCAACCAATACACGTTGTAAATTAAGTGATTGCCCTTTAAATGTTAGTTCCATATTCGTAAGTAATAAACCATCTTCAATAACTAATTTTTTCACTATCGCCTAACACCTACCCACTTTTTCTCAATAATATTAGGCTCCTTACGGCTAGTATGAAGGACATATAATTCTCGATTAGGATTTTTACGATGAATTTCTTGGTATGCTTTCATCGCCTCTGGTGAATTAGAAAATTTTTTTAAAGGGGCAATCTCATCCAAAATACGCACACTTTTCTCATTTGTATGTGCTTGAATAGCTTCTATTAAAATCCACTGTTCTGGAAACGCTTGGCACACATCTTCCCACTTCATTTTAGTCACCTCCAGAATATTTACTTATATTGTATCATGATAAAGAAGAGATATAGTAACACAAATCATTGCTTATTGAAGGTAAGGGAGCACTCAGTTGAATAAATGTAATTATTAATGAAGTTTACCTGCTTATAGACAAAACGGAACCCGTAAATGAACTCATGCTCTCTTTTTTGTCGTTGGGAGTTAATTTAAAGGAACATGAACGCGCTGAATTCGTTGTGATTTTTGCTTTCTGTCGGAAGTAGCTTTTATACTGTCGGAACTATGGAATTTACTGTCCAAACTTGGAATTTCACTGTCCAAACTCCCCCATTTACTGTCGGGGGCACTTATCGCAAAAGGAATAATATTTTTAAATAAATCTGAAAGTATGAATGGAATTCGCTAACTTGTATTTGATATAATTTATTTGAGGTGATATTTAAATGAATTCATTAAGTGATCACGCCAAAAAAGAATTATATAAAGCTCTAGAAGGTAGAGAATCGGGGATTTTCTAGTAAATGGGAAACTATTTTCAATTGAAGTAGAAAATGAAAATATGGAACTAAGATCTAATTTAAATGATGACTTATCAAGAGAAATTGATGAATATCCTGAACTTAAAGCATCATTGTCAAGGTATTTAGACAACCCAGATATGAAAAGGTATTCTGGAAGTGAGTTGAAATCTAAACGCAATGGTCAAAGAAAATAACAGTCAGTTTATTGTTCTTTTTACAGAAGAATTTGAATTATGCTTAGATAAAATTCAACAATTTTTTGCTGATCAAGGCGAGGAAACGTGGTGTAATTGTGCCTCACATCAAGCATTGATTTTTACATAGAAAAGGGATAGCCACTCTTTTTAGAGCGGCTATCCCTTTTTTAGTGTTATGACGCCGGGGCATTCACCTTCTCATACGTCTCCCGATTACAAATGATATAAAGCACAGCATCATCTGGAATCTGCTCATCCAAGCGCCGATTAATATCTAAATGGTTACGGTCTGCAATCAACGTCGCTCCTTGTGCTAGTAGATCCTGAAAAGCATCGTTATACGTCTCCCACTCTTTCCTTTTAGAGATTTGGTAAAGGTCTTCCCCATGCGCTCTGCTAATGAGCTGAGAGTACACTTGGCTGACGCCTTTGTAAAGAGCGGAACGGACAGCTAGTCGGGAAATCGTCTCTTGTGAGAGGATGAATTCATCAACTTGAACATGAGAGAAATTGGAGATATTTTTTTCTGTCATGACTTCAACGGTTGTGTGGACATTTGGTGCCAAACGGCTCACTGTAATGGAAACAAGCAGGGATTTCGCATCTTTGAGCGAAGGCTCTTGAATATTATCATCGGCAAAAATGATCACAGCACTCGCACTTGTTAAGTTTGCTTTTGCGTAGGGCTCTTCTGAAGTCGGATCTCCTTGTATGTAATGAAGGCGATTGTCACTCATTAATAGCTCCGGTGCCTTAGGCAGGGCATCAATGACGATTACTTCTACTTCTGAATCAGAATCGAGTATTTCTTTCACAGCCGATTCCGATTTTTTCCCCCAGCCGATAATGACAACATGGTTCTCGTTCATATAAGTCATCCTCCCTTCCTCTCTCATCCTTCTAAAGATCGTAAATGAATCCACAATCTTTCCAATGACAACCCCAAGTAAGCCGATCCCAATAAGAAACATGAACACAGAATAGATCTTGGCCGGAAGCGTTATTGGTGAATAATCGCCATAGCCGACTGTTGTGAATGTCGTCATGACAAAATAAAATGTGTTTAAAAGACTCTCAAAATTGTCAGGTTCAAGAGCATACATGATGAGCGTACTAAGTAAGATGAAGATCGCTGTCGTAATAAACAATGTAACATTTCGCATTCGGATTAGGCCCAGGCTAAGCTTCAGAAAAAAGTGCATCGCATCCTCCTTTCTGGGGGGCTACCCCACTCTAACGTGTCGTATACGCTACAAACATCGATAAATTCCCGGTAATCGGTCCGCCTACGCGAAAGAACAGTCCACTCGGCTCGCCATTAATCACATGTGACCCAACCAACAACTTCCCTGTATACGGTCCGTCCCATGTATCAATCGTCTGATCTGGCATCGGAAAGTACTCCTGATAAACAGTTGCTTGATCTTGATAATAATCAACATCCTCATCGATTACGGCACCACCTGATACGACCTGGACTCCCCCACCTTCTCGTCCTAACACAGGTTTCTTCACATAGGAATTCATATCGCCAAGCGAATCGTATGTCGGCAAGAAGTACTTCTCAATTGCATCTCGCTCTATCCGCGTGTACCACTCATCTTTTTTCTCCCAAATAAGCGAAAGAATGGCTTTTGACTGCATGAGTAATGCTGATGGAGGGTTGATGACCTTCAATTTATCATTCATTAAATGAACAAGGAACTGCTCACCAATTTGTTCGCCTGTTCCACTCTTCTCTTCCAAGAAGTACTCAAGAGGGTACAGCCGATATAAAAATTCAATCGTTTCCCCTTCAGGTGTTTGGACATCTTCTTTTCCAACGACAATCTCTTCAAGCGGAACATACTTTGCCTGCTGCGGGTACAAATCCATTAAATATTTTACTGTCTGCTTGTCTTCATCATGCCAGTCTGCGCACGTAAAGTACAACGTATCAGTGCTGCCAATTCGATAATCTCGAATGATCTGATTCCACGCATTTCGAACGTTTGCAGCCAACTGCGCATTCGGATTGAGTTGTCCGTGCTCCTGACAAAGAATTTCCTGGGCAACAGCTGACTCCACTATGCCCACAGGTGTATCGGTATTGGCTTCGATCACCTTTAAGCCATTAGCTGAAGCGATAAAATCATATCTAGTAAAATAAGAAAAAGCACCCTTTCCCTCTGAAAGAAGCAAATCCCACATGAATACAGAAATACCTAGTCTATGTATAATTGAGCGGTCCTTCATAATTTGCTCATACGTTTTTTGAAAAACATCATTTGCCGCACGAGAAGCATTTTCCACTTCGCGAGCAAGAGACGATGGAACGACAAGGAGGGAATCACTCATGTATTGATTGTCTTCATAGTTTTCGTACAAGGTTGCCCATGTGAAGCCTTTAGCTGAAACCTTTTGTTCGACCTGTTGCCAGCGCTTTACATATTGGTTTGGTTCGAATGGGTCTGTTAGTGAGTGGTATGGAAGCATGGAGGAGTCTCCTTTCTTAGGTCGTTATTTTGTTTTTGTTGGTGTTGGTTATAATTGGTGCGTTTTTTTGAGAAGTTCGCTTTGCTCAAAAAGGTTTAAGACAGGAAAAACATCTTGAAAGCTTCTCATAGACGGCATTGGCTCCACTCGCCGTGCGCCCTTTATGAGAAACCCACTCATAAAGGGCTTAAAAGATAACGGCGGCTTTTGTGCTTTGCTCTGTGTTTACAAAAAGGTTCGCGCATTCCACATGCTAGTGCGAACATGTTTGCATTGGCTCCACTCGCTGCGCGCCTATAGGGAAAACCACCCTATAGGCTTAAAACCTGGCAGCGGCTACGCTCAATGCTTCGAGTAATAAGAAAAAGGGAAAATCGTCCTTTTTCTTATTACTCTTCAATAGCTAATCGTCGCGGCTACAATCATCCCAACTAAAACTGATACCCCACCAAGAAGTAATCCAACAGCTATATTCCCTTTTTCTACTTCTTTCGCCAAATTCGTATTACGTGTGAGGACATACTCAATGACTAGGTGCAGGACAATTTGGATGATAATCGCAATAAGCGCCCAAATGGCTAAATCGACTAGGTTAATTGAGTGTCGAATGGCTGATTGCAAGACAACAACTAGACCTGCCATTTTCCCTAATAATTTCAGCGATACGGCTGTATTGCCGTTTTTGATCTGTTCACGCTCGGAATATGGCGTCACTAATTTGAAAATGTACGTCCCAATTAAAAACAACACTAAAGATACAGCTAAATAAATAATAAAATGATCAAAGGTTTGTAAATAAAATGTTAAGTCCATTCATTTGCTCCTTTCACTCCACAAGGTAAGAAATACGATAAATTATCGGTAATCTGTGCTCCGGCGCGTACGCCAAATGCACTCGCTTTCTCGTTCACAACAAAACTTCCGATTAGTAAGTGAGCATCCTTTACTCCGAGCTCCGTTTTAATCGACGCTGTTGGTAGGTCCACGTACTTTTGAAATACTTTCATATATTGATCATAAGATTTTGCTTTTTGCTCAAAGAGGGTTGCCCCATTTTTTCGTACTTCAATCGTATCGCCTTCCCGACCAAAGGCAGGCTTAGACACATATGTATCGCCTGTTTCCAGAAAAGGCTCTTCATCTAGATACGTCGGTAAAAAATACTGGCTGATCATCTTATGTTCATGCTCTGTAAACAATGGATGACGCTGTTCGTGCATGCCCCAAATCGCTGCCATCACCGCCTTGCTTTGCATTAAAAAGGCTGAGGCTGGGTTTAACATCCCAACTTTTCGCTCACCAACAAGCTTCATAAACTCCATTCCAATAGGAAACTGATCATCGGTTACATCCTCAAGCAATGCTTCTAATGGGTACGTATGACGATAAACAACATCAATTTTCTTCCCTTCAACATCGTACACTCCGCTTCCATCAACGACTTGCAGCTGATTAAGCGGTACAAACTCGGCCTCCTTGATTTTGGCGACCTTCATCAAATACATCATTGTTTCACGGTCTTCGATGTCGTCCTCATGCGCGGTAAAAACCACATACGGGTGCTCCATCACACCGACTTGCCTCGCACAATGAAAAATACTATTTCGAATTGATTTCCCTAAATGCTCTGCTTCTTCAACGTTTGGGTTCACAAGTCCAAACTCTTCGCAGACAAGGCCATTTACATCAAAGAGCTCTCGAATAAAAGTTGGCGTATCTGAATTAAACTCAAGTATCTTCAGCCCGTCCTCGGTCTGAACAAAATCAAAGCGACCAATCACCGTTTCATACGGGATCATCACCATCCTCAAGAACGGCAGTGCTTTTGCAGGAAAACCTAGATCAAGCAACGTCTCATCGGGTGCTTGTCGAACCATTTGGTTGATTTTTTTATAAATAGCATACGACTCTTCTGTCGCAGTTCGAATCTCATGCCTATCTTCCAGCGTGATTTCCAAGCAATCGTAAAGAGCATACTCCATCCCGTACAATCGATCCCAAAACGATGGTACCCCTGCGTAAAATTGATCTCGCCACTCCTTATAATTAGCCACCAAAGAAACCACCGCCGCCCATGCCGGAGCGTGGATTTGTTGCTCGGTTTGGTGTTCTTGTTTGATTTTGGTCCTGACGCGGCTGGCTCACATTTTGATCCGGCTGAGTTCCTGTAGCAGGTTGTCTTACCTGACCGCCACGCGCACCTCCAGCCGTCGCTCTACCTGCCATGAATGCGGCAATTGTCGGGAACCACATTCCGCCATAATAATAGTGTCCGTGATTTTCGTTTCCTGGCTCCACACATTGGTATCCTTCTGCTTCCTCGTCCCACTGCCACGTATCACAATCGGCTTCCTCCGGAGATGGAGGACCAGTATCCGGTTGAACATTGGCTTCTGGTTCAGCAGGCACGGACATAAGTTCATCCTGAAGACCCGGCGCGCACCCTGTTAATCCAAAGAGAGCCACACTCGAGCCAACAAGTCCTTTTAGCAATTTATCCGTTTTTGGTTTGTTCATGTTAACACCCCCTGTATCTCTACGAATCCAAACTTCAATGGTTTCATTTTACTTATTTGATTCTACCAGTATTTTGGATATTTATAAAAGAACTGATGCAAATTGAGATGGTTTAATTTCTAAAAAACGCTTTCTTACCGTAACGGAAATGAATTGTTGCGTAAAGATTTCAAAGAAAGATGATTTTATAGCACGATGCTCCAAGAAAAACTATCGGCCATTGATCTGGGCAAAGGATTACCAATTGGCGCTTCTGTTGGAGTTGCCACTTATGAGAACAAAATGACATTTGAGCAATTAATACAACATGTCAGATTGTTCGGGCTACCTTTATAGGTGGCTTTTTTCACTTCTGCTACTTTAATTACCAGAAAATTTCAACTTAACTACATAAAACTACACACTTCGCAAAATGTTTATACTATGCTAATGGTAATAATACATAAATGGAGGGGAAGTCATGGAAAATCGATTATTTCCGTCGATGAGTTTTCAAAAGCCATTGAATGCCGATATCAGCATTGCTGAGCTTAATGGCAACACCGTCAACTCTAGCAAGACAAAGATCCTTGTATCTGACATAAGCTCTCTAGGATTATCGTTTTCTACGAATTTAGACTTCCCCATTTTAAAAGAGAATTCTTTTATTCTTAAAATTGAATTATGGCAATGTACGTTTACGGGTGAGATTTGTGAGAAGGAAAAAAGAGATGGTACGTTTTATTACAAGCTGAACGTAAAAACGTGTAATTTACTGTTCTTTAAAATGTTTGAGCATATGCAAAATACACATTATGTGAGAAAGCCTGTGCCTAACTTTGAAAAAGCGACAGCCACTGGTTGATCGCTTTTAATTATCGCTTGCACACAAAAAAACCCCTATCACTCTTCCTACTAACGGAGAGCATTAGGGGTTCTCGTATTTATTCTTATAGGCTTGTCCTAATGGTTTATCACTTATATCCATTATGAACACTTTGGCATTTGTGATTCACAAATCCCCATCATTTCAGCTAGTAAGTCTTGTCCTGTTAGTTTCGTCCATGGGATCTCAATTCCTTTGCCTGGTGCTAGAGCTTTGCCTCTATATTCTTGATTTTCATCAGCAGCAATGTAAATGTCCCAACTCCAACGATTTTTGTAGCTTTTTTCACCAGTATGCTCGATTTCTGCTAAGTAATGGTTTTTAATTTTCATAGTCATTCGCTCCTTTAAGTTGTTTTCTCATTTATTATAATAGTCTGAAAAATGATAGAATGGAAGGGGTTTGTTAGATTATCTATCAAAAAAAGAGCCATTCGACAAAACTTCTCATTTTTAGAGTCTTTTCTAGCGATAAAACATTACATTATGTTTGTGTTTTTTATAAAAATAGAAAAATAGAAGGCTTGAGGACAGATTATCCCTCAAGCCTTTCCCCTTTTTATACTAGGGATGTCGTTTCTTGACTTTGGTCTTCTTTCAATTCTTCCCCAGCTTCGATCACTCGGCTTTCATAAGGATGCAGCTTCACATTACGAAACGTCTTCTCTTCAGCCGTGTGATTCATGACAAAATAGAATGGTTTTTCTCCCATTTGTCGTTTGTACACTTCTACTCCTTCTTCACTTTCCATCTGCCAAATTCCTTGATCCTCTATAATGTTACTGGCAATGTCAGAAATGACATGCTCCTCTGTCCCGCACCCGATATAATAGACGACTCCTTCTCCATAGCGGTTGCGTGTAATTGCAGCTTCTGGATAAAACGGGTCATCGTAGCGGTAGAGGACCTCAGCCGTTACAGGTGTAATGATATCGCGCCATACCGAGCAGCTAGAACGCTTCTCTTCATTCTCACCTACACCGACAATCGAAGCTCCTTCTGTTGATGACAGCGACTCAATTTCGTGAATTGTAATCCCTGCCATTTCACGTACATGACCAGGTAAGGTTTCTTTAAAATGGATGTTGTTGTTTTTATCTTTAATGCCTGTTCTAAATGTGAATACAATTGTCCCGCCATTTTCAGCAAAGGCTTTGAAGCGCTCTGCTAACTCCTCATCAATGATTTGCAGGGCTGGAACAAGTAACACCTTGTATTTTGAAAAATCTCTATGAACCGGGATCACATCAAGATTTGTATTCTTCTTATAAAAAGGTGTATAAAGTCTTAGCAATTCATTGGAAAAGTCAAAGCCTGAACTTTGTGTTTGAAAACGCCATGACCATATATTGTCGTAGTCATATAACGCAGCGACTTCTGACTCGATGTCTGATTGCAGTACCTCTTCATATTGAGGGATATCTGAAAATACCGATTGAACCTCTTTGTACTTTCGACCATAATTATTATCGTGATCGACGACTCCGTAGCAAAATTGCTCTGCCCCTTTTGTCATCCCTCTCCAGCGGAAATATAATAGATCTGTACAGCCGTGTGCAAAGGCTTGATAGGACCACATTTTTGCTTGGTTTGGTCGCGGCAAGTATCCTATTACATCATGGCCTTGCGCTCCCATTAATTCTTCAACTATCCAGTAATTTTTACCAAGCAAGCCGCGATTAAAATCATGACTCATCGCAATTGCTGCAGGCGTAATCGGCTCCGTCAATCCACCCCAAACAGGATAGTTATCATATGAGACAAAATCCATTAACTTTACATTTTCCTCGTGGTCAAACCACTTTCCAAAGAACCCACCTGACACATTTGTCGTCACTAACTGGTGACTCCCTTTTAATTCTTTGACAATCAATGTCTGTTCATGTGCATAGCGATTGACAGAAAACGAACGGAATCTCGCCCAATCCAGCTGTAAAGACGGATTATGTGTTGTGATCGTCTTTTTTGGAATAGGAACCTCTGAGAAATCGTTGTACGTTTGCCCCCAGAAAATGGTTCCGTACGTCTCATTTAATTGCTCAATCGTTTTGTATTTGTTTTTTAAGAAAACTTGAAACTCGCTATGACATTGCTCGCAATAACACATGTCACTGCCCTCATGCCCAAACTCATTGTCAATTTGCCAAGCAATGATGGCTTCCTCGTTTTTGTAATGCTCGATGAGCTTCCTAGTTATACGTGCACTATACTCACGGTAGACGCTTGAGTTAAAGCAATACTGACGTCTTCCGCCGAACACTCTAGTTTGACCGTTTTCATCTTCAGATAAAATCGACGGATGTTTCTTCGCTAACCACGCAGGGAACGTCGCTGTTGGTGTCCCGAACATCACTTTAAAACCTTGTTTTTTCACTTTTTCAATTACTTCATCGAAGAAGGAGAAGTCAAAATTCCCTTCTTCCTTCTCCATTAAGTGCCACGCAAACTCACCAATTCGAACAATATTGGCACCAAGACCTTCGATTCCTTGAATATCATCGTCCATCATTTCTTTTGGCCAATGCTCAGGATAATAATCTACACCAAGGTACATCCTTTTTCCCCCTCATCTGAGAATACATTTTTTTGTTTATTTCACGGCACTACCTAACATTCCTGAAATGAAATGACGCTGCAACATTAAGAAGAAAATAATAATCGGAACGGTTGCAAGTGATACACCTGCCATTACTTGACCATAATCAATTCTTGATAGCCCAAATAAACTACTTAACGCAACTGGGAATGTGTACATATCCGTTGTATTCACAGCCACTAACGGCCATAAGAAATTGTTCCATTGAAACATAAATAAGAAAATCGCTGTTGCAGCAAGGGCCGGCTTCATCGAAGGAAGAACGATCTTCCAAAAGATTTTCCATTCTCCTGCTCCATCAATTCGTGCTGCCTCCATTAATGCGGTAGGAAAGGCTAACATGTTTTGTCTCATCAAGAAAATAGCAAACGGATAAGCTAAGTTCGGTAAAATTAATGCTTGGTATGTGTTTAACCAACCAAGTGAAGCCATCATCTTAAAGAGCGGAATGACCGTTGCATGATACGGGATCATCATCGATAGTAAAAAGATGGCAAAGATCACGTTTCGACCTTTAAATTGAAACTTGGCAAATGCATAAGCAGCCATCGTTGAAATCAACAAAGCTAATATCGTATAGGTAATCGAGACGAACAATGAGTTAAACATCACTCGACCAATTCCAATTTGTTCGTTTAAGTTCACAATGTTTTCTACTAACTTGCTTCCTGGAAGCATGATGAGGGAGGATGAGAACATTTTTCCACTCTCATTCGTCGCTCCCATCAATGCCCAGTAGAACGGGAATAGAGAAATAATAGCCCCAATAACTAACGCAATATATAAAAAGACTTTTTGTAATGGTTTTTTTCTCATTATTTATCACCTGTTACTTTGAATTGTATAAATGTCATAATCCCAATTAAAACAACAATGACGTATGCAACGGCTGACGCATAACCAAAGTCAAAATAACGGAAACCTGTTTGATACAAGTACATACCGATCGTTAGCGTAGAATCACTTGGTCCACCGCCGGTAAGTGTAAATGGTTCATCAAATAACTGAAGTGTACCGATCGTTGATAATACCGCTGTAAACAAAATAACTGGCTTTAACTGCGGAACCGTGATCGAGAAGAATTGACGAATCTTTGACGCTCCGTCCATACTTGCTGCCTCATATAACTCTTCCGGAATATTTTGCAATGCCGCTAAATAAATGACCATGTTATACCCAACCCATCTCCATGTAATAGCGGTAATGAGTGCAACCTTTGCCCATGTTGGATGTGACAACCAAGGAATACGATCAGCTCCTAAACTCGTGATCACTTGGTTGATAACACCTTCTTCCATTAACATGACGGAAAAAATGATCGAATAAGCAACTAACGATGTAACAGCTGGTAAAAAGAAAGAAACTCGGAAAATCCCTTTTAACTTAACTAGCGCTGAGTTTAAGCATGTTGATAAAATAATCGCTAAAGACAACATAATTGGCACTTGGATCGCAAGAAACAAGAACGTGTTGCCTAATGCTTTAAGGAAAATTTGATCTGAGATAAGTCTTTGATAGTTTGCAATGCCATTAAAGACCATTTCCCCACCTTGACTCGTTTGAAAACTCAAAATGAAGGAAGCAACAATCGGGTAGGCCATAAAGATCGCAAACAAAATGACGGCTGGAGCAATAAATAAATATGGCACGATGTCTTGCTTTTTCATTTTCTTCCGTTTGACAACCACGTTTTCTCGCTGACCAATCACTGCATTTGATTTCATAGTTAATCTTCTCCCTTATAGGAATGATAGTGTAAGGGAGGTATCCCATAAGCGTTAAACCTATTGGGATACCTTTGTTCCTAGTTTTTTAATGTCTTAATATGTGTTCACGTCACGGCCTGTACGGTCACTTAAACGTTTCGCAGATTCCTCTAAAGCTTCTTTAATATCTTTGCCGTTAAATATATCTGCTTGTGCTTTAATTGCTTCATCTAAACCAACTGAATAATCATTTGTGTAATAAGCAGTTGGAACATCACTCATTTGGTCTGCAAATAGCTGCCAAATTGGTTGCCCACCAAAGAATTCTACTTCTTCCGTAAAAGTTTCAGAGTCATATACGGTTGATAATGAAGGGAATAACCCGTACTCTTCCATCGCAATAAGTTGAACATCATCGCTCGTTGAGAAGAACTCCATGAATTCGTAAGCTACCTCTGCATGGTCAGATGCTTGAGGAATCATCCAGCTGCTTCCACCAAGATTAGAAGCTCTGTTGCCGCCCTCTTCAAATGCTGGCAATTCAAAAACGCCCCAATTTCCAGCTGAGTCAGATGCTTGATCAATAATTGTTCCATAGTACCAAGCGCCAAATGGAATCGTAGCTACAGATCCATCGATGGTTGAAGAAACAATTCCGTTCCATCCATCAACATTTCGGATAAGGTCCGCATCTGCGAACGCTTTCAAAGTTTCCATTGCTTGAACTGCTTTTGGATTCGTAAGGTCAACGTTTCCTGTTTCATCAAAGTAGTACACACCTAATTGGTTTAACATCATACGGAATGTTGGATCATCACTGAACATATCAAGTGGCATTACTGCTACTCCTGTAGCTTCTTTGATTGTTTTACCAGCCTCTAAGAATTGATCCCATGTTTCAATTTCTTCTGCATCTACACCCGCTTGCTCAAAAATATCACGGCGATAGAACATTCCACCAGGCCCTGCATCAAAAGGCATTGCGTAAAAGTCTCCATTTAGACTTGCTAACTCGTTTTTAAATGGAGGAAATGACTCAGCTTGGCTGTCAAAACCTTGTTCTGAAAGATTTAAGAACCCGTTCGGAAATGCTTCTACATACCCTTGGATTCGATCATCTTCTACTAAAACGATATCTGGCAGACCTGCTCCACCAGCAGCAAGACCCGTTGATAGTCGATCATATACATCTAGACGACCCATATCTTCTACTTTTAACTCTACATTAGGGTTTATTTCCTTAAACTTCTCAGCAGCTACATTTAATGCTCCAACATTGACATTCCATGCCCAAGCTGTTAATTTAACTGTTTCTCCATCTCCTTCTGCACCACTTGTTTCGTTATTACCGCTACAAGCTGCTGCAAATACTAGAAGTGATAATACTAGAAGAAAAGATAATAATTTTCGCATTCCTATTTCCCCCTGCTATTGTTTTTTTATTTATTGTAATACCTTCTTTCCACCTAGAAGAAAGCGGTATTAACAATCTAATCAATAGTGTGGACTCGAAACCACAAAAGATAAATGGAATCAAACCCTAATAAACTTTTGACTGGATATGGTTTCGAGTCCACAGAGCATATATTAAATGATTTTACACCTACTTCTGCTTTGTGGTTTAGAATCCATATTCCTTATAAATTATTTAACTATTGAACTTCCTTACATTTTGTCAGCTTCGAGTCGAACCTTTGATTAGTGCTAACCTTAAAGTTTAGTGTGGACTCGAAACCACATTTGATGAAAAATAAATCGCTCACAGATATGTAAACGCTTTAATGAGTTTAGTTTAGTACGTTCATGTAAGGAAGTCAATTACTTTTTTTATATTGTCAGATTTTTTGTACGGTTTCTCTTTCCATAAGCTCCGATTCATACTCTTTAATTTTCCCCTCTAATTTCTCTCCATTCATTTGACGAAGTAAGGATTTCATAAGCGTATGCCCGATTTCCTTTTTAGGTAATGAAACGGTTGTTAATGCAGGGGTAATCATTCTCGCAATCTCTACGTCATCAAAACCAGTAACCGAAACATCTTCTGGCACACGTATTCCTCGTTCTGATAAGGCACGAATTGCTCCAATTGCCATTAAATCATTACAAGCAGCAATGGCAGTAAATGAAACACCTCTGTCTAGAAGTTCTTTTACCTTTTCGTAACCAGCCGTTAATGTGTCATTCCAATTAGAGACAAATAGAAAATGATCAGACGATACCTCTACTCCTTTTGCTTTCAACGCATCAACATATCCTAGGAAACGCGGGTTCTCTTTCACCCCTTCAATTCCTTCTTTTGGATAACCAAGATAAATGATTTTTTTATGGCCGCAATCAAGTAAATAATTAGTCGTATTTTTCATTGCTTTCTTCAAGTTTACTGCTACATTTGGCAGTGATGTTTCATAACCAAGGTCCCAATAAAAACAGGTAGGAATCACTTCTCTTATTTTCTTAGAGTCTACTAAATTATTGAATTCAGAAGAAGTTAAAACAATGAGCCCATCATAAAAGCCTTCTAAGATTAAGTTTATATATTGCTCATTTTCTACACTCGTGCTGTAGATAGAAAAAGTATATCCATTTTCTAATGCGACCTCTTCAATCCCTTGGACTATTTCTGCATAAAAGGTATTTTTCAATCCATGTGTAATACAAGCAATCTGTCCACATTTTTGTGTACGAAGGCTTCTTGCAACGCGGTTTGGTACAAACTGCAATTCACGAATGGCTTCTTCCACTCTTTTTCGCACATCTTGTGAAACATAACCATTATTGTTTAATACGCGGGAAACGGTTGTCGCTGACACCCCGGCTAATTTTGCTACATCTTGTCTCGTCGCCATGAATAATCAATTCCTTCTGAATTATTAAAACGCTTTCACTTTATTATATTATAACCCTTTAAAAATAGTAAGGTTCTTGCTTAATTTTTGTATTCACAGAAAAGATTCGAAAGATAAAGACAACTAAAAAAGGTGAAAACCGTACCTTTTTTAGTGGCCTCCGAAAGTCCCTTTATTCATTTATTTTGTAAAAAAAGAGGAATACACTGATAACTATCGAAATAGTATGATTTGAAAGACAATAGTAGGTTAGTTGACAATAGGATCTCACGAAGGTGATAAAATGAAGCAATTCTTCTATTCATTACTATTCATTATTTGTTTATTCTTTATAGCAGGTTGTGTGAAAGGGCAACCTTCAAACGCTTCAAATGAACCGAGTCATGAGGATACCACAAACTCGATAGATACGAATGAAGTACTGGAAACACCATCATCAGAAAATAGCGTGTCTGACATTCCTTTAACCGTATTACAAGCTGATAGCCGTTTCCATTTACAAATGACGGATAACAAAAATCAAACGTACCACGTACATATTTATAGCTCGGACGAAGAAAAAGGCGAGATTGATTCGCCTTCTTTTCTTGGAGTGGAGGGCGAACAATTTTATTCCGGCTACTACCATCTTTATGTAGCTGAAGATGACGCAGAGTACGGCGTTATGCAAGAACATCTGAAGCTCTTTCAGAACGAGGATGATTCCCCTCTACATTTTATTGAGGGAGAAAAGATGGCCTATATTAGTTCTCATAAAACAGGGCGAGACCTCCTTGTTATTTATCAAAAGGAAGCACTGAGACAAAAGAGTTTGAACGTTTTTGCGTTAGAAGATGGAGAGCTCCAAGAAGTGAACGTTGATGGACAGTCTTTGAAGTCAATTAACGGGGAATTGCGTAATATCGGTGATCACTATTATCAAAGCGTAGAGTATAAAAACAACGAAACAGAAGAAGAGTTCGGTTGGTTTTTTACCACATGGGAGTTAAACGAGGAGACACTTACTCTCTCCTTAAAGAGCCAGGCCGTCTACAATGACGAGTCGTTTACTGATGGTGCTAAATATGGACAAGAAACGTATGAACGTTGGAAACATAAACCGAACAGCACGTTCGCTTACCCGTACATTTCAATCACTTCTGACTGGCTAGACGAAGTAGAGAAAGGTCGATTTCCATCAGTCTCATTTGCTATAGGCACAAGTTTGCAGGAAATCTTTGATCAAAAAGGAGAACCTGATGCCATTACCGATTGGTTACGTGGAGCGGAGACCTTTATGTTTAATAACATCGGATATGCTGTAGCCGCAACTAGTGATAACACCATTAACACCATTCTTATTCCTGGGACACTGATAGATGGGGATATTGAGCAAATTTACGATAAGCTCGGAGAACCTGATGAGAAAGTGGTCGGTGAACAGTTGAATCATACAGAAGTGATGATTTATAACACTGGTGCCAATATTCTCTATATCGAAAAAAATCAAAATGAGATTGAAATGGTTTTAGTTAGCAAAACGAAGACGCCTGAAATTTCATCGGACTGGAGTGGCACGTACACGATTCCAGAAGGCACAGATGTCGGCGGTGAACTGAACATCTACAATGAGGATGAAGCAGGCTTTCATTTTGATATTCATGTCTCTACTACTCATGTCGGCGAAATGGAAGGCTACGCACTGAAAGATGGAAATACTGCGTTACAAGTCGAAGATGAAATTGGCTGTCAAATGACTCTTGTGAAGGACGGAAATCACGTTACGACGATTGAAGGATCGGAGTGCTTGGGCTGGAGTGGGATGGCTATTGATTTGAACCATACGTTTGTCAAACAATAATGATACGTACTCAGCTGTTCATCGGCTGGGTTTTTTCTTGCTTTTATACGTTATTTGCGTGCGTTTTTTCGCGAAAATAAATTAGGTTATTTATGCATAATTCCCATTTTCAGTAGCAAACTATCGAAAAAAGGGAGTGACAACTATGAATATTTTGTTCAATAAGACGTATGCATTCCTCAACTGTATTGATAAAAAAGGCTATCTCTTCGACAAAAGTCTGAAGTGGATCGCTTTCCTTCAGGGTAACTCTTCTTTTTCTAACTCTTGTCACTGCTTAACAGCAGCCATTTACTTAGTGTAGATGACAACCAAAGACCCTGAATAGAACACAAAGTTCCTCTACTGGCTCTTCTACTCGAGGGACTTTTTTGCATTTCCTTTCTTTTGCTTTTTAATAATCTATCAATCTTGCAACTGCATAGGGAACTGCATAGGGGTCTGACCCCTTATCACAAAAATAATCATATTGCCTAGCTTTTCTTGTGTGACAAGCCGTTACAAGTAAGTGTTCTTTTGAATATCATTCTAAAGTAGGAGGTGATATTTCATGTTCAAACTATATTTAGATCCTGGTCATGGAGGCTCTGACAGTGGTGCTAGTGCAAATGGTATGCATGAAAAGGATATCGTTTTAGATATTGCTTTGCGCATTCGTGATATCCTTAGAAATGAGTATGAAGGTGTAGATATCCGAATGAGTCGAACGACCGATCGAAGTGTCACGTTAGCCGAGCGCACACGAGATGCAAACTCGTGGGGGGCAGACTACTTCGTTTCGATCCACGTTAATGCTCATAATGGCTCGGCAAAGGGGTATGAAGACTATATTCACAACAGCTTATCTGACTCTTCACAGACTGCCCGTTACCGTGACATTATGCACGAGGAAATCACAAAGGTAAACAATCTAGTTAATCGCGGAAAAAAGAAAGCGAACTTCCACGTCCTACGTGAAACGAGGATGTCAGCTATTCTCACTGAAAATGGCTTTATCGACAACGCGGAAGATGCTGCAAAACTCAAGAATCCCAATTGGCTTGAAACGGTAGCTCGTGGTCATGTCAATGGATTGGCGCGCGCCTTTAACCTTAAGCGAACATCAAATTCAGGAGGCGGTGGCTCTAACGGAGGCAACGGAAATGGCGAAATTTATCGTGTCATTGTGGACGGCACACAAGAAGGTGCCTACCGTATGAGACAAAATGTTTTAAATGCAGTGGATAGAAATTTAGATTTAGCTAGTGAGATTGTAATTCAGCGAGTGAAAGATTAATAGAGAGGAATTATTTAAAGAAGTATAAACTAAGGAGTGGCACCGAGGGCACTGAAAAAGGTCAAAACCGTACCTTTTTCAGCGCCCTCGTTTCACCTCTCTTTTTGTGATAAAAAAAATTTATTTCAATTGGGACAGTCCCAACTAGCATAGTGTTTAACCTTTATCATTACACCCCCTCCTTATATGCTACTTCCCCCCTGCAGAACGTATATTTAATAGTTAATTCCTCATCAACGAGTAATATATCCGCATCCTTGCCAACTGCTATACTTCCCTTTCGATCTTCAACATCTAACTGCTTAGCAGGGTTCACGCTAGCCATTTGAATGCATTCCTCAATGGATGCTCCTATAAATGCCCGGATATTTTTGACTCCGTCTACCATTCTCAATATACTGCCCGCTAATGTTCCATCAGATAAAAGGGCCTTCTCTTGATCAACTGCGACCTTTTGTCCTCCTAACTCATACGCACCTGGAGGAAGCCCCTTCGCCCGAATGGAATCAGTTATGACCATTAACCGACTAGCTCCCATGTTCTTATAAATAAGCTGGACCATTTCCGGGGAAACGTGAATGCCATCCGTAATTAACTCCCCTTGAAGTTCCTCAAGCAAAAAGGCTGCACCGACCACTCCCATATCCCTGTGATGAATCCCTGTCATCGCATTGCACAGATGAGTGACCTGACTTACTCCTAATTGAACGACGTCCTTCATTATTTCTATGCCAGCACCTGTATGCCCGGCTGATACATTTACCCCATCCCTAACTAAATAGGTAATAAATGTGCGATCTACATCCTTCTCTGGTGCAAGTGTGATCGTCTTGATTTTGTTACCTGAGAGCTCTTGCCACCTTTTAAATGACTCAACCGATGGCTCTCTTACATACTCTATTGGTTGAGCACCGGCTTGTTTCTTTTCAATAAAAGGTCCTTCCAAATGTACGCCCAGCAGCTCTGCGTTTTGAGGTTGGTTCTGAAATTGACTCACATTGATTAATGCTTTTTCAATGCTTTCTTCAGCCTGCGTGATCGTTGTCGCTAAAAAACTTGTCGTCCCTTCCGCCGGGAGAGCTCGTGCCATCGTTTCTAATGCTTCAGGTGTTGCATCCATCACATCAGCCCCACTGGCCCCGTGAATGTGGCCATCAATAAAACCAGGGATTGCCTTTAAGCCTCCACCATCAATCACCGCTCCATTATAGTTTGATAAATCTAAGTCCGTCATAGCTCCTATAGCTTCTATTTTTTTGCCATTTATTCGAATATAGCCTTGCTTTATAACGCTGGCCTCTCCGTATACGTCAACGTTTTTCAGAAGCATCCTCTGTTCACTCCTACTTTGTGGCGATTTGCTGCTTTTTGCAACACTATTTCTCAATAAAAAGTGACGGTTCTGTCGAGTTTGATGCATTTACTTTCCAAACTAGTGGATTTGCTGTCGAATCGACTACCACTTACTTTACTTCCTCTTCTTCAATACCTGCCGTAACACAATCTTCTCCCACCAAGACCAAGGCATCAGTTGCTTCAGCGCCAACGACAGCTTCAACCCCTTCCCAATTGGATACCTTAGCTTTCTTAATTTCTCTTCCACTGCCAACTCACATATTAATTGAACCACCTCATAAGGATCACCATGATTCTTCTTACCAGCTTCCAACCTGTCAGTAATTCCATTCATATATTCATAGTATGGCGACCCAGTATCCAGTGCCCGCTTTGACACTTCCATCCCAGATGACCAAATGTTGGTGCTATATGACCCTGGCTCTACTAATGCAACCTGGATTCCAAATGGGGCGACTTCTAATCGAAGGCTTTCTGAGTACCCTTCTAATGCGTGCTTTGACGACACATAAGGTGAGAGCCCTGGAAAGCCAATCCGCCCACTCACACTGCTCACATTGATAACGTTTCCAGATTTTTGCTTACGCATGACCGGTAGAGCCGCCTGCGTAACCGCCATCACTCCGAATACGTTCGTTTCAAACTGTCTGCGATAATCTTCTATCTCGATCTCCTCAGCAAATCCACCAATGGCAAATCCTGCATTGTTAATCAGGACATCTACCTCCCCCATCGACTGAACTTTTTTCGAGAAACGAGCAACCGAATCTCCCTCTGTCACATCAAGTGGAAACGGCTCAATTCGCTCAAGTATGTCCCCATCATCTGTTAACGAGTTAAACGCGACTGCTTTTTCTACATTCCGCATCGTCGCAAGTACGGTAAACCCACGCTTAGCGAGCTCTAATGTAGTAAGTAATCCAAATCCACTAGATGCCCCTGTTATGATTGCTGTTCGCCTCAACTCACTCCACCTACTATCTTTTTCTTTTATTCTATCAGAAAAAGTCTCTACCCTTTGTACCTCATTCTTCTCCTACTATTCTCTCAAATCTTCATCTCAGGTAGGAAAATTCAAACATTTGTTTAATTTATTAATATAGGGAGGGATTTATATGAGCAAGAAAATCATACTACTTCTTCCACTATTCTTCATTTTTATGGCTCTCATACCTAAAGAATTAAAAGCAAATGAGCTCCTTTTGAAAAAAGAAGATCGTGGAGAAGCTATCGTCGAGTTACAAGAGAAGTTAATTGCATTGGAGTATTTACATAGCAATGCAACCGGGTATTACGGAGAGTTAACAGAAGCTGCCGTCCGTCAATTTCAACATGATTTCAACTTACTTTCTGATGGTGTTGCAGGACCGCAAACTCTCACTCAACTAAAAGAGGTTGAAAAAATAGCTAGAATTGTACACGGGGAAGCACGTGGGGAACCTTATAAAGGTCAAGTCGCGGTGGCAGCAGTCGTGAAAAATCGTCTGAAATCACCTGACTTTCCATCTTCTGTTGAAGGAGTCATCTACCAAAGAAACGCATTTACAGCCGTTATGGATGGTCAATACAACCTAACACCAACATCTGCCTCATACAAAGCGGTAAGAGATGCCTGGAATGGCTGGGATCCATCTGAAGGGGCTACATATTACTACAACCCTGCAATCGCAACGTCTGAGTGGATTTTCAACTGGACGACGCCGAAGTTTACGATCGGGAACCACCTTTTTGCTGATTAGTTTTACATACAGAAAAACGAGCTCTGCAAATAACAGGTTCTAAACACAGGGAGAAAATTAAAAATATCACAGCATTTAGGGATGAAAATCACACAGGTTTTCATCTCTTTTTTTCTTGATTTATTAAGTGTTTCAGTATTATGGGCAATTATAAAACACCTCCCATTAACGAGAGGTGCCAATTTTCAAATTATTTGTCTTTTGCAAGATTTTTTCTATTCGGGGCAAGTGGGGGCTCCTCTAACCACTTGTATTGCGTCATAATATTGAACCATTCTTTTGTTACCATCAAGTTTTTTAATATAATCTTTTCATAAGTTACTGCAAGGTCTGTTCGCATGGCGGCAGCTAGTCCTGTTCCATGATAAGCTTGCGCGGTTTGTAGTAGGAATCCCATATGATACAACATTAACTTATCTGAAAAAGGTGAATCCGTAGATGTTGTGACTTCTGATTCCCAAGACATTGGAACAGGTAAATTATCTTTTTTTAATATATTACTTAGTGATTGAATTTGGTTATTTGCAGTTTTTTGTGATGACTCTAAAAATTTCCTCACTTCTTTAGATTGAGCAACTTGGCTAAATGCAATCGAAAGAGTTTTTTCCAGTATTTTCTTTTTCAAATTAAACGAAAGGGCGATAATTTCCGTAGCGGCTAAAGGTCGTTTATCCCCAAAATACCCATCTAAAAATTGTTGACCTGAAACAAACTCGGGGGTTGCTTCTGGATAAAAGTAAGGGTCTTTTTGAAAATGCCCTTTTTCTAGTAGTAATTCAATGGTTTGATGGTACATCCTTTTTCCATCATTATCACAGGAATCATAAAAATATCTTAAATCCTTCCTGACAGAGGCACTCAGTGATGTCATATGTCCGAGTAACCCATGAAGCGTCATAATGTGTAAATAGTGTAAACAGAATATATCCGAAAATAATCTTTTTGTCCCTTTAGTAAGGTCTGAATCAGTAAATCCAATTGGGACAGGAAATCCTTCGTTTTCAATAAACATAGCTATCTGTTTCTTTTGTTTTTCAAATGTATGTATTGCATCTTCAAAAATTGCTCTGATCTTTTCATCTTCAATAATGGACAACATATACTTGTTTATCATATGAATAGCTGTACCATTCACATATTCTGCCCACAAAGTCCCTATCTCAGCAGATGTGAGCTTTAAATCCTCTTTTTCCATAATGTCACCTCATAAAATATATTGTGGATTGAAATATAAATTTCTATAAAAACAGAAAGTTTGAATTCTTGAGAACAATCATATATAAGTTTGAACGGTGTATAAAAAAAGAATTCAATGAATATCGCTCCACATTGAGTTTAGTGTTAAATAATAACACTAGAGTTAGTATCTAACTGGCGAGAAAATTTATCCAATGAATTTATTTTTCAAGAAGAATTTACATGTTAACTTCGAAATCTGTAATCAATAAAAGAGAAGCTGCTTATTCAACGAACGGGGCTTTTAGCACTTAGCACAAGAAGACGATTTAACTAGAAAAAAACGCAATGGTTTTTAGAATCCATTGCGTTTTCTTTGCCAATATTATTGATATTATTGCCGCGAATTAACTGTTACTTGAGTTGTGAATTTAATTTTTCTCGCTCTCAACCGAACCGCCACTCTACAAAAAGCTCGCTTTTATTTATTCATCTTCGCAAGAAACCCGCCGAGCAAATCCTCTGCCGTTTCTTCCTTCTTAGGCTCCTCTGCCTCTTTGGCTGCTGCATGCTCTTGCAGTGCCTTATTCCAATCAAAGTCACCTAAGTCATCTTCTAAGTCATCGACTGCGTCGTCATGCAGCAGATCCTCTTCTGGCTCAATTACAGGTTTAGACGGAAGACTAGACTCTCTTTCATCTTCCTCGGTAAATGCTTCGCTTTCCTGCAAATATAGCGCCTCATCAATATCAAAGGCATTGCTATTAAGAGATGCCAAAACAGAAGTCGCTCGTACTGGATCAGCTAAAAGCTGAAACACAATCGCTCCAAGAAGGGCTTCTGAATGTGAGTGGCGCAGCCAGTTTCGCTGTTCTTTGCTTAATGCCTTCGGTAGAGGGATCGTAACCGTTTCGCGTTCCTTTGCCATCGAGTTGCTCACACCATCTAAGGCATATTCAGCAATCTTACTTGAAAAGTTGCGTCTCTCTGTCTCTTTTAATTTTTGTAGCTGTTTAAGTAAGTGATCTGGCGTATCAGAAGGGAGACGGAATGTAATTGCCTGACCCCTCTGGATTCCAGTCGTCCCCTTTGTACTCATAGAATCACCTTATTAGTTTTTCACAGCTTTTTTATCTTTTTCTTTGTCTTTAGGATCTGGGTTGTTTGCCTTTGTAAAAGCTGAAATCAACTTATAGTACGCATTTGCCATCATCCAGATGCTTTCTTTTTCATCTTCAAAGAAACCGATATTAAAGCCATCTAAGCTGTTATTTAATGTTTTTAAGTAGTCTTTTAATACCATTGCACCGCCGCCGACAAAGTAGCAAATCTCTGTTTGAGAATTCTTTGACCATACATTACGTAAGTGACGATATTGCTTCTTCGCAAGCTCCATTAAAATACGATCCGTAATATCATGAACGCTTGTCCGACTTCCGCGTACCATAATATGATTGCGATCTTGCTTCTTCGTAATAATATCAACAACATCACGACGACTATCTAACTCTACACCGTGCTTCGAGCGAATTTCTTCTCTAATTTGCTCTAATGATTCAGCTACTCCAAGGTTAAAGCCCTGAGCCTTATCATCATCAACATTACGATTTTTAATAACAGCAATATCCGTAGATAAACCACCAATATCTTGAATCAGAATGCTCTTATCTACTAAGTCTCTATTAATAATGTTTAAATTATTATCCATAACTAAGTTGATATAAGCAGCAAACCCTTCCGGATATACTTTTACTTCATCAAATTTAATATTCACTTTGATTCCTTGATATTTAGGTGTAACTAGGAATTCTACTTGGTGAACCGAACTTAATAGCTGAGAACGATAACCAACGTCTTTTCCTTCTTTTACTTCACGTAGCGGCAAACCTGTTCCTAATGTATAGTTTGCATCTATGACATTGTTTGTCTTTTTAAATAGGTTTGAGTTTTCTTCTCTTACTGCATCTAACGCTAATGAAGCAAATAGCATAACTAATGTTTGATCTTCTTCCGACTTACTGCTGCCAGGATCTAGCTCATTTGGATTGTTGCTCTTTGTCGCTAAGTTACCAACACGGTAAATGGCATTGTTCTCTAGAAGGGCAGGGGAGTGAACTCGAATATGTATTCCATCTAGAGGATCCTTTTCATTTAAATCTTCTATTCCAATAACTGGTCTATCTTCTGTATCTCTTGCGATGACATTCGGGACATTTAATTCAAAATCCGCTTTTCCAAATAACGCCTTAAGGGAATCGTTACCTACATCAACTGCAGCAATTCTTGTTTTACTCATTCAAATCATTTCCTTTCGTTTCAGGATTTTATAACATTTTCCAACATATATAAGAGTATAGTAGAGTGCTAGATTCGTCAATGATACTTAAGTTGTATTCATTTTTGTATACATGTACACATTTTCGTATACATGTATACAATCTCGTACACATCCCTAAAGTACACTATGTATACACATTTGTATACATGTACACGATATTGTAAACAACCAAGTATACATTTTGTAAACATCTATACGTTTTTGTAAACATGTACACATAATTGTATACAACGCCCTAACTACCATTATCTGGATAAACAGATCCTCTCCCCTCCCCTCTTTGACCATCACCCTTGATTTCTATTATTCGACTATTCACGACTTAAAAATAAGAATATAGACATCTTTCTACAGGAATATCATCTTAATTTAAAGCTTATTACTAGCAAGATTCCACCGATCTCCCCTCTAAAATAAGCAAGGCCATTGAAAAAGGTAATACCACACCTTTTTCAATGGCCTTTAAGCAATCATCGGAACCGTTGCTTTGTCTTAACGCCTGCTATGAGCGGGTTTCATAGGTGCAAACTTGCTTTGCGCCGGTAGCCGACTTTCGGAGGCTCATGTTTCTCATAGCAGGCGCGCAACGTGTGGAGCCATTGCTGCTTCCTCGAATCGGCTAAAAAGAACTTTTTCAGTGAATAGCTTTTACCCTAAACTCTGATACCTGTTTTCACACCAACAACAGAACCACTCCCCTACGACTTAAACAATTGGCAGACACACGTTTTTCATATACAAATAAAAAAGGAGCCAGTATAAACACCGACTCCTCACACCCATTATTCAGTTATACTACTAGCAGTTGCAGGACTAACTCCTACACTCTTCCCTAACGCCCACTTCTTTAACTTTTTAATCGAAATGAGCCCATCTGCAAAGAACTCAATCCCAGTAGAAGATGGATCGGGGTAAATTCTTGATGTCATTACTTTTTCTCCATCATTAACAAAGACTTCAATAGACGATGTATCTATGAAAATACGCAAATGAAGCTCATTATCGTTAAGGGTAACTGGCGCTTTACGAATGCCATCTAATCCTTTTCCAGATTTGTTACGATCTAACGTTAAGAATTCTTCGTTGCAATCATAGCTAAGGACGGTTTCCTCCCCTAGCTCCTCATTCATACGCATTTTCAAACCAAACCTAGTAGCTTCTTTTGCTTCAATAATGACATCAAGTTCCAGTGAATCTCCTACAACGTCTTCGAACACGTGGTTCCCTTCAAAGAGAACATGCTCATATTCGGTAAGACCTTCTCGTAATGTTTCAACTTTTGGCATTGGCTTACTAATGATTTGACCATTTTTTATAAATAATTGTCGAGGCAATGTCATCGCTCCAGCCCAGTCAAACTCTTGTTCAGGCATGTCACTTTCCCACATCGCCATCCACGCAATCATGACTCTTCTTCCATCGTCATCTACCGTTGTTTGAGGTGCGTAAAAATCAAACCCATAATCAAGCAGTTGAAAAGCCCCATGGTCGAGCTTCCCACTTTCATAATCTAGCTCCCCTACTACATAACCTGATTGGTGCAAATTATGATATAGGTGGCCTTCTGGCTTCATTCCTTGCGGTGACATTATCAGTACATCCTGACCATCTAGAGGGAAAATGTCTGGGCATTCCCACATAAAACCAAAGTTTCCTTCACCCTTTGCTGCAACATTTAGAAACTCCCAATCTAGTAAATCGGTTGAGCGATAAAGAAGAACCTGACCTACTTCATTCTTTGTTTTATTACCAATGACACAGTAATAATCATCCCCATGCTTCCACACTTTTGGATCTCTAATATGATTCGGGTGAATATCCCCTTCAGGCGTCGCTTGAATTACTGGATTATTCGCTAGTTTTTCAAAATTTATACCGTCCTCACTAACAGCAAGGCACTGAACTTGTTCTAAATCTGTGTCGTGGTTATCCCCTGTCCAAATATGGCCTGTATACATAAGGTAGAGCTTCTCGTCCTTTTCAATTGCACTACCAGAAAAACAACCATCTCTGTCATATTCTTCACTTGGAGCAATGGCAACAGGGAGGTGTTCCCAATGGGTTAAATCTTTGCTTTTTGCATGCCCCCAATGCATCGGTCCCCACTGCGGGCTGTATGGATGATGTTGGTAAAATAAATGGTATTCCCCTTTATAATAGCTAAACCCATTTGGATCATTAATCCAATAGGCAGGCGAGGCTACATGATAGTTTAATCTCCAGTAATTCTTGCTCACTTCTTCTTTAGCTTGATTAATCGATTGAATTGCTTTTTCAACAGCCTGCTTATGTTGTGTCATTTTGTACCTCCTGATTTCCTTCTATTCTCTTACTGCCGTTGTGCTCTTTATTATTTTTTCTTTGTTTGACTCATTATGCTCCTTGGATAAAATAGGAGCTAGTACGACAACGGTCCACATCGCCATTAGACTCATACCATAGAAAGGAATCATCCCTGGAATGGATCGTATAATGAAATACAAAAGTACAAACCCACCTAATAACATCCCTGTACGAACTGGGTGCAATGCCCCTGTTATAAATGCCATTTTTATTGTTTGCCACACTCCATGTGATTGGTACGTAGTAATTGGCAGAACATAGAGAACGACCATACTGTACATAACGAACAAACAAATCAAACCGTACTTCAAAAACACATGAAGAATTCCACTCATAGACTGTACAACTATTACATTTGTTATTAATACAGACCCTGCTACAAGTGATAAAACCATCAACATGTTTGCTTTTATAAAACTATTTTTATAAGCACGGGTGAAACTCGAAACAACTTTACATTCCTCTTTTTTGATCCAGCGAGTAACGACGGTTAGCATAGCAACCGTTGCCGGGAACATCCCAAAGATTCCAAGGCCCAGGACTGTGAAAGCGATCCATAGCAAATTAACCATTGCTAGTTTCATTAACCAGTCACAAACTTTATATATTCCACCAGCAACTCCACCTACTTGCATAACCGACACTCCCTATCATTCTTATTTCACTACATCGCAAAAAGCTGGTAAAGCGGGAATTGCCCCTCGACGAGTAGTAGCGATGGCTCCACACTTACCTGCAAATGAAACCATTTCTCGAGCCTTTTCTTCATTCTTAAGAAAATCTACGAGGCTGCTATTCTTCATTTCTTTTTGCAAAAAGAACAATAATCCACCGACAAAGGCGTCACCAGCCCCTGTCGTATCAATGGCCTCGACCTTCATCGCTGCAACCGATTGACAATAACCTCTCGTATAAACAACTGAACCTAAAGCCCCTTTCGTGACGACAACAAGCTCATTTACCCCTCCAAACAACTGATGAACAGCATTCCTTTCATTTTCGATCCCTGTCAAAAAGAAGAGTTCCTCATCGCTTATTTTTACAATATGAGCCTGCTTGAAATAGCGAAGAATGCATTCCTTTGCCGTTTCTGCATCATCCCAAAGGGCTAAGCGGACATTTGGGTCAAAACTGATAATGAGCCCCTTTTCTTGAGCGATTTGCAGTGCTTCAACCGTCGCTTCCCTTACCGGATGTCCAATCAAAGAAACAGAGCCAAAGTGGTAGATATCCCCTTCTTCAAACCACTGTTCATCGACTTCTTCAGCAGTTAACATCATATCTGCAGATGGATCACGATAAAACATAAACTCCCTTTCGCCATTATCTTGATTTGTTACAAATGCAAGTGCCGTTTTATACTTATCGCTCGTAACGACAAAGTTCGTATTTACACCCGTTTTTTGCAGTGTTTCTTCAAGAAAGTGACCGAATCCATCATTTCCAATCTTTCCGATGAAGGATGCATCCCCGCCCAGTTTTGCGATTGCAGCCGCTACATTAGCAGGGGCACCACCAGCAGCCTTTTCAAATTCCTGTATGTCCTTTAGTGACTTTCCTTTTTCTTTTGGTACAAAATCTATTAGCAATTCGCCTAGGCTTATAACCTTTCCCATGTCAACTTCCTTTCCTATCCATTATTGAAATTAGTTTTTCGAACCCGTATGCGCTAAGCCTTGAACGTAATATCTTTGTAAGAAAATAAAGATTAATAGCATAGGAATCGTTGTAACAGTCAGTGCTGCCATCACTTGGCCCCACTGAACAGGAGGTTGATTCATAAAGTACTGCAACCCAATTTGAATCGTTCTCATCCGGTCTTCCGTTGCTACGACTAGCGGCCATAAGAAATCATTCCAATGGTTAATAAAAGTAAAAATGGCAACTGTTGCAAAGATTGGCTTTGAAAGCGGCACAATGATTCTAAAAAAGATCCCGATTTGCGAACAACCATCAATCTTCGCAGCTTCTTCAATCTCTTTTGGAAAATCTAAAAAGAACTGTCTGAAAAGAAAGATACTAAATGCATTTGCAATAAATGGAACAATTAACCCAGTGTACGTGTTCACCCAGCCAAAATTATAGACAAGAACATAAAGTGGCAGGAAAATACTTTCTGGCGGAATAATTAATGTTGCAATTATGACTGCTAACCAGAAGTTCCTTAATGGAAAGTTAAAACGCGCCAATGCATAACCAGCCATTGAGTTCACAACTAATCCACAAATTAATATCCCAACCGTATAAACCAAACTATTTAACATGTAACGGAACAAATCAACACGCTCAAACGCAGCAACGTAATTGGCAAAGTACCCGCCCTCTGTCGGTGCTGGTGGTAAAAACGCCTTAAACGAACTGATATCTTCAAAGATCTGAAATTCATTTTTTAACGAAGAAACTAGCATCCATATTAGAGGAAATAAGAAGATGAACGCCAATAACGTCATAAAAATATACAGAATAACATTTTTAAATAACAACCTATTCTTCATTACGTTCAACCCCTCTCCTCGCCAGTAAACTTACGTTGTATGATTGTAATAATAAGAACTAATATCGTAAACACAACCGCCATCGCTGAAGCATAACCAACATCTCGATAATTAAAGCCCACCTCATAAATGTGATAAACAAGGGTTTTTGTCGATCCTAATGGGCCTCCTTGTGTCATAATCATCGGTTGCACTAATAACTTTACTGCCGCAATCGTAATGGTGACAAAGATGAAAATCGATACATTTCTTAGACCAGGAAGTGTGACATTCCACAACTGTTGTAAAGGAGTTGCACCATCTATAGAAGCAGCCTCATAAAGATGTTTAGGAATGTTTTGTAAGCCTGCAAGGAAAATCAACATTTGAAACCCTGCCCCTTGCCAAACGGACATGACAATAATGGAATTCATCGCTTGATTAGGACTTGTTAAAAACGGTTGCGGAGAAATACCAAAAATTCCTAACATCTCGTTAATTAAGCCCTCATTCGGGTTATATAAAAACGTCCATAGGATCGATACAACTACTAAAGACATAACGACTGGACTGAAATAGGCAGTTCGGAAAAAGACCTTACATTTTAGCTTTTGATTGATTAATAATGCTAATCCTAATGCAACAGCCATTTGAATTGGGACAACTAGTAACGCAAAGTAGGCTGTATTTTTAAAAGCTTGTTTAAATTCGGCATCCTGAAAAATATAAGTGAAATTTTCTAATCCTATGAATTGCTTTTGATCTGGTCTTAATATATAAAAATCAGTGAAACTATAGTAAAATGCCATCCCCATCGGATATAACAAAAACACACCTAGCAAAAGTAAAGCTGGTAGTAAAAAAAGATAACCATTGATAAATTCTTGTGTTTTTTGCGTTTTTAGATTAAAACGTTTCTGTGCTTTGATAGGCTTCAAATTGATTTTTTTATTGGTTTCCATAACCATCACTCCACATCTGACATTTAACAGAACAAGAGGCTTAGAGAAGCCTCTTGACTGTTTCATGAAAAAGGTATAATCCTTCTTACTGGTTGAATCGACGTAGTTCTCGTTCTACTCGTGTAACTTGTTGATCTAACGTTGACTTTGCATCTTCACCAAGCGCCATTGCATGAAACGTCTGAGCAAAGGCATCCGTTAATACCGGATAAGCTGGTGTAGTAGGACGTGCATGGGCTGTTTGAACAACTTGATCACGCATGATCCTTTTTGGTAACTCATTATACTCTTCCATACTCTCAAATGCAGATTTACGAGCAGGAGGCATACCAGTAACTTCAGATAAGCCAATTACTGATTCTTCATTTGTCATCCATTGCATCGCTTTGTATGCAGCTTCTGGGTGCTCAGCCTGTGTTGAAATGGCATAAGCCATACTTCCAGATGGTGATTTAGGAACTTCGCTATATGGATAAGGCATCATTCCAAAGTCCATTCCAGCATTCTCTGCAGATACAGCGATCCAAGGTCCTCCAAGGGCCATTGCCGCATTCCCTGACTCGAATTGCGTTTCAGAAGGAGTTAAACTAACGACACCTTCTTCAAATAAACTCTTCACGTATTCAAACGCTTCAACACTTTCAGGACCGTTCAAATATCCATCAACCGTTGTTCCATCTTCAGATATTAACTCGCCTCCGTTTGACCAAATAAACGGTGCGCCCATATACGTATACCACTCACCAACACCATAATCCATAAACAAGTTGAGTCCATAACGATCATCCGTTGTTAGTTGTTTAGCAACAGCCATAAACTCATCCCAAGTCCACGCATCTTCAATCGTTGTTGGTGCTTCTATCCCTTCTTCTTCAAAAATTTCTTTATTATAATAAAGAACTACCGATGACTCCATTGCACCTAAAGAATACAACTGATCATTATACGTACCTTGTTGAAGAATGGAATCTACAAAATCTTCTTTGTCTTCTTCCGAGATATACTCATCAATAGGAGCAATAATTTCCGCATCTGCATAACTAGCAACGAAAGGGCCATCAAGCGCTAACACATCTGGTAGATTACCTGCAACTAAGGCAGCATTTAAGCTGTCATTATAGGAGCTGCCGCCATCATCCATGACCACTTCCACATTGATTTTAATTTCACCGTCATGAGCTTCATTGAACTCTTCAATTCTCTTTTTGTAAAATTCAGTCTCTTCTTCGCCTGATTGGTGAATCCACATGCTTAATTCAGTGACTCCCGCGACCTCTTGACTCTCATCAACACTCGATCCTTCATCAGTAGATGTTTCTTGATTGTTATTGCCACAAGCGGCTAACAACACTACCATGAGCATGAAAACAAAAAACAACTTAGCTCGACTCATCATCATTCCCCCAAACTCTTATTATTTGAACTTTAGTAAACTAGTGCTCTTTTTGTAAGAGCTTACACATATCATAGCCAAGGTTCAAAAATATGTCAAACGTTTTCATAAAAATAAACCGCGTTAATTTAAAATAACTTTTATAAAAAACTCCCATAAAACAGCGATAACTCTATAACTTATTACAATTTAATATATCTAAGTGACAAATTTTTTCTTTGTGTAACGTCATTTTCAGGGTAACGATATCATATTCATTTAACTAAACGAGGTAAATGAATAATAAACTATTATTTATTTGTTTTTATTCTAGTAACATCACTGAAAATTAATATGACATACGTTACCATATTTATGGTACACTCTATGTGCATTCAAATCTCGAATTTTTCTAAATGAACTACTTTCTCATTCGGTTCATTTCTGGTATGTTTAAAATAGAACGCTTTCATACGGCATATGAATTCTAAACAAGGAGAAATCAATGGTAAATATTAAAGATGTTGCAAAAAAAGCTGGCGTTTCCGTGACGACGGTTTCAAGAGTGATAAATAACAGAGGATATATCGGCAAAGAAACTCGTAAAAAAGTCGAAAAAGCGATGGCTGACATTAATTATTCTCCTAACCAAATCGCTAGAGCACTTCAGAAAAGTCAGTCCTATCTCTTAGGTGTGATTGTACCTGACTCCGAACACCCTTTTTTCGCTGAACTTATTAAGAACATTGAATTATACGCATATAATAATAATTACAAACTCTTATTATGCAACTCACTAGACGAGGCTGAAAAAGAAACAAATTATATCGGAATGCTCCGTGAAAACCGAGTTGATGGCATTATCATGTGTAGCCAAACATTGGATGTAGAAGAATATAGAAAAGTAGATCTACCAATTGTTTCATTTGACCGAATCATGTCTAACGATATTCCATATGTGGGATCAGATAACTTTAATGGAGGCCGCGTTGCAACGAAACACTTAGTAGATAGCGGTTGCAAAAAGCTATTGCACCTTTCCGGCCCGCTTGATTTAGATATGTTACCAAATAGGCGTGCGGATGCTTTTAAACTCGTATGTATGGAGCATGACATACCATATAAAATTATTGAAGAAGAATATAGCAGAGAGACATTTTCAATTTTCGAACTGCATGAAGAATTTATCGAAGAGAAAGTATCCAAAGAACTCCTTACGTATGATGGTGTTTTTTGTAGTAATGATATATTAGCTTATGCTTTATATATCCATGCACAAAAAAGAGGCATTAAAGTACCAGAACAACTAAAAATTGTCGGATATGACTTTAACTCTTTTACCCGAATGCTACAGAAACCAAAGCTTACCACAGTTAAACAACCGGTTGACCGCATCGGTCGTGAGCTATGCTCTACATTAATAAACATGATTGAAGACAAAGATGGAGAAAAGCGAAACAACACCATTGTTGATATTGAGCTAATAAGAGGAGAAACGACATAGGAGCAAATGATAAAGTAACGAAAAGAAGCCTAACAAAGTTGAATTCAACTGTTAGGCTTCTTTTCTTTTAATTAGGCTTTTTTCGCATACTTTGTTGCTTTTATGGTACGTGCCCTTCACATGTTCGTTCCATTGCGCTCCAGCCACTCGCTTTCCGCGGGGAGGTGGCGAGCCTCCTCGGCTGCGCCTGTGGGGTCTCGCCCCTACCTCTGCATCCCGCAGGAGTCGAGTGGCTTCCGCTCCATTTCACTAAGAGAAAAACGTTTCTTCACAGCATCATCTTTACGTAAACAGCCTTTAATATCATTACGCGTTCACAGCCTCATCTCTTCCTCACGTATCATCTCAATAAACAATGGTACATACTTCGGGTCAAATTGGTTACCAGAACAATGCTCTAGTTCAACAATCGCCTCTTCAAATGTTTTGGGTTCCTGGTACGGACACTCGGTTGTCATCGCATCAAATGAATCAATAATAGAGAGGATTCTCGCTAATTTTGGGATGCAATCGCCTTTTAATCCATGTGGATACCCTTTGCCATCATAGCGTTCATGGTGTAGTTCCACCAACGGCACCAAATGTAATAAATTTTTATTTGTAGAAACGATCTCCTTGCCCCAAGTAACGTGCTTCTTGATCATTTCCCATTCATGCTGATCTAATTTACCTTTTTTATTCATAATATCCCTTGGGATTTCGAGCTTCCCAATATCATGAATAAGTGCCCCCATGATCAAGGTTTTCTTTTCATAATCATTTAAATCTAGTTTATTAGCAAAATGAAAGGCATAGGTAAATACACGTTTACTGTGCTTGTACGTATTCATATCCTTAGAGAGAAAAATCCGAACTTGCTGCTCAAGCAACTCGAATTCTTTTTCTTCGTCGAGACTTTTTTGAACAACATCTTCTTCATCATATAAATGAATTTTATTCTTCCCTTGTGCTTTTGCATAATACAGCGCCCGGTCAGCTTGCCCTAATAACTCAGAAGAACTATCAATCATTCCTTCCTGATAAATAATTCCCGCAGAAAACGATAAGCACCCATGCGGCAAGATTTCGACTCCTTTGAAATACGTATCATTCATCTTCTTACGTAATCCATCTACAAATTGAAATGCATCATTTTCTGTCGTATTAGGCATTAAAATCGTAAACTCTTCTCCACCATAGCGTGCAAGAGTGTAATTGGAGTCACTACACCCCTCTTTTAATACCAGGCCAAAGCACTTAAGCAATTCATCTCCTTGTAGATGACCGAAATACCCATTGTATTTGTTAAAGTCGTCAATATCGATCATTGCCAAACTTATTTTCTCATCCTTTTGCTCTTTCAAAAGCTCTTCTAACAGCTCTTTAAAATAACCATGATTATAAAGTCCAGTAAGCTGGTCCACGTTAGCCCTCAGTGATGCTTCTTCATACAATTTGAAGTGCTTTTTAAATGCATATGATAGAACTAAAAGTAAACAAGAAAAAAGAAAGAGCCCATAAAATGGCTGGTGTAAAAGCAAAATCCCAAGTACCAGAGACAAAATGAGAATACTAATATAGCTCGAAATTGATTCTTTGATTACACCAATAACGATTGCTAACAAACTGTCCGCATCAAGCAAATAAAAATACATCCCAATACAAAAAACATTTAATAGCATGTAAACAGCTAAAGTCAAAATATAACTATGAACAAATTCTGGACTAATGACCCCAACTTGGCCACCCGTTAAGACAAAGACCGAATAAGCAGAAACAATCATTATTGAAAAAGTTGCAAAGTTAAAAATATGCTTCCACCAGAGGATTTTCACCTGATAGAGCGCTCCGATCATGCTGCTCACAAAGAGAATCATTAACGTGAAATCAAGACCAAAGACAAAAATACACGCTAAATAAACAGCTGAATCCATTGAAAGTGCATTTCCTTTTGGAGGAAGAAGAATCGTGAAATGTCTGCACAAAACTAGGACGATTACTAAACAAGCCATCAAAACCCACAATATAGGCGAATATGCATCAAATGTCATATCCCCATACATAGCAAAGAGAGCAATCCCTAGAATAGATATTAAGATGACGTAGATATTCGCTTTTTGCTTACATATTCCTTTATTATTCATTTGTCTTCAACTCTCTAATACATAGTAAAAGGGGCTGTCCCAAAAGGCCGAAACAGAGGTGGCAATGGCTCCGTTCGCTACGCGCCTTGAGAGGAGAACCCCACTCCTCTCAAGGCTTTTAAAAGATGTAGCGACTTCGCTCATTGCTTCGGGGGTGTTTCAAAAGGTCGAAAACAGACCTTTTGAGACACCCCCTTTAAAAAATACTAAATGGAAATCTGATGGTAAAGCAACAACTAGAGATGAAATAATTAGCTTTTTCTTATTCATATGTATCATCTCTTCAAAACTTATACAATTACTTTATAATAGTTTAACAATATTTTTAATAGACTGCAATGTAACGCTTTAATTAGTAACTTAATTTAGTCTCTTATTCTATCAACATACTGATGGATAAATAAACTAGAAATAAATAATTAAGGCTCTATTAATAATACCACTAATTACCATATATTACAAAAAAATAAAAATAAACAGTGAAATAATGAATATCAAAAACACATATTAACTTTTGATCACCGTTTCTAACAACACTTATGATCGATATCTTTTTAGGTTTGCTTATTGGAATCGGTCTTTCAATTATCGTGGCTCTCATAAAGAAACTTCTTTTTCTTATGTACCATAAAAAAACCTTATAGATAGCGTTACGCTATCTATAAGGGGTTCTAATTGATTACCAAGATGACACTTCTCCGTTTCTACTTCGTCTTTTGCTTTGAACTCAAAACCTTTTAGAATGTTTAATGCATGCAAGGCAATTAATCCTTGGAGGCTTTGAATATATTATTTTTAGCTTTTTAAGAAAAATAAAATTTACTTCCCAAGCGCGTATAGGTTCCTGTCTTATAAGACAACATCGCTTCGTTTTTTCATTACATGGATCACTGCTGCGAGATTCCGAGCCGTATTTTTCATATTTTCATAACCCGTTTCTAGAGCTTCCTCTAGCGTTATCGCTCCTGGAACAATACTAAAGAGAGCATCAATGCCGTGATCATATACATTTGTGTAATCATTTGTTAAACTGCCAGCAAGAGCAATGACGGGGACATCATATTTCTTGGCTGTATCCGCCACACAAATTGGTGTTTTTCCATGAATCGTTTGATGGTTGATGCCGCCTTCCCCCGTAATAACTAAATCTGCATCGCGCACAGCTTCTTCTAGCTTCGTTGCTTCAATGACTAGATCTCCGCCTCGCTTCAGTTTTGCAGGTAGAAACGCAAGCAGTCCAGCTCCTAAGCCACCGGCTGCCCCAGATCCCGGGACATCTTGAATGTCCTTGCCAACGTCGCGCTTAATCACGCTTGCATAATGAGCTAGATTCGCGTCCAATAGCTCAATTTGTTCTGGAGTTGCTCCTTTTTGAGGACCGTATATGGCAGAAGCCCCTTTAGGACCTGTTAACGGATTATCAACATCACACGCCACATCTAATTTCACATTAGCAAGGCGTATATCGAGCGTCGAAAGGTCAATCCGTTCAAGCTTTGCTAGACCTGCTCCACCAAGTGGAATGTCCAAACCGTCTTGATCTACTAATTTTCCTCCAAGTGCTTGAACCATTCCAGCACCTCCATCATTTGTTGCGCTTCCACCAATTCCAATAATAATTCGCTCCACCCCTTTATCTAGAGCGATGGAAATTAATTCACCCGTCCCAAACGTCGTGGCAACCATTGGATCACGTTTCTTTCTTGGCACTAACTCAAGCCCTGATGCTGCAGCCATTTCAATGACGGCTGTCTTTCCATCACCAAGCAAACCATAAAATCCTTTTACTTTATCTCCTAATGGACCTGTAACGGTTGCATGTTCAATCTGTCCTCCTGTTGCATCTACTAACGATTGAACCGTGCCTTCTCCGCCATCAGCCATCGGAACTTTTACAAAATGGAAGTCTGGCAAAACTTCTTTCAACCCCGCTTCAATGGCATTTGCTGCTTCTAACGCCGTTAAACTCTCTTTAAACGAGTCTGGTGCAATGACAATTTTCTTCATGATCAGTTCCCCCTAATTTATAAAAATAGTTTAAATACGCCAAAGATTAATGTTGAAATGATCGCAATCGTCAATCCAACGAGTGACTCATACGGAATCAGCTTTAATCGTTCTTGGAAGTTCATCAGCACACTTCCTGCTGTTGCGTGGAAGAAGCTTCCGTGCGGGAGGTGATCTAAAACAGTGGAACCAGCATGAATCATTGCTGCCCCGGCAAGGCCCGCTACACCTAACTCAATCAGCGTTGTACTAAAGACACTACTTGCCACCGCTGCACCCGCAGTTGTTGAAGCAGTTGCTGCTGACATGAAGATACCTGATACAGGTGCTAAAACGTAAGACGGAAGCCCAAGCACATCAATGCCGTCAATTAAAACATTTCTAAGACCAGAGTTCGAAATAATTCCAGCTAACGTACCTGTTCCAAGAAGTAAAACAGCAACACCTGACATCTTATTTAACCCAGAAACAATAAACTTATTAACAGACGTAATCTTACCCATTACTAGTGCACCGATAAGTCCACCAGCTGGAAGCGCTAGCATCGGGTCGATCACAATATCAAATAATGGACGTAGGGCTAGTAATACAATCGTTACAAGTGGAGCTATGATCGCAAGACCGAAAGTTGGAAGCTTTTGATCATTTGTTTGCGTGATTTCATCAAGCGAAACCATGGACCCTTTGTTCACTAACCTTTTCGCAATTACATAAGTAACAAATAGCCCACATAACCCTGGTATAATACCTGCAGCCATCACAGATGTTAGCGGTACTTCAAACGCCTCTGCAACTGCGATCGTATTTGGATTCGGTGACATGATATTTCCTGCCTTACCTCCACCAATCATAGCTAGTAATATTGCCGTTTTTGATAGATTTGCTCGACTAGCAATCGCTAAAGCAATTGGCGCCACAGTAATGACAGCTACGTCTACAAACACACCGACAGCTGTTAAAATCATTGTCGCAATTGCTAGAGCAAATAACGCTTTTTTCTCCCCGATTTTCTTTACAATGCTTTCTGCGATGGAAGCAGCTGCACCCGACTCAATTAACACACCTGCTAGCACACCAGCTGCTAAAATTCGTAAAACAGCAGGGATAATTCCTTGCGCTCCCCCCATCATTAAGTCAACCGTTTCCGTTACTGATGCTCCACCGACTAAGCCACCGACCATCGCTCCTCCTACTAATGCGTAGACCGGCGGTACTTTTCTAAATATAAGAACAATTGCTAATACTAAACCTACTATTGCACCTAAAGCGCTTACTTGAATATCCATCGTTGTCCCTCCTAGATTGATCATAATCTAGTATTCATTGTAAGCGTTTTATATTTTTAATTCATTGTTCAGATGAACAGAATAAACCGTATTCATTTACTCTTTTTCTGTTCATTTGAACAATTCATTTTTTATGATCAGCAAATGTATCAATAATAAGTGAGAGGTACAATTCAAATAAATCCTTGTAGTTTCTAGGATCTTTGCCTGTAACTTCTTTTATTTTTTCTAATCGATATTGGAGCGAGTTTCGATGGATAAATAACTCATTTGACGTGTTGATCGCTTTTCCACTGTGATTAATATACACTTGCAGCGTCTTTTGAAGCTCCCCCAACTCATCTTCTTCTTTTAACCTATTGATCAAATCGAAAAATGGGTTGTTTTCGATCTCATTTGCTAATTTACTCATAAACACATAAATAGCAAGATCATCATACAATAACACTTTTTGTCGAGGAGCTAATTTTTCGCCAACGTCCATTGTCTCTTTTGCTTCTATAAAAGATTGATACAGCTTTTTAAAGGTTGGATGATAGCTACCAATTGCTACTTTTATCGTCGTATCAATTTTCGTTAGCTGTGTCATCCAAATTCGAATCGTATTTAGTGTCCGTTCCTTCTCCCACTGGTCATCTTTCACATCCACCTTTTTTACAATCACGATCTCTCCTGTATACGTGGTAACAATGAGATCGTCCTGTTCAATAAGTTCATTGATCATAAGTTCTACTTTTCGTTTCCGCGCCAAATCATGATCATCACTTTTCACAACGATGACCACTCTTGAAATCAATAAATCTACCTGTAGGGACTTTGCCTTTTCATAAAACAAATTTTCATCGAGATGATTGCCGTTAAGCCATTGATGAACAAGCTCTTCTTTAATTCGTTCATCGAGTTGTAACTGCTTCTGAAGAAAAGCCTGTTCAATAATCATTTCCGTTGTCATCTTGACTAATTCTCCGTACCCTCTTATTACCTCAAGGTCACCCGTTATCCCAACAACACCTAAAACCTCTCCTTGAAACAGAATCGGTAAATTAATCCCCTCTTTGACTCCCTTCCAATATTCTGTGTCTTCCTTTCCAATTTCCACTGTCTCTTTCTTTCTTAAAACTTCACTAGCCACTTCATGTTTCGTCGAAATGCGCTGTTTATCGCCTGAACCGATAATTCTTCCTTCTTGGTCCATCACATTAATATTGTAAGGAAGGATAGCCATCGTTCGATCAACAATTTCCTGGGCAAGTTGTTTCGTTAAATAGATTGTCATCGTTGGCACCCCTCCTACTATGTTTGTCACACCCGTTAATTCAACACTGCAGGCTCAGGATACTCATACCCTTTTGTATCAATCGTTACTTTCTCCATCCGTTGCTCCTCAAATGGATTATCTCTAAAGTCACGTTCTGTGAGAACGATTGCATCGACTGTATCCATCCCTTCAATGACCTTTCCAAAAGAAGCATACTGCCCATCTAATTGTGCAGAGTCATCGACCATAATAAAAAATTGAGAACCTGCAGAGTTCGGATCACTTGTTCTTGCCATTGAAATCACCCCGCGCTCATGCTCTAGCGGGTTCTCAAATCCATTGTCCAAAAACTCCCCCGGAATGGTGTAATCAGGACCGCCTGATCCATCTCCAGCAGGATCACCGCCTTGAATCATAAAGCCGGGAATCACACGATGGAATGTCAATCCATCAAAGAATCCCTCTTCTACTAAAGAAACAAAGTTTACAACCGTATTTGGTGCAATGTCCGGATACAATTCAACTACAATTTCTTCTCCATTTTCCATTGTCATTGTCACGATTGGATTTTCTTCTACGTCAAGCGTATATGGATATGGCCCTTCGTTTGCTTCATTGGCTTCCTCTTCTTGCTTGACCTCGTTATCTGATTGAACCTCACCTGCTTGCTCTTCTTCCTGCTGTGTTCCACAGCCTGTTAGTAGCAGGGTGAATGCTACAAAGCTAGCAAGTAGTATTGCGTTAATTTTCATGTATGAACCTACCTCCTGTATGTATGTGCAAAATGCGTATTTATTATAGCATGCATTGATTGTGAAAACTTTATAACTGATACGAAAGTAAGCTCTAAGTTATGCTCCTTCTTCAACACGCGGCAACCGAATATAAAAGCTCGTGCCTTCATTTATTTGGCTCTCTACGCTCAATTTCCCACTCATCGATTCAATAATACGAATCGAAACAAGCATCCCAAGACCCGTACCTTCTCTCCCCTTCGTCGTAAAATACGGCTCCCCAATTCGGGCGAGCTGCTCCTTAGTCATCCCTTGCCCATTATCAGATATGATAAGGAGAAGATTCCCATTCTCCTCCTTCGTCTCAATCGAAAGCAGTCCTTTGTTCGGCATAGCCTCAATGCAATTTTTTGTAAGGTTGATTAAACATTGTTGAAAAAGCTGCTCCTCACCTTTGAAGAAGTAATCATCAATCTTTTTTCTAATTTCTACCCCATTCATGTTCGCAAAAGGAGTCACAATTTGAAACGTTCGATTCAGCTCTTCTTTAATATTAAGAGTCTTCACATTTTCTGGTGAGGGCTTGGCAAACGTCAAATAGTCACGAATGATATCATTGGCCCGGTCAATTTCACCAATTGATATTTTTAGAAATTCCTTGCGCTTTTCTTCAGGAATTTCACTTTGAAGCATCATTTGCATAAATCCTCTAACCGTTGTTAACGGGTTGCGCACCTCATGTGAAATCGATGAGGCTAGATGGCTGACAACCTCCATTTTTTCCGCTTTCATGACTCGTTTGTGCACCAAAATATGATCATGAAACAATTCGTATAAATACACGATAGAAGCTGTCGCACATAACGTAACAAGTCCATGGAGGAATAAAAATACAATAGAAAACGTAGCACCAAATAGAAACGTAGAATTTAACATTGCTACTAACGTTGCAACTGTAGACAGAGAACTCGCGAGCACCACTTTTCTTTTCCGTGAAGCCTTTTGGAAAGAAGGATTGATATAAATTAAAGTGATAAGAAGAATAGACACGACCATAGCCGTCGTGATAGCACCGACTCCACCAATTAAAAAGCGGAAGAAAACCGTAACCGCAGCTAACATAATGGACGCTGAGATCCCTCCATATAAGCCACCAATGGTTAGGGCAACTAATCTCAAATCAAAAATATACCCCTCTATCACAGGAATCGGAAATGACATACAGGCTATAATCGCAAGCGTAGTTGAAACGATATGAATTTTCCTCTTATGTTCATAAAAAAACTTATATGTATTGATCTCCAATAAAATTGGTACAAACAGCAAAAACACTAACAAAAAAAGAACGTTTAATAACAACTGTTCAAGTCCATACAAGTGATCGCCACCCTTTTAACATATTCTTGCTACTTTCATATTCTCCTAAATGTTACGAAACCCTTTCCAATCTTTACATTTATGTAAAATTAGATGAAGATAAGAAAGAGAACAATAGAATCCAATTAGGTGGTGAAGGTATTTATGCCTACAAAAAACTACGTATTAGCCTTAGACATTGGAACAACTAGCGCGAAAGCTGTTTTATTTCAAAAAAGCGGCATTGTTGTAGCTGAACATGAAAACGCATACCCGGTGCATCATCCACACCCAGCTTGGGTAGAACAAGATCCTCATGAAATTGAACAAGCGGCGATTACAGCCATTTCTACTGCTGTTTTGAAAAGCGGGATTGATCAACATGACATAAGCTGTGTCGGCATCTCTAGCGCCATGCATTCTTTAATATGTATGAATGAGCAACACGAAGCCATTTCCCCATCAATTACATGGGCAGACGGGCGCAGTGTCGACCAAGCAAACCACTTGAAAAAGTTTGCAGGCAAAGACATTTATTTAAAAACTGGAACACCGATTCACCCTATGTCTCCTTTACCTAAATTAATCTGGATGAAGGAGACTGGCTATCAACCTTACTTACAAGCAGCAAAATTCGTATCAATTAAAGAATATTTATTAGTGAAATGGTTTGGTACATACAAAGTTGATTATGCGGTTGCCTCAGCAAGCGGGCTTTTTAACATTCATACGTTTGACTGGGAGAGCTCAGCTCTATTAGCCGCTGGGATTACACGTGACCAGTTGTCAGAACCTGTACCTTCTACAACGGTATGCCAAGGGCTTTCCTCACAGTTGGCCGCCCAGCTTTCTCTCCCACAAGACATCCCATTTGTGATCGGATCAAGTGATGGCCCCCTCGCCAACCTTGGGATTGGCGCGATTAATCCAGGGGATGTCGCAATTACAATTGGAACAAGCGGAGCGATAAGACAAATGTCAGCAAAGCCTGAGACCGATGAATTACAAGAAATTTTTTGTTATGGTGTCACGAAGGATTTATGGATTATGGGAGGGCCAACGAATAACGGCGGCATCGTCTTTCAGTGGATGAAAGATGTGTTAGGTGAAGCAGAGGTTGAGCGTTCGCTGGTTTCTGGAAGCGGGAGTGCGTATGACCTTTTGACTACTTTAGCAGCAGACGTTCAGCCTGGAGCAGACGGTTTATTGTTTTTGCCATTTCTAAACGGTGAACGTGCTCCTTACTGGGATGCCGATGCTCGTGGAAGTTTTATCGGGTTAACCCTTGCCCATCGAAAACAACATATGATTCGTGCAGGATTAGAAGGCGTCATTTTTAGTATGTATAGCATTGGCGAAGCACTGGAGCGCCTAGCTGGAACACCTTCAAATCTGTTTGCAAGCGGCGGATTCGCCAGGTCTTCATTATGGCTGCAAATCGTCGCAGATATATTCGGACGCGAGGTCCACGTTCCCGTCAGCCACCAAAGTTCGGCTTGGGGCGCTGCTTGGTTTGGCCTCTATGCACTCGGAGACGTTCCTTCGCTCGCTGCAATTAAAGAAGATATTCCGATGAAGGAAAGCTACATTCCAAACAGCGTAAATCATGAGCTCTATTTACAGTTGTACAAAACATATAGTGAGTTATACTTTTCGCTAAAGCCGCATTTCCGGTCGCTTTCTGCGTTGCAGAGAGAGGTAGGTAGGTGAGTTTTAGAGAAGGCTGATGAAGGTGAGCTTCATCAGCCTTTTATTGTGTTTTTGAGGGGGTGACTAACGATCTCCTGTCAAAACCGTACCTTTTTCAGTGGCCTCACAAAAAAGAACTCTGCACGTAAGCAGAGCTCTCACAAAAAACTATTCTTCTAACCCCAAATGTCCTCTTAGCTCACTTCTTACACGAGCCAGCTCATCATCTGGTACTTGCAAATAATAAATTCCATTAATCGTTGCGTTATTCCCCTTGATCTCCATTTGCTCGACGTTGTGACGAGCATCGCGGTAATTGGCTTGAAGTTTCCACATTTCATCTAACGTCATATCTGTACGAACCGACTCACCGACAGCTCCTAAAATACCGCCAACTTTTGTGACTGTACCAATGTTAGCAGCTTCTTGAATCACAGCATCAACAATTTCACGTTGACGATCGTTCCGGCCGAAATCACCACGCGGATCCTCTTTTCTCATACGCGAATAAGCAAGTGCTTCTTCACCATTTAAGAATAATTGGCCTTCAGCGAATGTGTGGCCCCCGTAATTAAATGCAAATGGATTATCAACTTCCACCCCGCCAAGCGCATCAACTACACCCTTGAAGCCTTCCATATTAATACTAATATAATGATCGATTGGAATATCTAAAAAGTTGGCTACTGTATCAGCTGTCATTTGGACTCCGCCAAATGCATATGCATGATTAATTTTATCGAGTTGCCCGCGTCCGATAATTTCCGTACGAGTATCACGCGGAATGCTTAACATTTTAATGGATTGATCATTCGGATTGACCGTCATGACAATAATCGTATCTGAACGTCCAGCATGGGTATCGCCTCTTGAGTCGACACCAGCTATTAGAAATGAAAGTGGTTCTCGGCTCTCTAGATCAACAACTCGAGAGGGCGAAAATGGTTCGTGCATCTCCTGAACCGTGTCCGTTACAGATTTGTATAAATAAAAGAAATAAGCAACAACCGACAAAAATACAACGCCAACAATTAACCCAAGTGATATGAAAACCTTTTTCTTCTTCATTTCTTGCCTCATCTCTATAAATTCTTGAACCTTGTGAAATGAATATAGATTCTTAGATATTATAGTGAATCCGACCTAAGCTAGCAATAACTATTTTCTTCCTTATCTCCTTTCATTCGACGTTTCTTTTACTAAATCTGTCGGTAAAAACTACACTCCCTGTGACATCGTTCGTCTTACTTCCCAAATAATGATTGCTATAGTCTTACTATAGAGAAAAACTAGCGCTTTTTGACTAGTAGAAAGGTGGAGTCATTTACTTTATGAAGCAACTCGTTTATTACGCTATTATTCTATCAAGCATTACTATCATTTTTCTTGGGTACATTCAATATGATCATAAGCTAGCGAAAATCGCTACTGATGCCGAGGTTATTGAACTAGAGCAAGCTTCTGAGGATTTTCAAGAAGAGGTGGAAAAATCACAATATGAGCTTGGCGGCCTACTAGAGGAAGTAGCAAAGCAAAATGAAGAGGAAGAGGAATTTCTATTGATGGTAATCGGCTCATCCGCTGTATCTAGTACTGAAGAAAGTTCTTCAATGCCACAATTACTACTCCCACAATTCAAGACGCTCTTGCCTAGTCAGAACGTAGCTCTAACTGTTATCGATGTGAAAGAGGCTACTTCAAGTGAAGTGCTATCTGATAATTACATAGAAAAAGTAATAAAGAATAATCCTGACCTTTTAGTCATTGAACCATTTTTACTAAATGATTATGATCAGTTATCAATTGAGGATTCTCTTGAAAATCTAGAAACTGTAATGAGTGAATTAACGGAGGAGCTATCTGATACTTTAATCGTCTTATCTCCCCCACATCCACTTGAAGACGATAATTACTTGAGATTTACAGATAAAATGAAAGCCTTCGCTATCGAACAAAAGTACCTATATGCAGACCACTGGGAAGCATGGCCTGCAAAAGCAAATGAATTGCCAAAGGAAAAATGGCATATGATTTGGACTGATTATTTAATGGATTTTTTTGTAAAATAGAGGACTATAGCCATTAACATGGTTTTTTCTGTAAATTAAAGGATCATCGCCATCGAAATGTAAAATCCTGTTAGTGGTTGCCGCAGCTAACAGGATTTCTTTTTTTAGAATTTATTCATTAAAGTCCCAGAGGATTTTCCATTCATTCGTTTCTTGGTCTTGTGTAACGTAGACATCTTGTTCGAGGCGGTAGTTTCCATTGTCTCGGTCTCTGATTTCTTTTGTTACGGTAACTTTGTAGGCTGTTTCAAATGGTTCTGAGCTTTCAAACATACTCCAGTCTTTTATTTTATTTGGTTTGCTAAGAGAATACGGAAAGCCTTCTACACCGACAAACTTCCCTCTGTTTTCAATATAGCGACCTCTTGAATTCCTTTCTTGCATTTTTGGGTGGAACAGATCATACGCTGATGAGAAATGAGCTTCTTGCTCATATGTATAGAATGCATCGACGACTTTTTTTGCTTTTTGTGGCTCTGATGGAATGAGGAAGAAGAAAATCAGCCCTATGAGTAATGCTACCGGGATGATGAGGATCATTTTGTTTGGTCCTCTTTTGTACAAGAGAATTCCTCCTTTTCTCACATAATGATGTATAGTTGATCGTATTCGTAGTTGTCCCATTTTATTAATAGCATTTTGGTTGTAAGGATTTCGTGTATAATTGATTCGGGTGATATTATGAATAGTAAAAAGTTATGGTGGACGGTTGCGATCTTGTGGTGCATTGGGATTGCAATTGCCACACGCATGCCCGCGTTTACTGGGGATTCGACAGAGGAAATGCTAAAGAATCCATTTTTCGATTCAGCTATCGTCAATTATATTGCTAGAAAAGGCGTTCATTTAGCTGCATTTGGGTTGTTGGCATTGTTTTTTTGGTTAGCTTTACGTGGTGTGCGTTATCGCTATATATGGGCTTGGGCGCTGGCCACGTTGTACGGAGCAATCGATGAGTGGCATCAGTCTTTTATCCCAGAAAGATCGGGTTTGGTTTCAGATGTTGTGATTGATTCGGTTGGGGCGTTTTTGGTGTTGTTGGTTGTTTACTTTGTTGATAAGCGGCGAGAGAATTTATCTACATAAGATGAGTAACTCCATTGATCGTAGGAGCGTGAGGGGTCAGACCCCTCTTTACTGTGATAAAGTAAAAATATTAGCTTTCCTACTTTCGGATAATTAAGTAGATGATGACGCCGACAACAGGAAAAAATAGTGTAGCAACTAGCCAAAGAAGGCTGTATTCCTTGCTGTTTCCTTGTCTTAACGAGTCTCGATAACACCAAATACTTGTGATAATGTTTAAGATAAGACCAGCAGATATAAATAAAAATAAGACCAAAATGACGATGGAGATTTCCATTTTATGTGCTCCTTTCTGCTATGAGGGGTCAGACCCTCTTTAGCTCTGTGACGTGGTACATAAGTAAAGTGGGGTCTGACCCCTGAAGGAGGAAATAATGAACTATATAGATATGATACGGTCTATCGCTGGGAGTAGACCATTAATTTTAACAGCGTGCGCCGTTTTTATTCTTGATGAACAAGGACGTGTATTGTTACAACATCGTACGGATACAGATAATTGGGGTGTCCCTGGTGGGTTTATGGAGATGGGTGAATCAGTTGAGGAGGCTGCTCGTCGGGAGATTCTTGAGGAGACTGGGTTAACCGTTGGAAAGATGAGGTTGTATACGGTGTTTTCAGGTGAGGAGTTTTACTTTCAGTATCCAAATGGTGATGAAGTTTATAATGTCATTGTTACGTTTATGTCTAAGGATGTTTCTGGTAAGTTGCAGGCGGATCATGAAGGAAAGGACCTTCGCTATTTCCCTTTACATGCCCTGCCTGAGGAGATGATTCCGACAAGTCGGCGGATGTTGGAGCAGTTGAGGAAAGACCCATCTTTACCACGTTAAGTGCGAAGGCCACTGAAAAAGGTGTGGTTTTTACCTTTTTCAATGGCCTCTTAAGTGCGTAAAGATGGGTCTTTTGTAAATCATTCAGATTCGTTCAGGTATTTCCAGATATGTTCGCGTGTTTCTTCTGTCGTTACACCGTTAATGAGTGAGCCTTCTGAGTCAGCCATTGGCATGACGCTGTAGACGTCATCTTCTAGCACAACTAGTGTCGGCTCAATATCTGGGGTATGGATTTCAATTGTTGAGTCTTCCCCTTTTGTTGTTTTTGTAACGTCGATCGTTGCTAGGCCGCCTATGTCTGTGTACTCAAAGTTTTGACCGGAGAAGAAATTTCCTAAGGAATAGAACACATAAGTTTCATGCCCGTCTTCTTGTTCGAGCAGATCAATTGGCTGCAGGACATGCGGGTGGTGTCCAAAAATGATATCTACTCCTGCGTCTGATAAGAGCTGTGCTAGCTCTCTTTGCTCTTGGTTCGGTTCGTGAATGTACTCGTCTCCCCAGTGCATATGAACGATGAGGATGTCGACTTTGTCACGAAGGTTTTTTACATCTTTCTTAATACGGTCAGGGTCAATGAGGGCGACGATATCTTCGTGTCCTTCTGGAATCGGAATGCCATTTGTGCCGTATGTGTAGGCTAATACCCCAAGGGTGATGTCTTCTATGGTTACGATACGGTCGGTTTCACGGTCTGCTGTATCACGATAGACTCCAACATAATCCATGCCTACTTCATCAAAGAAGTCTAACGCACTTTCAACCGCCTTTACACCACGGTCAATTGTATGGTTATTGGCTCCTATCGCCATATCGACGCCCAATGACTGTAGGTCTGTGACAATTTCATGTGGGCTGTTGAACGAAGGATAGGTTGATAAGCCAATTTCAACGCCACCAGGGATTGATTCAAAGTTAGCCATTAAGAAGTCTGGCCCTTGGAGAAGTGGTCCCACTTTTTTAAGCATTGGCATAAAGTCATAACCTTCTTCGGTTTCTGCAGGAACGTAGACGCGCTCATGCAGTAGGACGTCCCCTACTGCACCGATTGTAATTGTTGTCTCCTCTTCTTCTGGCTCAGGCGGAGCTTCCTGACGAATGATTTCTGCATCGATTTCTGTTTCAGTTTGTTCGACAGTAAGTTCTTCTGGCTGTGAGCAGGCTGTGATAATTAGAAAAATTAGTGCTGCGTAGATTGTTTTTAGTTTCATCGTTACACTCCAATAGATTGATAGATTCGTAGGAAAGGTGCCTGAATTTTTAGGATTCTTTTCCTAGTGTAACATAGGGGAATTTGTAAGTGGTTGGGAGATTCCATTGAATTTTAGTAGGAAGCACAAATGCAGTGCTGTGTTAAAGAGGGTTCTGACCCTAAGTATATTGGTGACTGTTCATGTGGATACTATTGTAGGGTTCACACTATGCAGTTATCAATTTTCTTAGGAGGTTATGATGAAGTTACCTGGTTATAGAAGTGGAACAGGTTGGAAGAAACGACTTGCGACGTTAGTATACGGGATTCTTTTGATCGTGGTTATCTTGTTCGTGATGGATCCTTTTACCCAAGAGGCGATGGATCTCAATCAACCTACTGCTCAAGTTGCAAACGATTCACCTGTTCATAAGCTTGAAGTACAAGGACAAAATGAGTTGTCCAAGCAGTACATGTTTGAATTTACGAGAAATATTCACTTTACGAATATGACTTTACCTAGTATACGTGAACGGTTAACAACACTTAAGAGTAACGCCGGCCAAATTGCTAGTATTCGTGAAGCGAATGATGAAGTCTTCCAAATGGTAGGTCAATTTGGAGAGATGGAAAATGTACCAAGACAATATGAACGTGTTCATGCGGTGTATGTAAGAGGTGCTCGAGATGTAGAGCAGTTTCATGCGATGGTAGCGGAGGCGTTGGATTTCATGGAAACAGGCGACCAGCGCCGTGCACGCATTGCAATTGAAGAGGCTATTCCTTTTATTGAAAGTGCTGAAGCTTATTTTCGTGAGGCTAGTAGAGAAATGGACGGGATAGGTCCTTCTGCATAACTTTACCCCTTTAAAAGGCCATTGAAAAAGGTAAAAACCACACCTTTTTCAGTGGCCTTAAAACCGTACCTTTTTCAGTGGCCTCCTAAATTATGATAAGTGTTTAGATTAAACCCTATTTTTGTTACTTAGTTTCACCTTGTCCTTCACATTTGGATTAAATAAATATGTTGGGTAGAAACCACTTAACACATCGGCCACATTTTGTGCTGTTTTTCTTTTTAATTCTAGTTGTGCTTCCTCTGAGTACCATGCAACATGCGGGTTCAAAATAACGTTATCCATTGTAAGCAATGGATTATCTTTATCAATTGGTTCTTCCTCAACAACGTCTAGGCCAGCTCCAGCAATTTTCCCTTGTTGCAAAGCAGCAATCAATGCTTTTTCGTCGATAACTGGTCCTCTAGAAGTATTAATAATAAATGCTTCTTTTTTCATCACATTAAATTGCTCTTCACTAATCATTCCTACTGTACTTTCAATTAATGGTGCATGAACAGAAATGAAGTCTGCTTGCGCACAAAGGTCATTTAACTCAAGTAATCCTACATTTAACTCTTCTGCCACTTCCTTTGGAACAAATGGGTCATAGGCAACGACTTCGATCCCAAACGCTTGAGCTTTTTTCGCTAACGCTTGAGGAATTTTTCCAAGGCCGATTAAGCCAAGTACTCTTCCACGAAGGCGATATATAGGAACACTCACTTTAAAATCCCAATTGCCGTTTTTCACCTCTTGGTTAAGTAAAACGACTTTTCTTGCACATGCCATTAGTAGTGCGAACGCATGGTCAGATACTTCATCCATACAATAATCTGTTACATTCCCTACCATGACCCCGTTTTCAGTCGCAGCATCGATATCAATCGTATTAACGCCTACTCCATAACGAGAAACGACTTTTAAATTAGGCAAATTTTCGATGACCTTTCTCGTAATTGGAGCATATTGATTGATCAGACCATCAGCGTCTTTACACACTTCAATGACTTCTTCTTCCGTTTTGCACTGAACAGGAATGAACTCCACTCCATCCACTTTGCTTAGTACTTCTTCTTCTGGTGCAACCGACGCATATTCATAATCCGTTACATACACTTTATATTTGCTCATAGTTTACACTCCTAATTGTTTATCCTAAGATGGCTAATAATATTGTAATGGTAAAAATACTTACTAATGTTGAAATTAATGTAATACTTGAGACTAGCTTTGGTTCTGAGTTAAATTGAACAGCATACATGACAATCGTTGCAGCTGAAGGCATTGCAGCTGATACAATCAATACCTTTGCGAGTAAAGGATCAAACGGGAACAGCAAGATAATTCCAACCGCTATTAATGGCGAGACAATCAGACGAACAGCGACAGCGTATGTAATATGACCCCAATTGAAGTTTCCCCATTCTATTTGGGCTAATTGCATGCCTAAAATAACCATTACTGTCGGCACTGTCGCAACGGCAATAATATCAATCGTCATTAACAGATTATTAGGAATTTCCAAGTTCAATCCTTTTAAAATCAGCGCAATAATGACAGCGTATGTTGCTGGCATTTCAAAAACAGACTTTAACGCAACACCAATTCCAGCCTTCCCTCTTGCGGCATAATAAACACCAAAGAAATTCATGATGATGGCTTGAAGTACGAGGAAGGATACTGCATATGCGAACCCTGCATCCCCATAGGCAAATAACACAATCGGAGCCCCATAATTTCCTGAGTTCATAAAGGCCGTTGACAAGATTAAGCCACTTTCTTCTGATTGTGAATAATTACGTAGTTTGACATAAAACTTATTAAAAACAATCAAAGCGGCTAGCAGAATACCGGCGAAGAGAACCATATACAAATATTGCATGTCTAATTCCGACGTATAAAAGGTCTGAAAAACAAGGCATGGAGTCATGATATAAATGGCAACCGTTGAGATTGCCTTTATATCAATTTTCTTCCACTTTTGAACTGCAAACCCAATAAGAAAGACTAGTAATACAGGTAACACGACTTCTATAAAAATCCTCATCTGACAGGACCACTCTTCTATTTAAATCTAACTGCCTACCACTCAGCCACTGTACCGTCTTTATGGCGCCAAACTGGATTTTTCCAGTTATGACCGACTTCAGCCATTTTTCTCACGTATTCTTCATTAATGGTAATTCCTAAACCAGGACCTTGTGGGATTTTCACATGTCCATCCTCATAATTAAAAACAGATGGATCTGTTATATAATCCAATAAATCATTGCCTTTATTATAATGAATGCCTAAACTTTGTTCTTGAATATAGGCATTATGTGATGTTGCATCGACTTGTAAGCAGGCAGCAAGCGCAATCGGACCTAATGGACAATGTGGTGCAACGGCAACATCAAACGCTTCCGCCATTGAAACGATCTTCTTGCACTCTGTTATTCCCCCAGCATGTGATAAGTCTGGCTGAATAATGTCAACATAGCCGTCAGTGAGCAATTGTTTGAAATCCCATCTTGAATACATTCTTTCTCCTGTTGCAATTGGGATATGAGTATGATTAGCGATTTCACGAAGTGCTTCATTGTTTTCAGCAAGAACCGGCTCTTCAATAAACATTGGCCGATAAGGCTCTAACTCCTTTGCTAAGATTTTGGCCATTGGCTTATGAACACGTCCGTGGAAGTCAATTCCAATTCCAATGTATTCACCCGCAGCTTCTCTTACCGCAGCAATTCGTTCAATTACTTGATCAATTTTTTCATAAGAGTCAACATACTGAAGCTCTTCTGTTCCGTTCATTTTCACCGCCGTAAACCCTCTATCAGCGATCTCTTTCGCTGCTTGGCCGACGTCACTTGGACGGTCGCCTCCAATCCAAGAATAGACCCGGATGGAATCACGGCAAGCTCCTCCCATAAGCTGATAGATAGGTGCGTTGAAATACTTCCCTTTAATATCCCATAACGCTTGATCGATACCAGCAATTGCACTCATTAAAATCGGACCACCACGGTAAAAACCAGAACGGTAAAGAACATTCCAGTGGTCCTCAATACGAAGTGGATCCTTACCAATTAAGTATTCGCTCAGTTCTCGAACGGCAGCCTTGACCGTATGTGCTCTTCCTTCGATGACGGGCTCCCCCCAACCAGTGATGCCTTCATCTGTTTCTACTTTTAAAAAACACCATCTAGGTGGCACGATGAAACATTCTAATTTTGTAATTTTCATTTTCCTGCCTCCTAGTTCGAACGAGCAGATTGAACTGCTTCTACATATTGTTTCGATTTTGCTGTGAGATCAGCTAAATACTCTTCATTAATTTCTTTTTTTGTATCAACAAGAGCACTTCCAAGTCCTGCAGCAACCCCACCTGCTTGTATATAATCTTTAATATTGGAAAGGTTAATGCCGCCAGTTGGCATAAGTGGAATTTGCGGAAGAGGCCCATGAACATCTTTTAAGTACGTAGGTCCAAACACATTTGCAGGGAATACTTTAATCACATCTGATCCATTTTCATACGCCTTTAAAATTTCTGTCGGTGTTAACGCACCAGCAATACTGATCACGCCGTAGCGTTTCGTCAGACGAATCGTATCCACATCAACTGTTGGCGAGAAGATGAATTTTGCTCCTGCCATAATCGCTGCACGAGCTGTCTCTGAATCTAATACTGTACCCGCTCCTACAATGACATCATCTAATTGTTGTGACACTTGTGAAATTAACTCTAGTACACGTGGTGTTTCCACAGTGATTTCCAGTGTTTTCACTCCACCTTCACGTAATGCTTTTGCGATATCTAAGATGTTTTCTGGTTTTGCTCCACGAATAATAGCTACTACTCCGTTTTCTTGAATTTCCTGTAATAAATGGTTCATAATATCCTCCTAATAATTAGCGACTAACGTCATCTGTTGGTTTATTGATAAATCGTTCAATTTCTTGTTTCTCAGGTAATCCTTCTACGTCTCCCTTGACAGTTGTTACAATCGCACCAACTGCATTTCCTCTTTGAACAGCTCCATATAGCGGCAGCCCATCGATCAAGCCAGACATAAATCCAGCAGCGAAACCATCTCCTGCTCCGACCGGGTCAATGACTTGTTCCACCTTAAAGCCAGGTACGAGCGAACTCTCCTCATTCGTGAAATAATAAGCCCCTTCTGCCCCGACCTTTAATATGACTACGTTTGCACCGTGAGTCAAAAACCTTTTTCCTAACGTTTCGGGATCACTTTCTCCAAATAAAAATTCTCCCTCAGCTACTCCTGGCAAAACAATATCCGCTTCTGCGGCAATTTTTAGCAATACATCACGGGCTTGTTCTTCGCTCCATAACTTTTTTCGTAAATTTGGATCAAAGACAACCTTCAGACCATGCTCCTTTGCCATTTTGATTGCTTCAAAAATCATTTCAGAGCAACTTTCACTAAGAGCAGGTGTGATCCCTGAAATATGTAAATACTTTGCCTTTGCAATGTAATCCGAATGTAAGTCTTCTTTGCTCAGTTGGCTGGCTGCTGATCCTTTGCGGTAATATTGAATTCGAATATCAGATGAATTACGAATTTCTTTGAAGAAAATTCCTGTTGGCGCTGTAGGGTCTATTTTCACTTGACTTACATCTACTCCCTCTCCCCTAATAAAAGAAAGCATCCCTTTTCCTAATTCATCATCGCCAATTGCGCTTATCCATCCGGCTTGATGTCCAAGCCTTGAAAGACCAATGGAAACATTCGATTCTGCTCCGCCAAACGATCTTCCGTATTGAGTGGCATATCTTAGTTGACCGTTATTAGGAGTAAACACTACCATTGTTTCTCCAATCGTTACTACATCCATTTTATTTCCTCCAACATTTAAAATTAAGCAGAAAAAGGGAGATCCTCATCTAATTTCAGGCTGCTAATAAGCACCTTTTTAGTTGTGAACCTCCCTTTCCTCCTTTTAAGTTAAAAATTCAACTACTTTTTTTAGAGCCTCTTCACTATCTTCACCAATAGCTCGTACGAATATTTTGTCACCGTTTCGCATTTGAAGGGTGATAAGCCCCAAAAAACTTTTCAAGTTGACTTCATGGACCGTACCACGTACTAGTTTTTTTAAATAAATTTCAGATTGATAAGGTTGAATTAATTCACTCAAGCCCGTTATGGTCTGTTCTTCTGTAATATTTACAAATACCTCTTGGGTATGTTCAGTTGCCATGACCATTCCTCCTTCTTACCTAGTATGAATCGTTCTACTCTGTTTAATTTAGAGTGTTTTTGTAAAGATTGTTGCTATGAAATAGTTTTGCTCGTAGTGAAATGGAGCGGAAGTCACTCGACTCCTGCGGGAAAAAGAGGCAGGGGCGAGACCTCACAGGCGCAGCCGAGGAGGCTCGGCACCTCCCCGCGGAAAGTGAGTGGCTGGAGCTCAGGTGGAACAAACATGTGAACAACCAACAAAGTATGCGAAAACAGCCTTAATTTAAAAAGAACAATGAGATTTGCGGTACAAACACGACAATTAATAATGTTAGTAACATCGCGATGAAGAATGGAATAATCGCTCTAGACAGAGTCTCGATGGACAAGCCTGATATACCAGAGCCGACGAACAAGTTAACACCAAGCGGCGGTGTAATAAAGCCAATAGCCAAGTTAAGTACCATAATAATCCCAAAGTGAATTGGGTCATACCCTAGACTTATCGCGATTGGTAAAAGGATTGGTGTAAGAATAATAATGGCTGCAATTGTATCCATGAAACAACCAACAATTAACAAGAGAAGCGTAATTAATAAAATAATGACAAGTGGATTTTCAGAAATTGCCATCATTGCTTCTGCAACTTGGTATGGAATTTGCTCAATTGTTAACAGTCGACCAAATGCAGTTGCCGAACCAACAATAATTAATACTGTTGCTGTTGTAAGCGCCGCGTCTGTAATAACTCTTGGCAATTGTTTAATTTTAAGCTCTTTATATAGGAAAAGACCTGCGACTAAACCATACACAACAGCGATTACGGCAGCCTCTGTCGGAGTGAAAACCCCTCCATAAATCCCACCTAAAATAATAATTGGGATAAGAAGTGCCCACTTTGCTTCCCAAGTTGCTTTTGCTACATTTGCAATGGTCGGCTTTTCACCTTTTCCTTTGTAACCTTTTTTGCGAGAGTGGAAATACGTATAAATGATTAATGCTAAACCAACTAAAATTCCTGGAATAATCCCTGCAATGAACATATCACCAATTGATACACTTCCTACTACGCCGTAAATAACCATCGGAATACTTGGTGGAATGATAACCCCTAAAGATCCCGCTGCTGCGACAACCGCTGTCGCAAACTTTTTGTCATACCCTTCACGAACCATTGCTGGAATCATAATCCCGCCAATTGCCGCTACCGTTGCAGGACCTGATCCTGAAATAGCCGCAAAGAACATACAAGTGATAATGGTTGCAATCGCAAAACCGCCTGTCTTGTTTCCTACTAAGGAGTTAGCCACTCTAAACAAGCGATCTGAAATTCCACCTTTACCCATAATCTCACCGGCTAGGATAAAGAATGGTACAGCCATTAACGGAAAGGAATCAAGTGATGTTATTAATTCTCTAGCCAAGAAATCAACCGGTAGTGAACCGGAAAACATTATTGTAATTAATGTAGCAATACCCAATGCTATCCCAATTGGAACACTTAAAAACAGTAAGACTGCAAATGCCCCAAACAAAATGAGTGCCGTCATCTTTGTTGCCTCCTTTAATCAGTTGCTACTTCATCTTTCACTTCTTCTTTCACTTTTTCTAGCTCCGTTTTCACTTCCGTATCTCCTTTACCTAACAATGCTTTTATATGTTTAATCAGGTTTTGGATTAAGCGAAAAGCAGTTAGCGCCATCCCTACAGGTCCTGCCATGTAGACAAATCCCATTGGAATTTGAAGGGCTGGTGATTTCTGTCCGAAATTCAACAATTGTTGCGCCATTTGATACCCGTAAAAAACAACAAAGATAGCAAAAGCTAAGAATAATAAATTAGAAATGATATTAAAAATGATTCTTCCTTTATCTTTAAATAACAAGAGTAAAACGTCTACTTTAATATGCCTTTGTTTCTTAACCCCGTAACTAATTCCGATGTAAATCATCCAAATAAAACAATAACGCGCTAGTTCCTCTGACCAAGCAAGTGAACTGCCCATTACATACCTCATAAATACTTGAACAAAGATAACGCTAACCATTATAACTGAGAAGAGAACTAAGAAAACTTCCTCAATATGATCATCAAGCCATTTCAATACTTTCATAAATCGTTACCTCGCTTTCTTTCTTATGGTGAAAAAGGAAAACAGAACTATACTCATATTTTTATGACCTACACTTTTGCTTTCCTTTTACATTAAGAAAAACTTAGGTCTGTTCTAGATGCTGTATTTTTCTTTAGTGAAAAAGGGAAACGGCTATGAAGCCGTTTTCCCATTAATTAGATTACTGCTGTGCAGCTTCAATTGCCTCGTACATTTGATCAACTAAATCTTGACCGATACGCTCTGCATACTTATCAATAACTGGTTGAACTAAGTCGACCATTTCTTGACGAGCTTCAGGCGTGATTTCAGTGTAAGTCATACCTTCTTCTTGTAATTCTTCAAGATATTGAGCATTTGCTTCACGGTTAAGTTCACGTTGATATTGTCCAGCTTCTAGTGCTGCTTCACTTACAATTTGTTGTTGTTCTTCATTAAGTCCATCGTAGAATGATTTACTCATTAAGAAGACGAACGGGCTGTATACATGGTTTGTGTTTGATACGTGATCTTGTACTTCTTGGTATCTTTGTAAATAAATCGTTGCAATAGGGTTTTCTTGACCGTCAACCGTTCCTTGCTGCATAGCCGCAAATAGCTCTGTAAATGCCATTGGCGTTGGATTTGCACCTAATGCACGGAAGGCTTCTAAGTGAAGGTCGTTTTCCATTGTACGAATACGAAGACCTTTAAAGTCGTCAGCTGAAGCTACAGGACGTTTGCTGTTTGTTAAATCACGGAAACCATTTTCCCAGTATGCTAATCCAACTAAATTTTGATCAGGAAGCATATCTAAAAACATTTGTCCAACTTCACCATCTAATACTTCCTCCGCTACTTCTTCACTTGGGAAGAGGAATGGGAAGTCAAATAGGTTGTATTCAGGTACGAAGTTTGCAATAGGCGCTGTTGAAGGGATAACCACTTCTTGAGAACCTAATTGAAGAGCTTCCGTCATTGTACGGTCATCACCAAGCTGACCACTGTGATACGTTTGTACCTCAATCGCACCATCTGTTCTTTCTTCAACAATCTCTTTAAATTTTAATAACCCTTTATATTGTGGATGCGCATCATTTAATCCGATCCCTGCACGAATTGTTTTTGTTTCACCTTGCTCTGCTGCTTCTTCTCCACCAGTTTCAGGTGCTGGCTCATCCGTAGCTGTTCCGCCACCGCCGCCACAAGCTGTTAACATTACCGCTAATGCAGGTGCAATAAATAATGACAATTTGTTCTTTTTCATTTTGAAATACCCCCTATAATGTGTGTATTTAACCCCATAAGATCTAGTCTCTTAAAGGATTTTCTAAAATTGACTATATTATTAAAATTAGTCAAAACTTCAAATCAAATTTCTTGTTTCACCTTATTTTAAGCGCCTTCATAAGTGAGCCAGCTATCCTTTTTCTCATGTAAACAATTCCGATCAAACGGAAGCGCTTTCTCTAAATTCAAAAAGAAAAGATGCAATAATTAGGTAAAAACTCTTCTGAAAAGATATCCAACTTCGTGAATCCCCTTTCAAAATATAAAATTTAATTTCTACTTCATTATAAATCAAAAAAATTATTTTTCAATATAAAATAGAAAAAAATTTTTTTCAGTTCCGACAATTATCACATTTTATTTCACAGAAAATTCTAATAATTATTGCCTTCCTTTTTCTTAACCGTTGTTTTTCTCTACTGCATGTCCACCGAACTCATTACGAAGAGCTGCCACAACTTTCCCAGTAAACGTATCTTGATCTAACGAGCGATAGCGCATTAGCAGGGACATCGCAATTACTGGAGTAGCCGTTTGTAAATCTAATGCTTCTTCCACGGTCCATTTTCCTTCTCCGGAAGATTGCATAACACCCTTAATTTCATCAAGCTTCGCATCCTTCAAAAAGGCATGTTCGGTTAACTCCATCAGCCATGAACGAATGACAGATCCATGGTTCCATACTCTTGCTACTTGCTCATAATCAAAGTCAAATTCGCTCTTTTCTAACACTTCAAAGCCTTCACCGATTGCTGCCATCATCCCATATTCAATTCCATTATGGATCATTTTTAAATAGTGGCCGCTTCCTGCTTTTCCTGCATACAAATAACCGTTTTCAACAGCCGTTGCTTTAAAAATCGGCTCAACAACAGACCACGCTTCCTCGTCGCCTCCGACCATGTAACATGCACCGTGTCGAGCCCCTTCCATGCCTCCGGACGTCCCTACGTCCATAAAACGAACACCGATTTCTTTTAGTTCGTTATATCGACGGATTGATTCTTTATAATGTGAGTTACCTGCTTCAATGACAATATCACCTTCTGAAAGGCACCCTCTGATTTCATTAAGAACCGAATCAACCACATGGTGTGGAACCATAATCCAAATAACACGAGGAGCAGTAAGTGACTCGATGAGCTCCTGAGGGCTAGCAGTTCCTCTTCCACCATATTTTTCCACCTCTTTGATAGCATCAGGGTTTACGTCAAATGCGACAACTTCATGCTTTCGATCAGTAAGATTTTTACCTATATTTAAGCCCATTTTTCCCAAACCGATTAAACCAATTTCCATTATTATTCCCTCCAAAAATTCATTCAAATTAATTGGGGTCATTCCTGTGAACAACCCCATTAAAAGTTAAACGGTTTCTACTTTAGCCCTTAACAAACTTTTAGCTTCCTTTACGACCTTTTCAGATGTAAAACCGAAACATTCCATTACTTCATTACCCTCTCCCGACATCATATCCCGCTAGATGGTTTGCCCATAAGGCATAAGCCATCGGCGCTGCCCCCATAGGCAGACCAGGATGTCCGGAGTTTGCACGATTAATGCTATCAATTGATAAAGTTCGAATAGTATTAATAGAAAGTGTGTCGATGTTCTGATTCATTCAATTCCCTCCTGAAAGCAATTTATAGAAATATTTTTTACAGATAAGTTTGGCTTCCTCTACATTCTGAAATATATTTTTATGTATTACTTATCTAAAGAAAAAAACTTTCTTTTGTTATTGATTATATGCAAAAAATATTTTTTTACAAGTTTTTTTGTGAAAAATATTTTTTTATTTAGCGTTTTCGTATATGCTAAAGATGTGAATTTATATTCAAAGGAGAGAATACTATGCCATTCACTGAGGCTCATCCAACGATTACCAGAATCTCTTCTTCCTATACTTCTTTTAGTAGCAAAGAACAAATGATTGCCGATTATATTTTAGAAAATCCGAAAAAAATCATTCACTTAACGATTAGCCAAATTGCCGAAGATTTAGATATTGCCGAAGCAACTGTCTTTCGTTTTTGTAAAAGAATTGGATATAAAGGTTACCAAGCTATGAAGATAGCACTTGCGTCGGAATTCGTCGCACCTATTGAAGATATCCATGAGACAATTAGGGAAGATGATGATGAAAGTGTCGTAGCGGAGAAGGTTTTTAAATCAAATATACGGACCTTAGAAGAAACAAAACAGATCATAGAACAGACTTCATTTAAACAAGCAGTTGACGCAATTCTCAATGCCGAAAAAATTGAATTTTATGGATCTGGCGGTTCAGGAATGATTGCTAATGATGCACAGCATAAATTTCTACGGATTGGGATGAAAACATTTTTCTCTAGCGATAACCACTTACAAATTATGTCAGCATCGCAGTTATCACCAAAAGATCTAGTCTTCCTATTTTCACACTCCGGTGCTTCTAAAGATATAATTGAAGTTGCCGAATTAGCGAAAAGTACTGGTGCTACAACCATTGGCATAACAAACCTGGCGAAATCTCCTCTAAGTCAAACAGTTGATATTGCCTTATTTACGGCCTCAGCCGAAACAGAGTATAGATCGGAAGCACTTGCTTCTCGTATAGCACAGTTGAGTATTGTCGATGCTTTATTTGTGAATGTCAGCATGAGACGACAGCATATCGTCAAGGACTCGCTTCAAAAAATGCGGAAGGCAATTGCAAATAAGCGCATTTAGCCATTGAAGGGATTGGAAAATTAAATGAAAAAAAATTATGTATTAGGCTTAGACATTGGGACTACTAGTGCAAAAGCAGTTTTATTTCAAAGAAACGGTCTTGTTATTGCAGAGAATGAAAACGCATACCAAGTGTACCATCCTAACCCTTCTTGGGTTGAACAAAATCCATTAGAAATTGAACAAGCTGCCATTTCAGCCATTGCCGGTGCCGTTCAAAAGAGCGGAGTTCATCCAAATGAGATCGTTTGTGTCGGGATTTCTAGTGCAATGCATTCACTTATTTGTGTCAATGAACAGCATGAAGCTATCTCTCCTTCCATTACTTGGGCAGATGGCCGCAGCGTCGACCAGGCAAACCGATTAAAAGAGAGTAATGGAAGGAATATTTATCTGAAAACAGGAACACCTATTCACCCAATGTCACCTTTAACAAAATTAATTTGGATGAAAGAAACAGGGTATCAACCATACGTAGAAGCGGCAAAATTTGTTTCCATTAAAGAATTTTTAATGCTACGGTGGTTTGGTAAGTACATCGTTGATTACGCGATCGCCTCAGCGAGCGGTCTCTTTAATATCCATACGTTTCAATGGGACGAAGAAGCACTGTCTGATGCTGGCATCACAAGCGATCAACTCTCAGAACCTGTACCGTCTACCGCTATTTGCCAAGGCTTAACAGCAGAACTTGCTGAAAAGTTTTCTTTGCCGAAAGAAATTCCGTTTGTCATTGGTTCAAGTGATGGACCCCTTGCCAATCTCGGGATTGGAGCCATCAATCCTGGAGATGTCGCGATTACGATCGGGACGAGTGGTGCGATTAGGCAAATGTCCTCAAAGCCGCAAACCGATGAGTTACAGGAAATTTTTTGTTATGGTGTCACAAAAGACTTATGGATCATGGGTGGACCTACAAATAACGGCGGAATTGTCTTTCAATGGTTAAAAGATGTTCTCGGAGAAAAAGAAATTGAGCAGGCTCTAGCGGACGGAAGAAGCCCATATGATCTTTTAATGAATCTAGCAAAAGGGGTTAAACCCGGAGCAGAAGGCCTATTATTCTTACCATTTTTAAATGGAGAACGAGCACCTTATTGGGATGCAAATGCCCGAGGGAGCTTTATCGGATTAACTCTCTCTCATCACAAGCAGCATATGATTCGGGCGGGCTTAGAAGGAGTCATTTTTAGTATGTATAGTATCGGTGAAGCTCTTGAGCGTCTTGCTGGTGAGCCAGCTCAAATTTTTGCAAGCGGAGGATTTGCCCGATCACCACTTTGGTTGCAAATTTTAACAGATATTTTCGGTCATAAAGTTCAAGTGCCAGTCAGTCACCAAAGCTCAGCATGGGGTGCCGCTTGGTTTGGCCTTTATGCCCTTGGAGAAGTGTCATCACTTGCGGCAATAAAGGAGCACATTCCTATGAGTAATACTTTTGTACCTAATGCCGAAAATCACAAAGTGTATCAAGAGCTATATCAAACATACAGTGATCTTTACTTTTCGTTGAAGACTCACTTTAAAGCTCTTGCTACCATTCAACGAAATTCTCATTAAGAATAAAGGTTTCGTGAAAGATGATGAAAGTATACTTTTATCATCTTTTTTGTATGCAGACATTCCTTATCTTTGTTCTTTTATAAAGGCTCTTTTCGTAAAGATTGTTGCTTTTATTAAATCGATATGAACGAAAGTGGAATGGAGCGGAAGGCACTTGACTCCTGCGGGAAATAGAGGAAAAGGCAAGACCCCGCAGACGGAACGTCGAGGAGGCTTGGCTCCTCCCCGCGGAAAGCAAGTGCCTGCAGCGCAATGTAACGGACCCTGATTAATGTAGGAAAAAACCTACCGCCCGTAAGGAGTGCACTGAAAAAGGTGGACTTCCCTTTTTCAGTGCACTCTAAGCAATGGACGGAGCCGTTGCAATAATTTAAAAAGCCTGCTATGAGTGGTTTTCTCATAGCAGGCGTGCAACGTGTGGAGCCATTGCTACATAATCGAGGCACTGAAAAAGGTTTGTTTTCACCTTTTCCAGTGGCTTCCCCATAAGCGATAGGTTCCTATATCAGTAATTAGTTAGTTTCTTCTTCGTCTTCTTCCTCGTCAGCGAATTCGTCGCCTTCTTCTTCATCTAACTCGATATCGATTTCTTCTTCAGTATCGAATTCTTCATCGTCTAACGTAGGATCTTCTTCTACAGGCTCATCCATTGCTGGATCTTCTACTTGTTCTTCAACAGCTGGATCATCTAACATTGGCTCTTCTTCTGCAGGTGCTCCACAAGCTCCAAGTAAACCTACTGTTAATGCAGCTGCCGCTGTGGTCATTAAAATTTTCTTCATAATAATTACCCCCAAAATTTTTTATATGACTAGCAGATATATCTTTGGCTTGCTGTTAGTCTTTGTGTATCTTAGCAAGATTATTCATGCTCGTCTATGAATTGCGTACTTTTTTGGAAATGTCTAACAAGATTTTCACTTTGTTACATCTTTTTTCATAAAGTGGGTCAGACCCCTCGTAGCAATGTGCGGAGCCGCTGCCTTTTATTAAAAGCCTGCAATGAGCGGGTTTCATAGGTGCAAACTTGCTTTGCACCAGCAGCCGACTTTAGGAGGCTCATGTTTCTCATAGCAGGCGCGCAGTATGCGGAGCCATTGCTACTTCCTCGAATTTGCTAAAAGGGACTTTTTCAGTGGCCTTTTGTTAGTACCTTTTTCAGCGCTTTCCTTCTTTACAGTGTTAAAGCGAGCTAGACATACACAAAAGCAGAGCCTATCCGCTGTATTGGGATAGACTCTGCTTAGTTTCTCACGTTTGTATGATTTCATTCGTTCTCATTGCTTTGATTTACTTAACGGCAAACATAATATCTGTTTCACATGCAATTTCGCCATCAACCGTTGCAATGGCATGTCCTTTTCCGACAGGTCCTTTCAAGCGCACAATTTCCACCTCTAGGCGTAATTGGTCACCAGGCTTCACTTGTTTTTTGAAACGACAGTTATCAATTCCAGCGAAGAAAGCAAGCTTGCCGCGGTTTGCTTCAGGCTTTAAAATGGCTACCGCTCCCACTTGAGCTAGCGCTTCCACAATTAGGACTCCTGGCATAACCGGATAGTCAGGAAAATGTCCGTTAAAAAATTCTTCGTTCGCACTGACATTTTTGATTCCAACCGCTTTTTTTCCTTCTTCAATTTCCAAAATACGATCAACTAATAAAAACGGGTAACGATGCGGTATAATTTCTTTGATTTCTTCAATAGTAAGCATGTATGGTTCATCCCTTCAATATGTATATTTCTTCAATTATAGCATAACTTTCTTACTAATGAATAACAGCCGCGGTACATGCTTCCACATGCTATAAGCAAAAAAAATCGAGGACTGCTAGCGTCCTCGAATCATATCAATAATATGGTACCACGTTTCCGGCCTTGTTGCTTCACCAGCTTCACCACCGCCGATGACACTATAGCCAACGATCACGCCTAAAATTAAGCTTCCACCAACCAAAAGAATTGCAAGCAGTAGACGAAGCCAAATCGGAATAAGACGCAGACGCTCCTTCTTAGTGTGCTTTTTTCTTCGTGCCTCTCTTGTGGCTTCTTCCTCTTGATTTTTTTCCTGTGCTTGAAGAGCAAGTGCCTCGGCGTCAACAAGCTGCTCGTTCTTGTCATTTAGAGCTTCCTCATCTAAGAGTTCATCTGTGGAAAGATCCTCGTCCCCTAACGTAAGCGAGTTTTTGTCATCAAGCTTGTTAAGTTCTTCCACTTCTTCTAAGAGCTCTGTCTCGGTCATATGCTCAGAGCTTGTCAGTTCTTGATCAAGCAGCTGTTCGTCGTCATTTGAAGGCTCTGTCTCGTTGGATGCAACCTCATCATGCGTATCATCCAAAGCCTCTTCATGTATAACTGCATCATCTTTCTTGGAAGGTTCCACAAGCTCCGTCTCTTCGGTGTTCAAGTCCTTCTCTTCTGCTAGCTCTGATTCTAATTTTCGGCTTTTCTCATTTGATCGATTTTCAGTCATCGTTTTCTCCTCAATCTGTTCAGCCGTTCATGCTGATTTTCTTGCGTCTATTTTTATTATCTGCGGAGGCCGTTGACTAATCCAGACATTTCATCCGCCATTGAAATAGAACGCGCGTTGAATTGATAATGACGCTGCGCTTCAATTAACTCAGTCATTTCTTTGCTCAAGTCTACATTGGATCCTTCCAGAAAACCTTGGCTCACCATTTGTCCATTCGATGCAACATTTTCCTGTACATCTAAAAGTGCCAATCCTAATGCTTGCAGATCAGGAAAACGATACATATTGTCTCCAACAGCATTAAGCAGCTGCGGTTTTAGTACATTTGTTAAGCCAAGCTGTCCAACGTTTTGCACCGTTCCGTCATTTAATGTAACAAGCAATTGGCCTTCTCCAGAAAAGTTAATAGATTGAAAGTTTCGTGGTAGATTCATTCGATTCCCGTCTTGGTTTAAAACAAAATCACCATTATCTGTTACTAGTGCTAACGTTTGGGCGTTATCTGGGTCTTCCGTTAAGTAAAACGCTCCATCTCTTGTTAAACGCTCAACTAGTACACCATTTTCAATCGTTTGAATACGGAAGAAATGATTTTTTTCCGTTAAAGCAAAATCAAGTTCGCGCTCAGTCTTCATAAGAGCTCCGACTTCTGTACGAACAGCAGTTTGAGCAATTTTAGCTCCTGTTCCAACACGTATGCCATTAGGGGTAAGGCGGCCACCTTCAAATTCCGCTCTTGATTGATTGTTCACTTGCTGATGCAGCAAATCAGAAAACGTTGATTCACGACGCTTATAACCTGTTGTATTTGTGTTTGCAATGTTGTGTGAAATCGTATCAAGCTTTCTTTGAATCTGCCCCATTGTAACAGCAGCAATCATCGATGTGTTCATCGTCATCCCTCTTCTTTATAAAAATACGTGCTCAAACAGGAGCTCAAGCGAGCCACATCTTTTATGTGTCAACGAGATAAAGTTAACCTATCTTCCCTATTTCATTCACTGCTTTTTCCATGCTTTGATCATACGCTTGCAGGACTCGTTGATTTGCTTCAAATGACCGGTATGCGTTCATCATCTCTGTCATCGTCTGCTGAGCATCTACATTTGAACGCTCTAAAAAGCCTTGTTGCATTTGAAAACTGATTGCTCCGTTTCCAAATGCTGTTGGCAGGTCGCCCTCGCCTTCAAAACGTAGGAGCCCATTGCCTTCTTTTACAAGTTGCATTGGATCTTCTGCATAGACAACATTTAGTTGGGAAATCTGTGCTCCGGCTTGATTAAAAACAAATCCTTGCTCATCTACACGGAATTCCTCATTCCCAATTTCAATCGGCTGACCAAACGCATCTAGCACATAGTGGCCAGCTGGAGACGTTAGGAAGCCTGCTCCATCAACGGTAAGATTGCCATTTCGCGAATAACGAATGTCGCCATTTTCATTTTGAATCGTATAAAAAAGTGCGCCTGGTCGACCTGACTCAGTCTCAGGCATGACTCCCTGTAATAAAGCGATATCGGTGTTGTTTCCTGTTTCCATTAAGTCGCCTTGGCGGAAGTTCGGCATGCGTTCTTGTAAGTACACACCTGTTGTTAACTCACCAATTGTATGAGCTGGCCCTGGTATCCCTTGTGTATTCATTGCTTTGATTAGCATATTTGGAAACGCCCTGAGTGATGCTTGATCAGCTTTGAAACCTGGTGTATTGGCATTGGCTAAGTTATTTGTCAACATTTCTTGGCGCTGCTGTTGGGCAATCATCCCTGCTGCAGCCCCGTACATTCCACGAAGCATGCTCGTTTCCTCCTGCTACTATACTAATAGCTTGTCCGCTTATATACGTATTTTTTTACTAGACATACGATCTAGGTTTTCTAAAATAATCCCCGTTCCTTTTGCAACACAATGCATTGGCTCTTCTGCAACTAAGACAGGAACTTTAAGCTCCTCAGCTAGCAGTTGGTCAATGCCGTGCAATAAGGCTCCTCCGCCTGTTAAAATAACGCCGCGATCAATAATATCAGCTGAAAGCTCTGGAGGGGTTTGTTCTAACACTTGTCGTGAAGCTTGGACTATGTATGAAACAGATTCCAATAATGCTTCTTCAATCTCTTTTGAGTGTACCGTAATTGTTCTTGGAAGTCCACTTACCATATCACGTCCGCGAATGTCAATCTCTTCTTGTCGTCCACCCGGAAATACTGTTGCGACTTGGACTTTGATATTCTCAGCCGTTCTCTCACCAATTAAGAGCTTATATTTCTTCTTTATGTATGCCAGAATGTCTGAGTCGAAACGATCACCAGCTACTTTTATGGAAGAGGCGGTGACGATATCACCCATCGAAAGAACAGCAACATCTGTTGTTCCACCGCCTATGTCTACGACCATGTTCCCGCTTGGCTGAAAAATTTCCATCCCTGCTCCAATTGCAGCAACTTTTGGTTCTTCTTCCAAATAAACATTTTTCCCACCGCTTTTCTCTGCTGCTTCACGAATTGCTTTTTGCTCAACAGATGTAATGTTAGTTGGGCAGCAGATCAGAATTCTAGGCTTTGAGAAAAGACTTTTGACGTTGATCTTGCCTAAGAAATGTTTGAGCATTGATTCTGTCATTTCGAAGTTTGCAATGACACCGTCTTTCATTGGGCGTAGGGCAACAATATTTCCTGGTGTACGTCCGACCATACGGAACGCTTCCTCCCCTACTGCAAGTACTCGGTTGGTTGTTGTTTCAACCGCAACCACAGACGGTTCATTTAGGACAATTCCACTTCCTTTTACATAAATGAGGACATTTGCAGTACCTAGATCAATTCCAATATCGCGACCAAACATGATTCTTTTTCCTCCCTGTTATCCGAACATAATCGCATTTAGTATTACGATTTACCTAATTTTTTATTTTATCACATAATGTTCTAACAGGGTTCATTTTTTTGAAAAAATTGTTACATGATTTGGCAATTAATTTCGTGCTTTGACAATTGGTTCTGTTGATTCTTCTGATTTCCTATATTTCACCTTTGTAGCTTCTCCTCCGCGCAGGTGACGGATGGACTTGTGGTATTCCAGAATCTCCTTCACTTCATTTGCAAGCTCCGGGTTAATTTCTGGCAATCTTTCTGTGAGGTCTTTGTGTACGGTACTTTTTGAGACGCCGAATTCCTTGGCTATCGTTCTCACCGTTTTCTTTGTCTCAACAACATACCTACCTATCTTGATAGTTCGCTCTTTGATGTAATCGTGCACACGACTCGCCTCCTAATTCTGTGTTGGTGATTGGTACAGTTTATTAGGGGGAGTACGCAGATATACCACATTCTTGCAAGGACATGCTTGACTTTTCAGAATTGTATGTTCCTTTTAGACATGTCACTGATAGCTAAAAGGTCGGCAAATGTACGTTTGCCGCGGTTTTCAAGGTGATATAATAGCTCACAAAAAAGGTGCGCCGTTGTTAATGCATCGCCTAAAGCTTCGTGACGATTATAGATTCTTGTGCCAAATTGACTAGCGTAAACTTCTAAATCAAGCATGTACTTAGACGGGCTTATATAGCCAATCAGATCGAGCGTATCGATTGTTGTAGGCATATCGATTCGATACTGATGACGTTGTAATTCTTTTTTTATGACTAGCAAGTCGAAGCTTACATAGTGCCCGACCCAAATCGTGCTGTTTGCTCGCTCATTAAATTGTAGATACGCTTCGATCGTTTCAAGCGAGCTCGGAGAATGTCGAATTGTTTCCAAGGAAATACCGGTGAGCTCGGTAATCTCTTGTGGAATATTTCTCTCTGGATTTACATGTGTATGAAACGTTTCCTCTTCTAGGACGCGGTTTCCCTTCACATGAACCGCTCCAATTTCAATGAGCCGATCGTGCCTCCCTACCGCAAATCCTGTCGTCTCCGTGTCGAATACAGTAAAGGTGATATCAGAGATCGGCGTGTTAAGAGGCGTTTCAGTGTTGGTGATCAACCGGCTCGCTGGTAAAACAGGCTTCTTCCAAAACACGGAGTGGAGCACCCCCTTTCGCTTTAGCAGAGTGAAGAGGGGTCTGCCCCCTCAATACATCCCGACAACTTGGTTCTGCAGTGCTCGAATGGTTTTAAGTGATAATAGCAGTTCTTCTTTGTCCTTCGTTCGTAAGTGGTTGAAATCTATTAAACTATCATTCTCTCTGCCAGTTCGGTAGGCTTCCCATCCACGCTCCACACGAATCCGCAGCACCACCTCATAGGCAAAGCGCAACTCATCAGCGGTTTCCTCTGAGAGCACCTTTTTTTTCACGAGCCATTCCATTTGTTCTAACGGACTTCCGCCTCCAACGAGTCCCTTTCTCGCACAAAGCAGCTGCAGGCAATGATGAAACGGAAAAAGCGCCTGTTTTTTTAAGTCAACAGATTCCCGCTTCATCCTAAACAGCGCACGAATTGGATGATCAAACGTCGGCACAGGCTTCTCTTTCTCAAGTTCAGCCATTCTATATAAGAAGATACGTGACCGCTCAAGCTGTTCTTTCACACCCGTCACAAATTGGTCGTGCAGTGCTTCATCTCCATAGACATAGCGAAACGCCAAAAAATTATGAGCAAGCAAAATATTGTCATTTGTTGCTCGCATCCCCCAGCTACGCAACCGCTCCTTCCAAACCGTAAGCGTCCCGCGCCACTGTGACTCACTCGCCATCATCAAGCCCTTACACCGCTTATAGCCGGCAGCTTCTAAAAAACGGACGATCTCCGCACCCAATTTTTCAAAATACTCTTCAACCACTGCCGGATCACCGCCATCTTCATACACAAGAAAATGATCCTGATCTGTTAACATGAATTGTTCCTTTCGACCGCCACTTCCCATCATATACCAGGCAAATGCGACAGGCGGCTCACCGACCTCGGCGACAGCAAGCTCAATCACATGCCGAACGAAGCGATCATATAGCTTTGTCATCACATCAAGCGTATGGACCGTTGGGATACCGTCTTGAATCAAATTCCCTAACACATCATAAAAAGCAGAAGTAAGCTCATGTAGATTCTCAATCGTTGACTCCTCAACGGTTTGCAAAAGTTGCATCGTGCCGCGGTTTTTCTTTCGCAGTAAATCAGATAATGTCACCATCCCAATGACACGGCCGCGGTCCATCACCGGCAAATGCTTAATGCCATTCATCAAAAAACTCGACATCGCTTCGTAGTAGTACGCGTCCCGGGCAATAATGAAAGGGTGTGGAGTCATGATTTCACGAGCGACAGTCCCAGCACCTAATCCGCGCGCGACCACACGTTGCACGAGATCCTTTTCCGTTACAATCCCAATCAATTGGTCGCTATCATTTAATACGACAACTGAACTTGTGGAATGTTCCACCATCTTTCCTGCAATGTCCTGCACATCATCGTCCATATCCGCAACAACAACAGGTTCATTCATAATATCTTGAACTCTACGAATAAAAGGTTCGCTCTCTCCCCATTTGCTTGCTAGCTGTACTTGCTCAGCAAATGAACCATAAATATCACGCAGGCGAATCGTCGCTTGCTGCAACGCAAAATCTCGTACAGCCGGGTCTTCCCAGCGCATTTTGACAACAGTGTATGGAATATGAAGACATACCGACTCCTCCACAGCACCGACTTCTACCTCGTAGCGCTTGGGGTCCTCTGTTTTTCCTCCTAAAAAATCGGCTAAGCTTGAAAAACCAATCATATCGTTTTGCTCGAGCACCTCCAGGACCTCCTTCTGTTGGTGCTGCCCAAGCTCTGTTGCAACAAAAACTTCTGCTACCCCCTTTAGGATAAGCAGAAGTCCTTCTCTTGGTGCCTTCTTGTAAAGCACCTTGTCGCCTTTTTTATAGGATTTGAGAGCGCAGGCACCCAAGCATTCATCAAACTCTGAATCACTGAGTCCTTTGAAAATTGGATGCTCGCGAATTTGCATGTGGAACTTATTTTCCTGTTCCCTCATCCATCCATACCTCTCCGTCACGATACGTCATTTGTTCAGGATAACGGAGGTCAACGACTTCATCTTGAAGTTTTTGCGATGGTGCTGCTGTCATTTTTGAAACAAGGATTGTAACAAGTAAGTTAATTGGAACCCCAATTAAACCAGCACCTGTATCTTGAATACCAAATAGTGTAATGCCTGAACGTGCTAAGAAAATGTACGTAAGCGTAACCGTTAATCCCGTTAACATCCCGGCAATCGCACCTTGTTTGTTACAACGTTTCCACCATACACCAAGAAGCAAGACTGGGAAGAACGTTCCACCTGCAAGACCAAACGCCCAAGCAACAATTTGAGTAATAACCCCTGGTGGATTAAGCGCCACAACTCCTGCGACAACCGTTGCTAACACAATTGCCCAACGTCCTGCTGCTAAACGCTTTTTATCACTTGCATCTGGTTTTAATAAACGGTAGTAAATATCATGTGCAAACGAAGACGAGATCGTAATCAATAGACCACCGGCTGTTGAAAGGGCGGCTGCCATTGCACCGGCTGCAACTAAACCGATAACAAACACTCCAAGGTTCGCGATTTCCGGTGTCGCCATAACGACGATATCATTTGAAATGATAATCTCAGACCATTGAAGAATGCCATCCCCATTCGTATCAGCAAGCTGCAATAAACCTGTATTTACCCATGTTTCTGTCCAAGCTGGTAATTGATCAAGTGGCTGACCTGCTACACGCGTCATTAAAATGAAACGAGAGAATGCTGCATATGCAGGAGCGGATAAGTAAAGAAGTGCGATAAACACAAGTGCCCAAGCGCCGCTCCAACGTGCTGCTTTCATCGTTGTTACTGTGTAGAAACGAACGATAACGTGAGGAAGCGCTGCTGTACCAACCATTAATGTAAACATAAGTGCAATAAATTGTGATTTGTCGCTTTCAGCAAATGGAGCAAAATACTCCGATATCCCGAGTTCACGGTCAAGCTCCCCAAGCTGTGTCACGATGTTTCCATACGTTAACCATGGCAACGGATTGTTTGTCACTTGCAAAGACATAAATATGATTGGAATAATGTAGGCAATAATTAAAATCATGTATTGTGCTACCTGTGTCCACGTGATCCCTTTCATCCCGCCTAGTGTTGCGTAGATGGCAATAACGACAACTCCGATCATCGTTCCATACATCGCAGGGATGCTGAGGATACGTCCGATTACCACCCCAGAACCTGCAAGCTGACCGATAATGTATGTGAAACTGATGATAATCGTTGCAATCGCAGCGATTAGTCGTGCGGCGTTACTATCAAAGCGGTCACCGATAAATTCAGGAACCGTGTAACGTCCGTATTTTCTAAGCTGTGGTGCCAGTAAGAAAGTAAGGAATAAGTACCCACCAGTCCAACCCATTATGTAGGCTAAACCATCATATCCAAGAATCATCACTGTACCAGCCATTCCGATGAATGAGGCTGCACTCATCCAATCTCCACCGATCGCCATCCCGTTCCAGAAAGGCGGTACACCGCGGCTTGCTACGTAAAAATCAGAGGTTGCTTTTGCCCTGTTGTATACGGATATCCCAATATAAAGTCCAAATGTAGCCAAAATGAGAAGTAACGACACAATTGTTTGCTGATCCATTTATTTCTTCCCCCCTGCAGGTCTTTATTTTGCGAGCAAAACCTAGTGATCTAACACCTTTCCAGAACTAACTCTCGTATTATGTTCCTCATCAATTCCAAACTTTTTGTCGATCTGATCACTTATAATGGCATTTCCAAATAACAGGATGACGAATGTAACAACAGCTCCTTGTGCCCCCATATAATAATGGGCCGGCATTCCCATAATCGTAAATGTAGAAAACATTTCAGCAAAGGCAACAACACCAAATGAAACAAGCCCACCGATGAATAAGCAAATGACGACTAGCCAAGTACGAGCACGAAAGTATGCATCAGCCACTTTTTTATCAATTTTCTTCACAACTCATTCCTCCTCGTTTTTTATCAATCTCATTATTATGCGCAGCTGGCTAAGCTACTTCATCCCCCCCTTTACAGAGTAAACTTATCTTTTATATGGCTCTTAGATGTCGTTGGATTTTGTGACAGGACTTGCATCGTTTGAGAGGTTTTTGCTTTTTTGAAATGTACATGTTGATGATCGTCACAATCGGTACAAAAAGAAAGAAAATCGGGTGAATGGTGAAAACTAACAGCATCGTTAACACCCATGGCAGTACACTGAGCATAATGACATACCTAGAATTCGGCATCTCCTCTAGTTCTCCACGTTTACACTGCGAGCATACTGAATGGTCGGTCTGAATTAGACGTAGGTGACTCCTATTTTTCTTAGTCATTTTATCTCAACCCCATAATAAATCTTACTGTTTCAAAGAAGCCGAGTGGTACCATTGCAATTTGGACAATCATATAGATGAAAATGGAGATAAAGGGGACGGACAGCAATAATGGTTTTTTCAAGCGAAATGTAAAAATAATAGATAACAGCAAAATTACTAGAAAGACATACATCATTTTTTAGATCCCTCCAATGCCCTTTTGTAAGCGTTGTCATTATTGTTCTTAAAAAAAGTCGCCTGTTACAATAGAATTCTCATGCCAACCTTCTGTTCTATATCACATTATTTCAAAATTTCAGATTCTTGTCAAACATTTCCGTACGACAAAAAACACAAACTGACTTTTATTTGCAAGTCAGTTTGTGCTTGGCATCGTTTAGCCGATTTCACTTTGTTCTTCTTCGTCTTCACCTTCGTCATTGTTTTCTTCAGGTGTGACTTCATTTTCATCTGTCGTGCCATCTTCTTTGCCATCTTCTTCTTCAGCTGGCTTTTCTTCTTCTTTTTCTTGTTCATCCGCAATGTCTCTTACAGAGTCAATTGGTTGTTGGAACACATCATTTGGATTGACAGCAACGCCATCATAACGAATTTCAAAGTGTACGTGGATTCCAGCATCGGCATTGTAACTGTTGCGTCCTGCGCGGCCAAGAATCTCACCTTGCTCAAGTGTTGCGCCTTCTTCCACTTCCACATTTTCTAAACTGTGATAGTGTGTCACGACACCGTCTTCATGAGAAATTTCAACGACATAACCTAGCAATGAATCTTTCTCTGCTCTTACTACTGTTCCACTTAGGGCAGCAGCTACTTCAAAGCTTTCACCATCTACATGAGCGAAGTCCATTCCTTTATTCGGGAAATACGTATTATTGTAGTATACAAGAGCTTCTTGCTGTTCTTCAGGTGAACCATTCACATCATAGAAATACCCAACAACAGTGACTTCTTCTTCATCAACAACAGGCATTTTTACAACTTCAGATGAAGCCGTAACAGCTACAGCATCTTCACCATATGGATACATATCTCCAGTATAGTTTGGATCTGTTACTTCAACACTATCTTCTGGTGCTGCTGACTCGTCTCCACCTTGCATAACAAAAACGGCACTTAACACACCAGCTGCAGCTACTAAGTATACTGCAGGCAATACCCAGCGCTTACGTAATAAATTTTTTACATTTAGTTTTTCTTCAGATTTAGAAGAGCGATTGTTTTCTTCTTCTCTCATTTTCCATCACCTCAGCAATCATTCTGATCAGATTGCTAGAAATGTATACATCACATAAAAACTTTTTTTAAATTAGTTTTCGACAAATGGGTTTCTTTTATGCATTTTATTAATGAAAGTTGCTGATTGGCTTAGTGTTGCGTGTTGGTGAGAGGTTTTTATATGCTGATCCTCGTAATATTGAAATAAAAAAGGCAATTCACATACTATGGGTTCAGTTTTGGGAGAGAAAATGAAAAGTAACATTAAAAATAGCGTACAAATTCCCAATAAGAACCCGATCTTTTAAATTAACGGAGAAATTCCCCTTAATTGGTAATTAGCACTGAAAATAGCCTCAATAGACGGAGAGATTCCGCCTATTGACTCAGAAAATCCGAAATTGGGTAACTTTTCTTTGCATAATCGGAAAAACTCCCCCTATATACCTCGGAACGAGCTCTATTCTGCATTTAACCGAAAAATATCCGCTTATTTTACTATGGCTAGTTACAATATGGAACTTTTGTAGGAGACATTTTACTCTCGTTTGTTAAATTAATGAGAGTAGTTCAATAAGGGAAGAAAATATGAGTAAAAAGCACAGACAGATGAGGATAAATTCATTATCTGTCTGTGCTTTTTGTATGCTAATTATAGTGTTAAATGTAATGCTATTTAACCTGTGAATTAACGTTTTCCCTCCCAATCTTTACGAAACCATCCTAAAAAAAGACCCTTAACTTTAAGGGTCTTTCCTCTCACTTTTTACTCTGCTTTTGCTAACATTTCTGATACAAATGGATCGACTGGCTGGATTTCTACCCCTTTATAGTAATGATGGATGATGTCGGTATAGTTGCTGCCTTCCTTTGCCATCCCATCGGCTCCAAACTGGCTCATTCCAACACCATGGCCCCATCCTCTTGTTTGAATCGTAATTTGCTCTCCTTGACGCTGCCACTGAAAGTCAGATGAGTCTAGCGCTAATTTATCTCTCACCTCACGGCCAGTAAACTCTTGGCCATTTATGACTACTTTTGCCACGCGTCCACCCTCTGTTCGCTCTAAAATGGCCCCTACTGATCCGTCGTCAGGAAGTGTAACATTAAGCTTTTCTTGAAACTCACTAACCGTCACACTGGTTTCTGAAGTAAAACGAGGTGACACTTGATCCCATGGGCTTTCTACACTACGTAAATAAGGGATTGCATCTCCCCAATAGTCTTCCGAATTCTCGGTATAACCGTTGCTCGTTGAGAAAAACAACGCATCAATCGGCTCCCCTTCATACGTTAACACTTTGCCTTGAGTCGACAGTACAGCCTCCTGAATACGCGCCATGTTACGCTCGTAATCACCGCCCCAAAGCTCTCTTAACTCTTCTTCATTCTTATATACTTGATGGGTTGTCGTATCAGTCACCATCGCCCCTTCTGGCAGCTGTTCGGTACGCGGCTGTAAAATATGCTTCACCATATAAGTACGTGCCGTTAACGCTTGTGCCTTTAAAGCTTCCATTTCAAAGTTGGCGTGCATCTCAGACGCCACAACTCCCATAACATACCTTTCTAAAGGAGTTTCCTCCAATTGTTCGGTTGCCGTTCGAAAAACGGTAACGGCGACATCGTCCTCAGGAACATATGAAAATTGCTCTTCTGCCTCTTCTAACGTGATTGTCCGAGTGACGGTCGTCGTACTCTCTGCAGGATCTGAAAGAAATACTACTAATACGGCTGGAATAATGAGCACAACTGTGCATAAAATAGTGGCTACAACGAGAAGTCGTTTCATGTCTGATCCTCCATTTACTAATCTGTCTCTGTCTAAAAAAGTATATGAAAGCTTGGCAGGAAATAGAACTCACTTGCGATATGTGAAAATAAGAGATTTTGTGGGAAGGTTCGGTATTTCCAAAAGGGGCTAACGTTGCTTTTTGATGAGGTTTTTCATGAGATATAGCTTTACAACATTAGTTTGGACTATGGCGGAATTTTTTCCGTAATTTAGACAGTTGCGCTGATTATCCCTATATAGCAACAGACAAATTAACAAAAAAAAGATACAAACCAGCAGATTTGTATCTTCTCACTATCCATAATTAGATGGATTTAATTTGTAATGGAGCTGGAGCGTCTAGATTTTCGATTTCTTCTTCTAGTTCTACTTCTACTCTCTCTACATCTGCACCTAGTGCTTGAAGCTTTCCAGCTAAGTCTACGTATCCACGATCGATGTGTTTTAACTCCATTACGCGTGTAACACCATCTGCGATAAGACCTGCAATGATTAGAGCAGCACCTGCACGTAAGTCCGTAGCAGATACTTCTGCTCCTTGAAGATTGTTTGGTCCTGTGATAATGGCTGAACGGCCTTCAATTTTAATGTTTGAATTCATGCGGCGAAATTCTTCTACATGCATGAAACGATTTTCGAATACTGTTTCCGTGATGACACCTGTTCCCTCTGCAGCTAAGAGTAACGCCATCATTTGTGCTTGCATATCAGTTGGGAACCCTGGGTGAGGCATTGTTTTAAAGTCAACTGGCTTTAATTTTTCAGGTCCCACAACGCGTAAACCATTCTCTTCTTCAATGATCTTGACGCCCATTTCGCCCATTTTTGCAATCAGTGGACGTAAATGTTCAGAAACAGCACCTTCGACTAATACATCCCCTTTTGTGATCGCAGCTGCTACCATGAATGTTCCAGCTTCGATACGATCAGGGATTACCGTGTGCTCTGCTCCTACTAATTCGCCAACACCTTCGATACGGATTTCACCAGTACCGGCACCACGGACTTTCGCGCCCATTGCGTTCAAGTAATTAGCAACACAAACAATTTCAGGCTCTTCTGCAGCATTTTCAATAATCGTCGTTCCCTCTGCCATGGAAGCCGCCATCATGATGTTTTCTGTTGCACCTACACTTGGGAAGTCTAAATAAATTTTTGCACCTTGCAAGCGTCCGTCAATGCGTGCTTCAATAAATCCATTTCCGATCTCTACTGTTGCACCCATTGCTTCGAATCCTTTTAAGTGTTGATCAATTGGTCGTGATCCAATTGCACAACCGCCAGGAAGAGCAATTCTTGCTTTTCCTACACGCGCAAGAAGAGGTCCCATTACAAGGAAAGAAGCTCTCATCTTACGTACATATTCAAATGGTGCTTCTGTCTTTAATGGTTTTTCTGCATTTACAGCAAATTTCCCATCTTCATATTTAACATCGATATTTAAATTGCTTAAAACTTCTTTCATCGTGTATACATCTGCCAATTGTGGCACATCATATATGTGGCTTGTGCCGCGGCCTGCTAGGATTGATGCAGCAATTACAGGTAAGACTGCGTTTTTCGCGCCTTCTACCTTAACAGTGCCGCGTAGCTGATTGCCACCCCGGACAATAATTTTTTCCAACGTATTCCCCTCCGCGTCTAAATTATAGTCTCTTCTCTATCATCAATATTCAGTCGTAATAATAGGCGTTCCTATTGTCAACGTTGTCCCTGCGCCCAATCCTTCATTGAAGTCTCAATTTGCAACTTGGACATTCATATTTTTTTACTTTTTTTCTAATTATGGTGTCCATTTTGAATTATACGCGGAAAAGGAGAACAAACTGAGGAAGTCAGTGAGCTAACCGTTTCAGCTTAAAATTCTAAGATCCCACTCTCTCTCTCGTATCTTTGTTGGGAGAATCTGCTTGAAACCTCCATAGCTGGACATATAGTCGCAAATCCAATTCCTACATTAATAATGCATACTATATTAGATTCAAGTACAGATCCATTCGTTCCATGTACCGTATAGATGCCTAGGTACGTTGTTCATTGGTGTTGGATAAAGCGTAAAATGAAATTGATCCGGAACCTAATCGCTTGGATTTTTATGTAAAGTGAGCATGTCTATTCAGTCCCACCTATATCATCCATCCATCATGCTGTTCGATCTAGAGCTCATCAATCTAACGAATATTTTCGACGCCACTGCGTGCGGAATGCTCAATTCTTTACACGATCGAATGTGCTCTAAAGTTTCAATTTTTTTGAAACCCAGTGAATGGTTGCTGATATGACAGAACATCCATTTTTGCTCGCTGAACATGTTCATACCCTTTTATAGAAAGATTCAAACCAATTACAAGAACAATCAAACCTTACCCATGTTGTTCTCCTCTCCAAGAAAACGTTAATTACTATCATTTTTTCCTAAAGAGGAGTCAGCATACATGGAAGTTGTAGTCAAACTTGAAAGTGCTTACTCCCACAAAAACTTAAGCATTTGCGAAGAGTATAGGTAATCAAGAAAGAACTGACTAACCAATTGAGCAATGGCAATCGTCACGATTATCATGAGGACTTTTGCCTTCGGACCCTTTGGCTCTCTTACAAAAAGATCAAATCGAAAAGATTGTAATGCCCACCATGTAACGCCAATGAAAAACACATTGACCACAATATGTATGACCGCTTGCTGTCCCAATCCATCAAACATCGTCATCATTACTCCCTTATTCATGATCAAAAGAATGGCTGGTCTGCCAATGTATCAGTATCTTTACAAATTTCAGCCCATTTTCCATCATAACTGATTCACTGTAAAAAATCCACACGATTTTTCTAGTTGTTCGGACCTATTTTAGTCCCAATAAAAAAAGGACGTTCTTCCCTTTTTTTATTGGGACTAAGCAATGAGTGGAGCCGCCGTTTTCTCTTAAGCTTTTTGAGCGGGTTTCTCAAAAAGCGCACGGCGTGCGGAGCCATTGCCACTCTACACAGCCTATACCACTACAACACACTAAAAATACAATAAACCAACATCAAAAAAAGTACTAGCTAAAACGCACATTTTGCACCATTTTCCACAAAAAACACACAATTTCCGTTAATAAATTCGACACAATACAAATATTACATAAACATTGAACAAAAAAGCACAATTTTATTGGAAATAAAAAGGAAAACAATTGTCCCACAACTATAGTATTCTCAAGGTAAAAAAATAAGACACCCAAAGGCGTCTTATTTTTGTAAAGATTATTTACCTGCAACATCAAGACGGTTCGTTGCTCTTCTAAGTGCTAATTCAGCACGTTTGAAGTCAATCTCGTCTGATCTAGCTGATTCAATACGTTGTTTCGCACGTTTTTCAGCTTCTTTTGCACGGTCTACATCAATATCTGAAGGCAACTCAGCTGCCTCTGCTAAAATCGTTACCTGGTCTGGACGGACTTCAACAAATCCACCAGTCACAGCTACTTTTTCCACAGTGGTGCCTTTATTTAAGCGTACTGCTCCAACAGTTAATGGAGCAACTAACGGGATGTGATTTGGTAAAATACCGAGCTCGCCTTCTACTGTGCGAACAACGACCATATCAACAGCACCGTCATACACTTTGCCATCAGGAGTAACAACACTTACTTGAATTGTCGGCATTTGAAAACCCTCCTAAAGTAGCAAAACCGGGTTTTAATATTTGATAAAGCGAGTTTGCCCCGCCCTACCTTATAGCGCTATTTACGCCATTTCTTTTGCTTTTTCAACTACTTCTTCAATACGACCAACTAGACGGAATGCATCTTCAGGAAGATCGTCGTACTTACCTGAAAGAATTTCTTTAAAGCCTTTGATCGTTTCTTTCACTGGTACGTAAGATCCTGGCTGGCCAGTGAATTGTTCAGCAACGTGGAAGTTCTGAGATAAGAAGAATTGGATACGACGTGCACGCCCAACAATCAACTTATCTTCTTCAGAAAGCTCATCCATACCAAGGATCGCAATAATATCTTGTAATTCTTTATACTTTTGAAGTGTAGATTGTACTTCACGTGCAATACCGTAGTGCTCTTCTCCAACAATTTCAGGAGAAAGGGCACGTGATGTTGACGCAAGTGGGTCAACCGCCGGGTAGATACCCATCTCAGAAAGTTTACGCTCAAGGTTTGTCGTTGCATCTAAGTGAGCAAACGTCGTCGCTGGAGCTGGATCTGTATAGTCATCGGCTGGTACATAGATCGCTTGGATCGATGTTACTGAACCAACTTTTGTTGATGTGATACGCTCTTGTAATTGACCCATTTCTGTTGCAAGTGTTGGTTGGTAACCAACCGCAGATGGCATACGGCCTAGTAAGGCAGAAACCTCTGAACCTGCTTGCGTAAAACGGAAGATGTTATCGATGAAAAGAAGTACGTCTTGTCCATCGCGATCACGGAAATGCTCAGCCATTGTCAAGCCAGAAAGAGCAACACGCATACGTGCACCAGGTGGCTCGTTCATTTGACCAAATACCATTGCCGTTTTCTTAATAACACCAGAGTCAGTCATCTCGTGGAAAAGGTCATTTCCTTCACGAGTACGCTCACCTACACCAGCAAATACCGAGATACCACCGTGCTCTTGAGCGATGTTGTTGATTAATTCTTGGATAAGTACCGTCTTACCTACACCGGCACCTCCAAATAGACCGATCTTACCACCCTTAACGTATGGTGCAAGAAGGTCAACAACTTTGATCCCTGTTTCAAGGATTTCCGTCGTAGTTGAAAGCTCTTCAAATTTAGGAGCTTCACGGTGAATTGGATCACGCTTCACGTCTGCTGGAACTTGATCTTTTAGATCGATTGCTTCTCCAAGCACGTTGAATACACGTCCAAGTGTAGCTTCACCAACAGGTACAGAAATTGGCGCGCCTGTATCTACTGCTTCTGTTCCACGTACTAGACCATCCGTTGAATCCATTGCAACTGTACGAACTGAATTATCGCCAAGGTGCAAGGCAACTTCAAGAGTAACGTTTACATCAACAGCATTGTTATCGCTCTTTTGCGAAACAGTTAATGCATTGTTGATTTCAGGAAGGTTTCCACTGTCGAATTTTACGTCAACAACTGGACCCATTACCTGAGTAATGCGACCTTTATTCATTTTTTAGTCCCTCCTATTCACTTACTACTTGAAGGTTGAAGGTAGTTCGTAAACTCCTTCTTCCTCAATATGTCGGAGCGTTCTACTTGACCTTTAGCGGAAAAAGGGAACCCTCCTATTCACTTGCTTATGAGAGACTCCCTATATATGGGAGATCTCTTTTGTTCTATTCGAGAGCTGCAGCCCCGCCGACGATTTCCGTAATTTCTTGCGTAATCGCTGCTTGACGTGCTCGGTTGTATACTAATGTTAAATCATCAATGAGAGCAGTTGCATTGTCTGTTGCAGCGCTCATTGCCGTCATACGCGCACCAAATTCACTTGCTTTTGCATCAAGCAATGCACCGAAAATAAGGCTTTCTGCATATTGTGGCAATAAACGTTCTAAAATGGCTTGCTCAGACGGCTCATACTCATACGCTGTCGTCGTCACACCTTCCGCAATGTTTGTAAGCGGCAAGAGCTTTGACTCCGTTACTTCCTGTGTAAGTGCACTTACGAAGTGGTTGTACCACACGTATAGCTCATCAAACACCCCATCAGAAAACATCTCAACTGTTGTTTTAGCCAAGTTTTTAATATCGTTAAAATCTGGCTGATCCGCTAGTCCCGTGATTTCTTGAATGATTGGAAGATTACGTTTTTTGAATAAGTCACGTCCGATTCGACCGATGACAATAATTCCGTACTCATCAGGTGATTTGTGACGCTCACTAATCGTTTTGAGAAGGGAACGAACTAAACTTGCGTTGTAACCACCTGCTAACCCACGGTCAGATGTGATGACAACATAGCCAGTTTTCTTAACCGGACGCTCTTCTAGCATCGGGTGAGAAACTTCAGTTGATGAAGAAGCAATACTTGCGACCACCTCACGAATTTTTTCCGTGTATGGTTGGAATGCTTGTGCATTTGCTTGAGCCCGGTTCAACTTAGCTGCTGATACCATTTGCATCGCTTTTGTAATTTGCTTTGTCTTCTTTGTCGAAGTAATTCGTCCTTTTATATCTCGCATTGAAGCCATTTCTTTTCACCACCTTTTCGCAAAAACTAATCCGATCTACCTTTGATGTTCAAAATAGTCAGTTGAACAAATACTAATTAGTTACTAGGAACAAATCCTTTTTTGAACTCACTGATCGCAGCTTTGAACTCATCTTCATTCGGAAGACCACCAGTTGTGCGAATGTGATCAAGAATTTCTTTCTTGTTATGATCAAAGTATGTGAATAGCTCTGATTCAAAACGAAGAACGTCTTCAACTGGGATATCATCTAAGAAACCTTTTGTTAGAGCATAAATAATCGTTACTTGGTACTCAACCGGTTGTGGTTTGTGAAGGTCTTGTTTAAGAACCTCAACAGTACGTTGTCCTCGATTTAATTTCGCTTGAGTTGCTTTATCTAAATCAGATCCGAACTGAGCGAATGCTTCTAACTCACGGTATGCAGCTAAGTCAAGACGAAGTGTACCAGCTACTTTTTTCATTGCTTTAATTTGTGCAGAACCACCAACACGTGATACAGAAAGACCTGCGTTAACGGCTGGACGAACACCAGAGTAGAATAAATCTGATTGTAAGAAGATTTGTCCATCTGTGATCGAGATTACGTTTGTCGGAATATATGCTGATACGTCACCAGCTTGTGTTTCGATGAACGGAAGTGCTGTGATTGAACCGCCACCTAAATCATCGCTTAACTTTGCTGCACGTTCTAATAAACGAGAGTGTAAGTAGAATACATCCCCTGGGAATGCCTCACGACCTGGAGGACGACGTAACAATAATGAAAGCTCACGGTATGCAGCAGCTTGTTTAGAAAGATCATCATAGATGATTAACACGTGCTTGCCGTTATACATGAACTCCTCACCCATAGTTACCCCTGCATATGGGGCTAAGAATTGCATCGGTGCTGGATCAGATGCACTTGCAGAAACAACAATTGTATAGTCAAGAGCACCACGTGCGCGAAGTGTTTCTACTACACCCGCAACGGTTGTTTTCTTTTGACCAATCGCAACATAAATACAAATCATGTCTTGGTCTTTTTGGTTTAGGATTGTATCAATCGCAATCGCTGTTTTCCCTGTTTGACGGTCTCCGATAATTAACTCACGTTGACCACGGCCAATTGGAACCATTGTATCGATTGATTTAATACCAGTTTGAAGTGGCTCATGAACCGATTTACGAGCCATAACACCAGGTGCTTTGTTTTCAACTGGACGAGTTTTTGAAGAAGCAATTGGACCTAATCCATCGATAGGTTGTCCAAGAGCATTTACAACACGACCAAGTAACTCATCACCTACTGGTACTTCCATGATACGACCAGTACGTTTTACTTCGTCACCTTCGCGGATATCTGAGTAAGGACCCAAGATAATAATACCGATGTTATTCTCCTCAAGGTTCTGAGCCATTCCCATTACCCCGTTTGAGAACTCAAGAAGCTCACCAGCCATAACGTTTTCAAGGCCATGAGCAAGCGCGATACCGTCACCAACACGGATAACTGTACCTACATCCTGTACTTGAACATCAGACTGAAACTGTTCAATCTGCTGTTTAATAAGAGAACTAATTTCCTCTGCTTTAATGCTCATTGCTTTCACCCCTATCTTCTAGCGTGTTCCGGCTACGATATTACGCTCAAGCTTATCAAGCTGCGCTTTTACAGTGCCGTCATATATGCGATCCCCGATACGGATCTTAATTCCGCCGATTAAATCTGAATCAACGATGTTTTTTATTTCAAGCTTTGATTTCTTTGCTTTTTTTGCAAATACTTTTGCGATATGATCTTGCTCTTTCTCAGTTAATGGCTTAGTCGAATACACGATTGCTTCAGCCATATCTTGAGCCGAGTAGGCTAACTCTTTATATTTATTCACCATTGGAACAAGAACATCTGTTCGTTTACGGTCAATTAACATAAGAAGTACATTTAAGCTAACGTCACTTAAGCCTTTAAAGCTATCTTTAATGAAAGCTTGCTTCTGTGTAACGGTCACTTTCGGATGAGTTAAAAATTGTACAAGTTCAGGTGTTGATTCAACAACATTTTTCACAACTTGTAACTCTTCATTTACTTTTTTAAGGTCATGCTTTTCTTTAGCAAGCTGAAATAGCGCTGATGCATAACGATTCGCTACTGCTTGGTTGCTCATAGCTTATCGCCTACCTCTTTAAGATACTCTTCAACAAGTTTCTCTTGGGCCTTTTCATCTAACTCTTTTTCAATTACTTTTTTCGCAATTAAAACGGAAAGACCAGCCACTTGTTCACGAAGAGCTGATACAGCTTGTTCTTTCTCACGATGGATCTCGGCTAAAGCCGAATCTTTCAGGCGTTCAGCATTCTCACGTGCTTGTTCTAAAATATCTTGACCTTGTTGCTCGCTTAGTTTTTTCGCTTGTTGAATGATTTCTTGAGCTTCAAGCTTTGCTTTTTCTAACTCTTTGCGTTGTTGTTCAATATATCCCTCTGCATCTTTACGGCTTTTTTCAGCTGAGTCGATGTTTTCATTAACCATTTGCTCACGCTTCTCCATTACGCCAAGTAACGGCTTAAGAGCAAACTTATTAAGGAAGAAAAGTAATACTAAGAATGCTGCTAATTGATAAAGTATTGATCCCCATGGAATTACAAAACCCATTTCGATTCACTCCTTTCTTGGATGTGAAGATTCTTTCATATTTATAAATTTAATTGGCTGTAATCGTATAAATTTTTTTACATAAATGTGGGTGATACACAAGCAATGGCGCAGGTTCAAAGCCGAACGCTGTCGCCATTTTATGTGTACATAAAATTATCCAAATAACAATAAGAAAGAAAGAACGATCGCGATGATCGGAACTGCTTCCGCAAGAGGTACACCAATGAACATAAGTGTTTGAAGAGTACCACGAAGTTCTGGTTGACGAGTTACTCCTTCAAGTGTTGATCTTACGATAATTGCTACTGCAAATGAACCCCCGATTGCTGCTAAACCTGCTAAAATTGCTACTGCTAATGCTTCCATAATAATAAGTCCTCCTTAAGGATTGTAAATTTTTTATTATTTTAAACGCTCTTAGATAGAGCATGGTTTAATGATGTTCAACTTTATGTGCCATGTATACCATTGCGAGCATCGCAAAGATAAAGGCTTGCAAACTACCGATAAACATACCAAACGCTTGCCAAATCATCGTCGGGATAAAACCTCCAAACATACCAATTAAGCCTGAAGTCCCAAGACCGATGAGTAGTACCATTAAAATTTCTTTCGCATAGACGTTACCGAATAGACGCATTCCAAGCGTTAACGTATTTGCAAACTCTTCAATGATTTTAAAAGGTAATAGAAACGGTACCGGACGGATATAATCCTTTAGGTACTCTCCAAACCCTCTAATTTTAATTCCATAATAGTGAGTCATAACAATAACAAGTGCTGCCATTGATATTGTTAGAGCAGGGTCTGATGTTGGTGATTTCCACCAAACTTCATGAGTGTCTTTGTTGTAGATTTCAAACGGAATCCCTAACATATTGGCTACGAAGACGTAGAACAAAAGTGTAAATGCGAGCGCTATAAACTGCCCACCTACTTTCCAGCCCATGTTAGCTTTGATGATTCCTCGTACGAAATCAATCATCCACTCTAGGAAGTTTTGTAATCCACTTGGGCGCATTGCTAGTCGACGTGTTCCAATAAAACAAATTAAGAATACAATTAAACACGCAACAGTTGTCATTAAAACTGTAGACATATTAAACGTCAAACCAAAATACTCCCTTATGGGTGCTATATGATCCATAATGTTTTCACCTCTTTCTACCAAATTCAATAAGCATATCTGCCATAATGATAATATAGATCAGGGAAAACCCTGTAATGACCGAAATTAAATGCAGTGTCTCGGGGTACAACAGAGCTAACCACACACATAATAATGCCAACCCTATTCGAATTAAGACACCAAAACTTGCAATGATATAGGAGAACGCGGAATACTTTTTAAGTCCTGCAGCAACTTCTCCGATTACTTTCGTTTTTCGGAAGGTTGTCCAAAGACTAAGATAACTAAATGCTAGTCCAACTATGAGACCGAGGAATTGCGGTTTATATACCGTAATAAAGTAACCTACTGTAAAGAGCAACATAATCACACTTACAACAATGGTATATCGTTTCATCTTTCCTTCAACTGTTAACATTACTCTTTACCGTCTCCTAGAAAAGGTTTGACAGCGTTGTATACACCGTATAACCCTGTTGAAAGTCCTAAAAATAAGCACGTGATAAGAAAGAATGGTTTTGCTCCGAACTGATTTCCGAGCCATAACCCGAGAAAGACCCCACCAACAGTTCCTCCTACGACATAGGAAGAAATGATCGAAACGAGTACGATAGCACGTAACGGACTTCGTCTGCCATTCGTCATGAACAGCCTCCTCTTCGCCTTATGTTTTGGTCGAAAAATCATTCTAAACCTTCACACAATTTCATATATGTAAACCTTCTCACCACAACCTTTTTAATCGTACAATAGTGAAAACCCTGTGTCAATGCGATTCACCACTAAATAAATAGGATATTTCTCGCGTTCACACTATTGTCAAAAAAGGTCACAAAAGGGGGTCAGACCCCTCTTTCATGCTTCACAGTGGTAATAAGAAGTCTGACCCTTAATTTTCGCTCTGTTTCTCTTTTGGGAGCGAGGCTCCAATCGTAATCGTCGATTCAATCGTGTCCTCTTTCCCATCTTTTTTTGCAAAAATTAATGCTTTGTAATTGCCATCTGGCAAGTCAAGTTTGTCCCATTCTTTTCCGACCATGCCGCGTCCGACATCTTCCTTAAAGTCTAAAAACTTGACAAACTGGAAGGTGTCGGGGTCATACAAAGCGATACCCATTTCTTCCGCTCCACCTGGTAAGTACAGTTCATAACGGTATTCGCCAGGACGATCACCGTGTCCAAAGTTAAAGGCCATTGCCCTTGGGTAATCCGGTTCTTCAATGAAAAACACATAAGGTATCGAGATTGGATCTTTACCGCCTTCAATGACAATGTCCCCGTGATGGATTCCTTCTGCAAGTACGGCCGGAAAGAGATCTAGCTTGACCGTAACCTCTTTCTTCTCTCCTGGCTTAATTCTCGTTGCAAATGGAATCTCCCATTGCAACCCATCAGGTAGCTCAAATGGCGGCTTTACATGATACGTACGCGTCTTCTTATCGTGATTCTCAATCGTAAACGTCACTTCTCGTTTTTCCCGCGGATCCTCTTTTGTCCATTTTCCAAACGTAATTGCTCCTGGATACGCAAGAGTCGTCGCATCTATCGCCTTATCAACCTGAATTCGTCCTGCGCCTTGTTCATACGGATAATACGGCTCCCCATCCTCGTTCATAAGCTTTTTTGCCGTATTCATTAACGCCGCTTTAATTTGTTCCGGTGTCCAATCAGGGTGGGCTTGTTTCACTAACGCCGCCGCCCCTGCAACATGAGGAGCTGACATACTCGTTCCATTTAGTCCTAAGTAGCCTTTTGGTACGGTGCTATCAATGGAAACGCCTGGTGCAACTAAGTCAGGTTTTACTTCCCACGATTGCGTTACTGGTCCTCTTGAGCTAAACGGTGCGATAAAATCCTCCTCATTACGGTAGATCGTTCGTGCAAATTGACGATCTTTGCTTTCTTCAAGCTTCTCTAACAGCCACTCGCCATCTTCCTTAGAAATGCTGACAACAGGCAGCTTCATTCCTAGCTCAACAGCACCAACAAATGAACCAGGCAAGTTGTTATAAATGAGTACTGCTTTTGCTCCGTTCTCCTGTGCATGCTTCGCTTTTTCAGAAAAAGGGATCATACCTCTTTTGATTAAGACAATTTTGCCGTTGGCATCAACGTCTTCCCATTCTTCCTTCAGCCCATGCCCTACTTCGACTAGTTCAAAGTCTCTTTTTAAATTCCATGGCAACGTACCACCGATTGGATAAAGTGTGACTTCTTTGTCTAATCCAGGAATTGTAACAAATGGTGTTTTGATTGGTGGTGCCGAGGCCCCAACTGATATTGCTTTCGTTGACGTTCCCGGTGACCCAACTGTCCACATATTAGGCCCGCTATTTCCGTTTGAAGTAACGGCAACAATGCCTTCTTCCACCGCTTTATCAAGTGCCACACTCGTAGGCCAATCAGGTCCGTTCACTGTATTTCCCAGGGATAGATTAAGGACATCCACGTCATCTTCAATTGCTTTCTCAATCGCTTCAATGACTTGCTCTGTCGTACCTTGTCCACCCGGCCCTAGCGCACGATACGCATAAATATCTGCTTCTGGCGCCACACCTTTCAGCTGGCCATTTGCAGCAATAATTCCAGCTACATGCGTACCATGAAGAGTTGGCGGGCCTTGTGACGCAACGGTCTCCATAGGATCTCGGTCGTAATCAACAACGTCGTACCCGCCTTTGTAATTGTTTTTTAAATCTGGATGTCTGTAATCGATTCCTGTATCAATAACAGCAACTTTGATGCCCTTACCTGTTAAGTGTTCACCATTCGGGTCAAGACTCCCCCTAATGTTATCCGTGCCGATAAATGGCACACTTCCATCTAAGTTCGCTCTATATTCAACAACTTTATCTACTCGTTCTACCTCATTAAGCTCTTGCAACATCTTTACTTCACTTTCAAGCAGTTCGATTGAAAAGCCGTTTAGTGCTCGTTTAAATGTTTTCCTTACTTTGCTCGAAGGAAAAGTAGTGGTAACCTGCTTTAGTACATCATCAACCTCTCCTGCCGCTGTGACAATGACAACGACCTTCTCATCTGATTGATCCACCTTTCCAACGGTTGGGATTTCAGGGTATATTGCAGCCTGAGCAGAACTAAGACTGATGCTACATGCTATCGTAAATATTAATAAACACGCAATGACTCTTTTCATATCCATCTCCCCCACCATTTTGCATATGTAGATAGTATGAACAGCAAACGAGAAAACATGCAGGCGGTGCACTTTATCGTAGTAAAGAGGGGTCAGACCCCTCTTTACCCCTGTACAGCAAAAAAGAGGCGGGGCCATTGTAGTCCCTACCTCTTTTTGACGTCGTTATTTTGTTCCAAATAGACGATCTCCTGCATCGCCTAGCCCTGGAACTATGTAGCCTTTTTCATTTAGTTTTTCATCTAATGCAGCTAAGAAGATATCCACATCTGGATGCGCTTCTTGGGTTAGCTTCACGCCTTCAGGTGCTGCAACAAGACACATTAACTTAATCGTTTTTGCGCCGCGCTTTTTCAAGCTGTTAATCGCCTCAATTGCCGATCCACCTGTAGCCAGCATTGGATCAATGACGATAAATTCACGCTCTTCCACATCTGTTGGAAGCTTTACATAGTATTCTACCGGTTGCAACGTTTCTGGATCGCGATACAAGCCGACATGTCCCACTTTTGCTGCTGGAATCATACGAAGAATTCCATCTGTCATGCCAAGACCCGCACGAAGGATTGGCACAAGACCAAGCTTTTTCCCTGCGATTGTTTTTGAATTCGCTGTTCCTACAGGTGTTTCTACCGTTACATCTTGTAATGGGAGATCACGCGTAATTTCAAATGCCATTAAACCGGCAACTTCATCAACAAGCTCACGAAATTCCTTTGTCCCAGTTTCCTTATCACGGATATACGTTAGTTTATGCTGAATTAAAGGGTGATCAAACACGAAAACTTTGCTCATACGTTTTTTAGCTCCTTTATTCTTTCTTCATCAAATCAAGATGACTTCGCTTCTACAAGATTCTACATAAAAAGCTACTTCCCTTCAAGACTTACAGTTAGAAATTCTCCGAAACAATAGTTAAATTAATATTACGAATTTTCAGCTTGGCTGATCTTCTGGCCACAAACAGCTTTTTAAAGTGCTGCTACTTTTCTTTGTTATTTTTATGGGGGATGTGTTCTCCACATGTTCGTTCCATTTCGCTCCAGCCACTCGCTTTCCGCGGGGAGGTGCCGAGCCTCCTCGGCTGCGCCTGTGGGGTCTCGCCCCTACCTCTTCATCCCGCAGGAGTCGAGTGACTTCCGCTCCATTTCACTATGAGAAAAAACGTTTTTTCACAGCAACAATATTTATGAAATCAGCTAAATTTTTAACAAGCATATGACACGCAGGTTCAAGAGCCCTACTGTCTTGCCCCCTCCGCACACCACAAAAAAAGCCGGACCCCTTAATTAAGGTCCAGCTTTTTCATCTTAAAGATGCGTATACATCGGGAATTTCGCTGTTAATTCAGCTACACGAGTACGTGCTTCTTCAAGTTTTTCTTCATTATCAACATTTTTAAGAGTAAGAGCAATGATTGAACCGATCTCATCCATTGCTTCAAGATCTAAGCCGCGTGATGTAACAGCTGCTGTTCCGATACGGATACCACTTGTCACAAATGGGCTTTGTGGATCGAATGGAATCGTGTTTTTGTTCGTTGTAATCCCAACTTCATCAAGAGCATGCTCTGCTACTTTACCTGTTAGGTCAAGTGAGCGTAAGTCTAGAAGAAGAAGGTGATTATCCGTTCCACCTGAAACGATGTTGATCCCTTCGCTCATTAATTTTTCAGCAAGGCGTTTTGCATTATCGATAATTGCTTGTCCGTAAGCTTTGAAATCTGGTGTTAAAACTTCACCAAATGACACAGCTTTAGCAGCGATGACGTGCATTAGTGGACCACCTTGAATTCCAGGGAAGATCGATTTATCAATCTTCTTACCGAACTCTTCTTTACATAGGATCATTCCACCACGTGGACCACGTAGGGTCTTGTGAGTCGTCGTTGTTACAAAATGAGAATACGGAACAGGATTTGGATGTAAGCCAGCAGCTACAAGACCTGCGATGTGCGCCATATCAACCATTAGGTATGCGCCTACCTCATCAGCGATTTCACGGAATTTCGCAAAATCGATCTCACGCGGGTACGCACTCGCACCAGCAACGATTAGCTTAGGCTTATGTTCTTTTGCTAATTCACGAACAACATCATAATCAATGTATTGCGTTTCTTTGTCAACGCCATACTCAACGAAGTTATATTGAACACCACTGAAGTTAACTGGGCTTCCGTGTGTTAAGTGTCCACCGTGAGAAAGGTTCATCCCAAGAACGGTATCGCCTTGCTCTAGAATTGTGAAGTAAACAGCCATGTTCGCTTGTGCACCTGAGTGAGGCTGCACGTTCACATACTCAGCACCGAAGATTTCTTTCGCGCGATCACGAGCTAAATCTTCTACAATATCAACATATTCACAACCGCCATAGTAGCGGCGACCAGGATAACCCTCAGCGTATTTGTTTGTTAATACAGAACCTTGAGCTTCCATAACAGCAGCACTTACGAAATTTTCTGACGCAATTAATTCAATTTTGTCGCGCTGACGTCCTAGCTCCTGCTCTACAGCTGCAAATACTTTCGAATCTTGCTCTTTTAATGACTTTTGATTCAACATCTCTATTCCCCTTCCAATTGCTTATATTTCGGTTTTCTAACCACCTGACATCTGATTCGCTTTTATCTTACCATAAACAATCATCTATTTCCGTATGAAATTAATAAAAAATTATTTTTTATTCATGTTCGTCTGTTTTTTCATAAACAGCCCGAATGCCGCCGATTAGTTTTGATCGGGTTTTTGCCATCGTCAAATGCGCTTCCCCTATCGTTTTAACACGGCTTCTGATTGGAACAGCCACTTTGCGCAAGTGCATCCCTATAAGAGTATCCCCAATATCAATGCCCGCTTCTGCTTGAACTTCCTCAACTAACGCAGGATTTTTCATCTTTTTAAACGCATAAGTCGCCATCGCACCGCCTGCTTTTCGAACAGGAACAGCCGATACGAGCTCATAGCCACGTTGTTTTGCTGTTTCCTCTTCAATGACAAGAGCCCGATTTAAATGCTCACAGCATTGAAAGGCCAACTTCACACCTGTTTCTTGTTGCTGTTTTTTTAGAACACCGTAAATGGCTTCAGCGACTTCATGTGATCCATTTGAACCAATATGTGAGCCGATCACTTCACTTGTGCTTGTCCCAACAACGAGAAGGACATCTTCGGATAACGGAAACGCTGCATGTAAATCTTGCAGCGCAAAAGTCAACTGTTCTTTCAATTGTTCAATTGGAGTCATAGCGCGCCTCCTATTATGCTTCGTAATCAGTAATCTTCTTTACTCTATTTGCATGTCTTCCGCCCTCAAATTCGGCACCAAGCCAAATGTGGGCTATTTCTCTTGCAAGTCCTGGACCAATGACTCTCTCACCCATCGCCAAAATATTGCTGTCATTATGTTCCCTTGTTACTTTGGCTGTAAACATATCATGAACAAGTGCACAGCGAATCCCTTTTACTTTGTTCGCTGCAATCGACATACCAATACCTGTTCCACAAATAAGAATACCGCGGTCAAACTCGCGATTCGCTACTTTTTCAGCAACCGGTAATGCATAATCCGGGTAATCAACGGACGTACTGCATTCACATCCAAAATCTTCATAAGAGATTCCGAGCTCGTCCATTAACATTTTGATCTCTTCACGAATATGTATCCCGCCATGGTCAGAAGCAATTGCTACTTTCATCTTAATGTACCCCATTCCTAATTTATATTGTAAAACGCTCGAATTTTTTATTATCTATTGCAAGCTGTTGAATGAATGACTTGAACGAGCGAGTTGAAAAATGTTCTACTCCACCTCATTAAGATTATTCCGTTAATTTTTTTGTGACTATATCTAAGCATTGTTCAATCTGTTCAGCTGTTTGTCGGTACGCTTCAATCGGACCACCGATCGGATCAGCAATATCTAGTTCATACGTATGTGGGTCGACGAATTCCTTCAACGTAAAAAGCTTCTCGTTCACATGTGGATAGAAGACTTTGATCATCTCTTTATGAGAAGTTGTCATCGTCAAGATCACATCCGCCCAGCCTAATAACTCTTCTGTCACTAATTGCGAAGCATGTTCGGCTGATATTCCTTTTTCAGCTAAAACCGCTTTTGTCCCTTCTGATGCCGGGCTGTTCGGAAAAGCTTGCACTCCAGCAGATTTCACTTCAATACTCTCGTCCATCCGCGAACGAAGAAGCGCCTCTGCCATCGGACTTCTGCACGTATTTCCGGTGCAAACAAACAACACTTTTTTCATGTAATGTCCAACGTCCTTTCTGTTTCAATACAATTGGGGCTTTTAGTCTCTCTTTACGAAGCACTCCCCTTACTATTACGTTCCATATTATCATAACGAATTTGAAAACGGTATATGCAACGGAGGCATTTCTTTCCTTTTACCTTCCATGTTAGGTGGGGTTTTTTATTGCTTAAAAAATGAGTTTAATTCCAAATCCTATTAAGATGAAGCCTCCAAGCAGCTCCCCGTAAGATCCTGCGTATTGTTGAAGCCTCGAGCCCATTAATAGACCGATCCATGAAAGGACCATGCTGACGATTCCAATCATCAGTACCGTTACCGCCGTCTGCGCCCCTAGCATCCCGAAACTCAATCCAGCAGAAAAACTATCTAGACTTACACTTAAAGCAAAAAGAACAAGCCCTAGACCTACTGGTTGCATCAACTTGTCGTCCTCATCAGTTTTAAAGGAAGAAAGCACCATCTGTAAGCCAATGATTAATAAAAGTCCACCACCAATTACTGTGGCAATCATTCCAAAATAGTTTGATAACAACTTGCCTGTTGCAATTCCTAAAAGCGGCATAATAATATGAAACAATCCGATCGTAACGCCAATATTAAAAATTTGCTTTAGTCGCAAACCAAGCATACCCATTCCAAGTGCTATCGAAAACGCATCCATCCCAAGCGCACTGGCCATGATAAAAAGTGTCACAAACTCGCCCATCAACAACCACTCCTTGTACATGCTATTCCAATGTATGCACGTCCAAAAGAAAATAGACAACCAACTTTGAAGTCGACTGCCTATTTGAGTGGGGTGAGCCGGGGTCTGACCCCTTTGCAGTTCCGAGGAAGCAGCAATGGCTCCACACGTTGCGCGCCTGCTATGAGAAACCCACTCATAGCAGGCTTTAAGACAAAGCAACGGTTCCGCTCATTGCTTAAAGGCCATTGAAAAAGGTAAAAACCACACCTTTTTCAGTGGCCTTAAAACCGTACCTTTTTCAACGGCCTTGTAACATGCTACAGAGGGGTCTGACCCCCTGCTGCTTTTTCAAGGCGATTCATAATGGCGATACCTAGTCCTTCGTGTGGAAAAACTTCTGAAAATATCACTTCTACCCCGCGCTCATCGAACTTGCGCAAGCTGTCATAGAGCGCGGTTGCGACAGACGCTAAATCCGTTCTTGATCCGCACGGAACAATGACATCTGCATCTTCATACCGACATGCTCCTTCTTCCGTTGTTAAAACTCCTACACACTTTCCGTCCGCTTTCGCCTGTGCCACTAGCTCCAAAATCCTCTCTTTCTCCCGTACTAAATACAACGTACCCGCTGGCGAATAATGTGTATACTTCATCCCTGGGGATAACGGCGTTTGATCCTCCGACAATAGCGATGGGTCAACGTTAACCTCACCAACTACTGCCTCAAGCTCCTCTTTCGTTACACCACCCGGTCGATACAAAACAGGAACATCCTTCGAGCAGTCAAGTACCGTTGATTCAAGGCCCACTCCCGTTTGCCCTCCATCAACTATGCCTTTTATCCTTCCTTTTAGATCATGATACACATGTCCCGCTGTCGTTGGGCTCGGTTTTCCGGACAAATTCGCACTAGGCGCTGCAACAGGAACGCCCGCCGCTCGCAACAATTCTCTAGCAACAGGATGATCCGGCATTCTTACAGCTACCGTATCAAGTCCTGCGGTCACACTTGAAGCAACCGCTTCTTTTTTCTTAAAAATTAACGTTAACGGCCCAGGCCAAAAATGCTTCATTAATAAATGAGCAATTTCTGGAACATCCGATACTAACTCGCTTAGTTGATCTATTTCAGCAATGTGGACAATAAGTGGATTATCACTTGGGCGACCTTTCGCTTCGAAAATCCGTTTCACCGCTCGCTCATCTAACGCATTCGCTCCAAGTCCATACACGGTCTCCGTAGGAAAGGCTACAACTTCCCCTTTTTTTATCCACAACGCAGCTTCCTTTATTAATTGGAGATTTTCTTCACTTCCGGAAAAGTTATCCACACTCCAATATTTCGTTTGTTCATAACTCACTGTTCATCGCTCCTATCTCTTCCATTTTGCAAGTGTTGTCTTTCGATGTCAACAAAACGAAGAAAATTCGACACAAACCTTAGAAAATCAGGCATCTCACACGCAAAACCACATGATTCTTCTCTCTATTTCGACAATATTTCTATTCACACACAAAAACAGGTTATCCACAACTGTGGACAACCTGTAGATAACTTCCAATATTTATTCACTTTTCCACAACTTACTCTGTTAATTCACAAGCCCACACTTTCGCTTCTGCTTTCTCTGTCGCATTTCGTTTAAAATGCTCCGAACGCTTTAACGATTCTGGTACATCTTTCTTATCCACTTCTCGAAAGCCTAACTGATGAAACAGTGCATTCGTTCCTTTTGCACACAAATATACTGTTTCAATGTGTTGCTCCTCGGCATACTGCAACGTTAGCTGCAGAAATTCTAAGCTAAGCTTCGCATTCCAAATCGGAGAGTCCAACACGAGCGAACGAAGCAATCCATTCTCTTCATACTTTTCCACACCCACTGTGCCAATTAAACTTTTATCTTCATCCTCCACAACAAGAAAGCTTTCAATATATTGTTCAATTCCTTCATCACGCAATCCAGCTTTTGCGACCAACTTCTGAATCGGAAGCATGTCCTTATTCTTCGCTTTCCGCACGACAATACCCATAAGCTCCACCCTCTCTTACACTCTTACTAGATATGTATGAGGGGCTTGTATGTTTTATGCTATCTTTCTTATTTTCGCATAAAAATAATGCTAGAGGAACCTTTTTGTTCCTCTAGCATCCACCTTACACATTTTCAGAAGTAAAGATACGATCTTTAATTTTTGAAAAAATTTCTACTACGAAAAACTTAACCTCAACCTCTTCCATATCGTCCTCGTCTGTTTTCTCAACTTCTTCTTCAGCATCAGCTGCTACTGCATCACCATTTGCCATATCAAGAAAGCATAACGGCGGGAACAACACACACCACCAGTTTTCACCTTTTCCTTCTCCTAGTGTAATTAACACCGCATCGTACAAACCAGCTGGATAGACAATGTTGCCGTATAACTTTGTCGGAAACTCCACTTCTGAAAAACTGACTTCAAACGATTGGTTCATTCCCATTTTTGCTAACTCTCGCTCTACGATGTCTTCTATTTTTGCTAGATTGTCTTCAATCATCGCTTTTCCTTCTTCTAAGTCTCTCACGCCAAGAACCATTTCTGTAATGGCCGCATTCACTTCATCACGAATTTCACGCTTTAACGCTTGATCTCGTACTGAATCACTATTTGCTAGAATTCTAAGTCTAACTGCTTCCTCTTGACTTACTTCATTATGTAAAGACGCAACCGCCACTGCGTTTTGAGATTCCCAATTCATGATTAGAACAAATAAAGAGAATAATAGATAAATAACAACATTTGGTTTCATTTCAAAAGCACCGTCCCTTCATAAAAACATTGTGGCCAGGACAGTACTTTTTTAAACTTAGAATCTAGAAAAAAATCTATTATCTCTAAAACTGTGAGAAGCAGTTGAGATGATAAGCAAACGTCAACACCTCCCAGCGGAAAGCGAGTGACTGGAGCGTAATGCAATAAAAGTAACAATCTATGATAGAGGTAGAGCGATACTGACTTTTCGAACAAAAAAAAATCCCGCTAGGAACTCCTAGCAGGCATTGTAAACGTTACTTTTTCATATTCCCATAAGCAAAGACCATGCGTTCCTTGCCATTGATATCAACTTTGATTTCCGTCGTCGCATGAGGGAATGTCGTTTGAAGCATATCTTTCACGACCAGGGCCTGACCAACACCGACTTCAAATCCAACTATCCCCTTGTCTTTCAGCACTTTTGGAAGCTGCTCCATAAATCGGCGATACAAATCCAGCCCATCACAACCGCCAAATAACGCTAAATGCGGTTCATGCTCCCTGACATGCACAGCTAAACTCGGCGCATCGGAGAGTGGAATGTACGGCGGATTAGAAACGACCACTTCGACTTGAAGTCCTTCCTCAACAATTGGCGTGAGCAAGTCCCCATTTTTGAAGCGAACCTTCGCACCGAGATCTTCCGCATTTTTTTTCGCTACTTTAAGTGCCTCTTCAGAAATATCAATAGCATGAACGTCAATCGTTTCGTCCTCTAGCGCAAGGGTGACAGAAATAACACCGCTACCTGCTCCAACGTCAATCAATTGGATTGATTCTTGTTGAAAAAGCTTCTGCTTGAGCTCTGTAATAGCAACGACGAGCTCTTCCGTTTCAGGACGCGGAATCAACACATTTCCATTTACGATAAAACGTCTCCCGTAAAACTCTTCATAGCCGATAATATGTTGTACAGGAGAGCCTTTGGCGTGACGTTCGATGTCTTGCTTAAGGCGCTTGAAGAGTTCCGATTCTATTCTATCATCTAGTATCATGAGCAGTTTTGCCCTATTTACTTGATAATAGTGACGCAGTAACCATTCCGCAACAGGCGGCTCTAACCCTCTTTTCTCTAAAAAAGAAGAAGCCCAACGAAGGGCCTCACGAATCGTCATTTCTTTCATCTTACTGCTCTGCATTTTGCATCGCTTCGGCTTGCTCTTCCACGATCAAAGCATCAATAATTTCATCAAGCTTTCCTTGAAGAATTTGCTCAAGTTTTTGAATTGTCAGCCCAATACGGTGATCTGTTACACGGCTTTGCGGGAAGTTATACGTACGAATACGCTCAGAACGGTCCCCTGTACCAACAGCAAGCTTACGGTTTTGGTCGTATTCCGCTTGGATTTCACGATTAATTTTATCATAGACACGCGCACGAAGAACTTTCATCGCTTTTTCTTTGTTCTTAATTTGTGACTTTTCGTCCTGACAAGATACCACTGTATTAGTCGGTAAGTGCGTTAAACGAACAGCAGACATCGTTGTATTTACACTTTGTCCACCCGGTCCACTTGAAGCAAATGTATCGACACGAATATCTTTTTCATGAATATCAACTTCAACTTCTTCCGCTTCAGGTAGAACAGCTACCGTCGCTGTTGATGTATGAATTCGGCCGCCTGATTCCGTTGTAGGGACACGCTGTACACGATGTGCGCCGTTTTCATATTTCAATTTCGAGTATGCACCTTGACCGTTGATTGTAAAAATAATTTCCTTATACCCGCCAAGCTCAGTTGTTGTTGACTCAATCACATCAGTCTTCCAGCCTTGCGCTTCCGCAAAGCGACTGTACATTTTGTAAAGATCACCCGCAAACAACTGCGCCTCATCTCCACCTGCCGCTCCGCGAATTTCCATGATTACGTTCTTATCATCATTCGGGTCTTTTGGCAGAAGAAGAATTTTCAAACGAGCTTCGAGCTCTTCTTTGCGATCAGCAAGCTCACTAATTTCTTCCTTTACCATTGCATACATTTCATCATCTAAGTTTTCTTCAAGCATCGCTTTCGCATCTTTATGCTGCCCATTCACTTCTTTATATTCTCGGTACACTTGAACAGTTTCTTCTAAGTCCGATTGTTCCTTTGAATATTCACGCAATTTTTTTGAATCATTTATGACATCAGGATCACTAAGTAACTCGTTGAGACGATCATAACGATCCTCAACTGATTGTAAACGATCTAACACGGCTCTTCACCTCATTAAGATTTTCCAGTGTATAACATTATAATTATAGTATATAGGAAGAATAGGGTCAATGAGAGACATATCCCAAAAGGCCGATTTTGCCTTTTGGGATATGTCTCTATGCAGTGAGCGGAGCCGGCGTTATCTCTTAAGCCTTTTGAGTGCTCTTCTCAAAAGGCGCACGCCGAGCGGAGCCACTGCAAAACTTGCTCTCTCTTTTTCCGACAAAAGGCCGATTTTGCCTTTTGGGATATGTCTCGATGCGACACCTATATATGGAAAAGGCTATTTTTACTTTTGATTTAATACTACCACATTAATATAGCCTTCCCCATTTTTGCTTAACTAGAAGTAATTTGGGGAAAGTAACTATATAAAAGGAGTGATGTTTCGATGAAATATGTCATTATCGGTGGCGATGCAGCTGGGATGAGTGCGGCGATGCAAATTGTTCGCCATGACGAGAACGCTGACGTAACTACACTTGAAATGGGAGAAGTGTACTCTTATGCTCAATGCGGGCTACCCTATGTCGTTGGTGGCGTAATTGATTCATTTGATTCGTTGATTGCACGCTCCGTAGAGACTTTCCGTGAGAAATATGGAATTGATGCCCGTGTGAATCATGAAGTAAAGGCTGTTGATGTCGAGAAAAAAGTCGTCTCTGGAGATGGATTTGAGGTTCCTTATGACAAGTTGTTAGTTGCAACCGGTGCGAGCCCTGTTGTTCCGCCTTGGGACGGAGTTGATTTAAAAGGCATTCACTCAGTGAAGACCATTCCTGATACGAAAGCACTGATAAAGGATTTAGATGGAGTTTCCAAGGTTGTCGTCATTGGTGGAGGATATATTGGTCTAGAAATGGCTGAGAACTTTGTAGAGATAGGAAAAGACGTAACGATGATTGAACGCAACCCTAGGTTAGCAGGAATTTTTGATGAAGAGTTTAGCGAAAAGATTGGCGAGGAAGCCGTGAAACACGGGATTAAGCTGAGGTTTAATGAATCGGTCGAAGCATTTGAAGGTGGGGATGATGGTCGAATTGCACGTGTGGTGACAGATAAAGGTGATGTTGATGCTGATCTCGTTGTGATTGCAATCGGCGTCAAACCAAATACAAGCTTTCTTGATGGAACAGGAATTCATTTATTTGCAAATGGTGCGATTAAAGTGAATTCGTTTATGGAGACAAATATCGAGGATGTCTATGCTGCCGGAGATTGCGCGACTCAATACCACCGAGTGAAGGAGCGAGATGATTATATACCACTTGGCACACACGCAAATAAACAGGGACGGCTTGCCGGACGTGCAATGGTCGGTGCTCCTCGGCCATTTCAAGGAATTGTTGGTACATCCATTATTAAATTTTTTGATTTGAATTTGGGGAGAACCGGCTTGTCCGAAAAGGAGATCAAGGCACAAGGTTACCCTTTTGAGACAATTAGCGCTCAAATTCCGCATATTGCTGGCTATTATCCAGAACCAAAAAAACTAGATATTCGGATAAGCTATCATACAGAAACAGAACGATTGCTCGGCGCTCAAGTGATCGGCGAAGCAGGTGTCGATAAGCGTATTGATGTACTAGCAACCGCACTCTTTCATAACATGCGCGTTTCTGAGCTTGAGGATTTGGACCTAGCATATGCCCCACCATATAACGGCGTATGGGATCCAATACAAAGAACGGCCAGGAGACTGTGAGTTTTTGTATAGGCCACAGAAAAAGGTACGGTTTTGACCTTTTTCTGTGGCCTTTAAGCAATGAGCGGAACCGTTGCTTTGTCTTAAAGCCTGCTATGAGTGGTTTTTTCATAGCAGGCGCGCAACGTGTGGAGCCATTGCCGCTTCCTCGAATCCGCTAAAAAGGACTTTTCAGTGACCCCTTTCCACAACTTCCCCAAAAAAAGAACGCCCATCAGGCGTTCCTTTCACTAACATGGACTTCATATCGCGGAATTTCCTTACGAAGTGCTCGGTTCAGCTTGTCCATCTCTTTTTTCTTATCTTCTTCATTTAAGCCAGCAGGTGGTGTGACATTGACGAAGGCGTGATGCCCGGCAATGATAACCATCCCTGCATCCATGCCATGTTCGTCTTCGATAATATGGTGAATCAGCGCTTCGTCATTGCCGAGATGTCTGCGTTCTCGGTGTAAGGATTTGAAGCCTGTTCCTGTATTGATTTCACCTGGGTGGTCGTACGCCGGTGGTTGGCGAAACAAACTTCCATAGTTGACTGGTCCCGGACCTAGCAATCCATATGCTAGTTGACCAGCATCTGGTGTTCGCGCCTCAGGATTATTATGAGTTACGGCGTTACCTTGAGCCTGTGGTGGCTGAGGATCCTCTCCACACCCTGTCACTAACACTAGTCCCATCGCCATACAGCTTAGCCATTTTTTGTTCATGTCCAAAGCACCTCCATGCTCACCTAAAATGGGGCTGCATAATTAGTATGTCCGGACGATCAGCAAAGGTTCCTGTTAGTTTTGACCAGACTTTATCGCAAGTCCAGGCAAAAGTGGCGGCTTATTTGGAATTTCATGACAATGTCGGCAGCGTGGCTCATACGATTCTGATGCACCGACAAGAATGACTGGATCGGTATAAGATGCTGGCTCGCCATCAATTAAGCGCTGCGTTCTGCTCGCTGGTGAACCGCAGCTTGGACACACCGCTTGAAGCTTTGTAACTTCTTCGGCTAATGCCATTAAGCGTTGTGTCGGACCGAATGGCTCGCCGCGGAAATCTTGATCAAGCCCCGCACATATAACACGTTTTCCATTATTCGCAAGTTCATCGACGACAGCGATAATCGCTTCATCGAAAAATTGCACCTCGTCGATTGCAACGACTTGAGTTTCTTCTTTCACTAGATCAAGAATATCCATCGAGTGCTTGACAGGAGTCGCCACAACTTTTGTTCCATTATGGGACACGACTTCTTCCTCACTATAGCGGTTATCGATTTCTGGTTTAAATACTTGGACAATTAATTTTCCAAAACTCACACGACGGACGCGTCTAATTAACTCTTCTGACTTTCCGGAAAACATGCTCCCGCAGATCACTTCGATCCAGCCTTCTTGTTTCATCACGTACATTAATTTCCCCCACCTTACAGCCAATGTATCTTTTATATGAACGGAATCAATCCAGTTATAAATATCATTACTACGTAGTATGTGCAAAAAAAACAGGCAAGAGCTTCACGCTTGCCTGTTAGTTTATCCAGTTTTACTTCATGTTGTATTTCTTCTTGAACTTATCAACACGGCCACCAACATCAGTAAGCTTCTGCTTACCAGTGTAGAACGGGTGAGAATCCGAGCTAATCTCAACTTTTAGAAGTGGATACGTGTTACCGTCTTCCCATTCGATCGTTTCGTTTGATCCTTTTGTAGAACCAGACAAAAACTTAAAGCCTGTGCTTGTATCTTGGAAAACCACTTTTTGGTAATTAGGGTGAATTCCTTGTTTCATTACTTTCATCTCCTTTTGCCCTGAATCTCTTCGAAACAGAGTTATCTAAATCACACATGACGAAATTATAACAAGTTGAAGGGCAAAAATCAACTCTGTTCACATAGAAATAATTGGTTTATGTCGACAGAAGCCTTCCCAACGCGTACCTTACCTCTTTACTCTACGCTTCATTTCCTCATCCATCGCTTCAAAGAAATCAACATTTGTTTTTGTTTCTTTCACTCGCTTAATAAAGTGATCAACAAATTCTGGCGTATCGCTCATGGTTTTGCGGATCGCCCACAGTTTTTCTAGCTGATTTTTTGGCATAAGAAGTTCTTCTTTTCTTGTACCAGATCTGCGAATATCGATGGAAGGGAAAATACGACGCTCTGACAATTTACGGTCAAGATGCAACTCCATGTTTCCTGTCCCTTTGAATTCCTCGTAGATGACATCGTCCATTCTTGAACCTGTCTCAACAAGGGCAGTCGCTAAAATCGTTAAGCTTCCGCCTTCTTCAATGTTTCTTGCAGCACCGAAGAAACGTTTCGGACGGTGGAACGCTGCTGGGTCAATACCCCCAGATAGAGTTCGTCCACTTGGCGGGATGACGAGGTTATACGCACGAGCTAATCGAGTAATACTATCCATAAGAATGACCACATCTTTTTTATGTTCAACAAGTCTCATCGCTCTTTCAAGGACGAGTTCAGCTACTTTTATATGATTTTCAGGAACTTCATCGAATGTTGAGCTGACGACTTCTGCTTTTACGGAACGCTCAATGTCAGTTACTTCCTCAGGACGCTCGTCAATTAAAAGAACAATCAATTCGACATCAGGATGGTTTTCAGCAATGCTATTTGCAACTTCCTTCATCAAAGATGTCTTTCCTGCTTTTGGCGGAGCGACAATCAATCCACGTTGACCAAAACCAACAGGTGAGATCATATCGATAATTCGTGACGACACACGACCAGGTTTCGTTTCTAGCTCAATCTTTTGTTCAGGATAAAGCGGTGTCAAAGCAGGAAAATACGGACGATCTCTTGACGTTTCAGGAGCATCACCATTCACAGCTTCTACATGAAGAAGTCCGTGATAACGCTCATTTTCCTTTGGCGGCCTCACTTTTCCAGAAACCTTATCACCATTTCTCAAATCAAAACGGCGGATTTGCGACGCAGAAATATAAATATCCTCTGAGCTTGGCATGTAATTAATTGGGCGCAAGAAACCAAAGCCTTCAGATTGGATAATTTCCAATACACCTTCCATGAACATAAGTCCATCTTTTTCTGCTTGTGCTTTTAAAATAGCAAAGACTAGTTCTTTTTTTGTTAATTTACTATAATAGGAAACCTTGTACTCTTTGGCTAATTCATAGAGCTCTTTCAGCTTCATATTTTCTAATTCGGAGATATTGACTCCCATTAGGAACACCACACTTCTATATTTAATAAATCCCCATGTGCACAACAAGTAAGCATGAGTGCAAGGAGACAGTTTTTTTCAATTTTTAAGCATAGGAAAAAATCATACTAAATTCCTCATTGTATCTTTAAACTTTAGAGAATTCATAAAGTGTAAAGGAAAATTCGAGGGTTCTGGAGATTAGAGGGAAAGGACAAATAAAAAGTACGAACATATATACTATTTTAACCACAATACTAATAATTATTCAATAAGAAAATATAAATTCATAAATGATACATAATTTGAGGAAACTGAACAACGTCCAGTTTCCTCTCCATAATCAACGAATAACTAAATCCGGTTTCTTTTTCATACTATGTTTTCCATCAACGAAACGTACAGTTCCTGACTTCGCACGCATAACAAGGGATTGCGTCGTTGCAGATGAACCATGATAGCGAACACCTTTTAACAATTCACCATCTGTTACACCTGTTGCTGCAAAAATACAATCATCGCCTGAAACGAGGTCGTCCATGTGTAATACTTTGTTCACATCTTCAATCCCCATTTTCTTACAACGAGCTAACTCTTCTTCGTTAGCAGGGAGAAGTTTACCTTGAAGCTCTCCACCTAAACATTTCAAACCAACTGCAGCGATAACTCCCTCAGGAGCTCCACCAGACCCAAGCATAATATCTACACCCGTGTCGCCGAATGCTGTGTTGATTGCTGCGGCTACATCACCATCAGATAGAAGCTTAATTCTAGCACCAGCTGAACGGATATCGTGAATCATTTTTTCGTGACGGTCACGATATAAGATTGAAACAACGAGGTCTTCGATATCTTTGCCCTTGGCTTGTGCAACGGCTTTTAAGTTATCAATTATTGGAGCATCAATATTGATTTTGCCAACAGCCTCTGGTCCAACAGCGATTTTGTCCATGTACATATCTGGAGCATGAAGGAGGTTGCCGTGGTCAGCGATTGCAAGTACGGCTAGTGCATTCCATTGACCTGAAGCAACAATATTTGTTCCTTCTAATGGATCTACAGCGACATCAACACGAGAACCATAGCCATTACCAAGCTTTTCGCCGATATAAAGCATTGGCGCCTCGTCCATTTCGCCTTCCCCGATTACAACCGTTCCCTTCATTGGAATCGTATCAAATACGTCACGCATCGCTTCAGTTGCAGCACGGTCAGCTTCATCTTTGTTTCCTCGTCCCATCCAGCGACCTGATGCTAGTGCAGCAGCTTCTGTTACGCGGACTAACTCCATCGATAAACTTCTCTCCATCTTGCTCCCCCCACGTCATTTAACTGTTTACTTGATCTAATTCCTCTTCGGTCATCGATTCACGCCAAATCTTTGCGCCCAAACCGATCAATTTCTCTTCTAAGTTGGCATAACCACGGTCAATATGTTCCAGTCCGGAAATTTCCGTAACTCCTTCAGCAAGAAGACCAGCTACAACGAGAGCTGCGCCTGCTCGTAAGTCGCTTGCACGAACCTTTGCACCTTGCAACTTCGTTTTGCCGTTGATAATTGCTGAGCGACCTTCCACTTTGACATTGGCACCCATTCTTCTTAATTCATCAATATGCTTAAACCGAGCGTTGTAAATCGTATCTGTTACAATGCTTGTCCCATCTGCTTGTGTTAAGAGACTTGTAAATGGTTGTTGAAGGTCTGTTGGGAAACCAGGATAGACAAGTGTTTTAATGTCCACCCCAACTTTTTCCCCACTGTTATGTATCAACAATTTGTCATCTGATACTTCAATACCTACGCCCATTTCTCTCAGCTTTGCAATCAGCGATTCCACGTGATACGGAATTATGTTATCGATGATCACTTTCTGCCCCATAGCCGCAGCTAAAATCATATACGTCCCCGCTTCAATACGATCCGGAATAATCGAGTGTCTGCAGCCTGAAAGCGACTCAACCCCATCAATTCGAATCACATTTGTACCGGCACCTTTAATCTTTGCTCCCATACTTGTTAGAAGGGTTGCTACATCAATAATTTCCGGCTCTTTTGCAGCATTTTCAATGATCGTTTGACCTTTAGCTTTCACAGCAGCAAGCATAATATTGATCGTAGCGCCCACACTAACAACATCAAGGTAAATTCGTGCTCCCTTGAGCTCATCAGCACGTAAATAAATGGCACCTTGCTCATTTGTTACCTTAGCGCCTAATGCTTCAAATCCTTTAATATGTTGATCAATCGGCCTTGGTCCTAGATTACAACCACCAGGTAAGCCGATCACAGCTTTTTTAAATTTTCCGAGCATAGCCCCCATTAAATAGTAGGAAGCACGTAATTTTTTCACACGTCCATTCGGTAATGGCATCGCAATCATCGATTCTGGATTGATTACCATTTCGTTATCACTTAATTCGACTTTGCCGCCAATTTCCTCAAGTAGTTCGCCAAGCAATTGAACGTCGGAAATCTCCGGTAAATTATCAATTGTCACTTTAGAATCTGCTAAAATAGCTGCAGGAATTAACGCAACCGCACTATTTTTTGCTCCACTAATTTGCACTGTACCTTCTAGCGGATATCCGCCTTCAATCATTAATTTATCCATAACCGCATCCCTTCCGTTGGTGCATTTATAAAAAGACACAATTTTGCTCTCTATATTCCATTATAACCACAACATAGAAAATGTAACGTGTTTTTCTATGTACGATTGTAAAGGAATTCCGAACAAAATGCTACGGACGGCAAGGCGATAATTATTAGCGGTTATTCCAGTCTGCTAAAAATTTCTCAATTCCTTGATCAGTTAATGGATGCTTTGAAAGCTGCTGAATAACGTTGAACGGAATCGTTGCAATATGAGCTCCTTTGCGAGCTGCCTCAGACACATGAACTGGATGACGAACAGATGCAGCAATAATTTCTGTTGGAATTTCATGAGCATCGAAGATTTCTACGATTTCAGAAATAAGCTCTAAACCGTTTTGACCGATATCATCAAGTCTACCTAGGAATGGAGACACATACGTTGCTCCTGCACGTGCTGCAAGCAATGCTTGTACACCTGAGAATACAAGAGTTACGTTTGTTTTGATGCCTAGTTCAGAGAATGCGTGAACCGCTTTTAGGCCTTCAGTTGTCATCGGAACTTTCACCGTAATGTTTGGAGCGATTGCCGCTAGTTCTTTTCCTTCTGCAATCATTCCTTCTGCATCTAGTGCAATGACTTCAGCACTAACTGAGTTTTCTGTTACAACTGTTGTAATCTCACGTAAACGGTCATGGAAGTCTACGCCTTCTTTTGCTACAAGTGAAGGGTTTGTTGTAACCCCTGCTAAAATACCTAAAGACTTTGCTTCCTTAATTTGCTCAATGTTTGCAGTATCAATAAAAAATTTCATGTTTCTCTTCCTCCCAAAATTTCATCTGTATTTTTCTTAATCATTATAACACGACAAAAATCGTCGAAGCGTTTACAAAATTGTTTTTTTAGAAAATTTGAAATAAAAATATTCCATTAAAAGCAGCTCATAATGAACTGCTTTTAATGGGAATTTCATTTATGCTTTGTTTGAAGAACCAAATTCACGCATTTTGCCTTTAACTGTTTCTTTGATCGCTTCACGTGCAGGGCCTAAGTATTTACGAGGATCGTATTCTTCAGGTTTTGCAGCTAGTGTTTCACGAACAGCTTTTGCAGAAGAGATTTGGCTTTCTGTATTTACATTAATTTTCGCATGTCCAAATTGGATTGCTTTTTGAATATCACCAGTTGGGATACCAGTACCACCGTGTAGTACAAGAGGGATACCTACTAACTCGTCGATTTCCTTCATGCGGTCAAATCCAAGGTTTGGCTCACCTTTGTAAGGACCGTGAACAGAACCAAGAGCTGGAGCGAAGCAGTCTACGCCAGTTGCTTCAACTAGTTCTTTACACTCAGATGGAATCGCGTATGCAGCGTCTGCATCATCAACGATTAGGTCATCTTCTTGTCCACCGATACGACCAAGCTCAGCTTCTACTGATACTCCAAGAGCATGAGCAACAGCCACTACTTGCTTCGTGATTGCGATGTTCTCTTCTAAAGGATGGTGAGATCCGTCAATCATAACAGATGTGAAACCTGCATGGATTGCTTCCACACATTTCTCAAAACTTGAACCGTGGTCAAGGTGAATTGCAACAGGAACTGTTACGTTGTACTCTTCGATAAGAGCTTCAACAATTGCCACAATTGTTTTGAAACCACCCATGTAACGAGCTGCACCTTCAGATACACCTAAGATTACTGGTGATTTTTCTTCTTCTGCAGCTTGTAAGATCGCTTGAGTAAATTCAAGGTTATTTAAGTTGAATTGACCCACTGCATAGCTTTCTGCCTTTGCTTTGTTAAGCATGTCCTTCATTGATACTAAAGGCATTGTACATCCTCCTTCATGTTAGAGCGAATCTAAATAGATAACAGCCGTAAATTTGATCGCCGTATCTATTTAACAAGTTACCCGAAATGTCAGCAAATATCCAACTTGCCTATGTATAAAGTCTCTTGCTAAATAGAGATAAATCTATAAAGAGCTCGATAGTTAATCGAGTTTATTATAGCATATCTCGATCAAAAAACACGGGTTTCTACAAGGTTTTCGCAACTTTTTGAATGTAAGCGTTTTATATTGAAAGTCGTCACTACGATACAGCTAAGCTGTTTTTAATGACTTCACGAATATCATCAATATCGAATGGTTTTGCAAAATGAGTGATTGCTCCTAAGCTCATTGCTTCATTGATTAAATTCAATTCACCATATGCTGTCATCATAATAACGTCAACTTCAACATGATTCTGTTTAATGCGTTTTAAAATTTCCAAACCGTCCATTCCTGGAATCTTCATATCAAGAAGAACGAGGTCAGGCTTTTCTTCTTCAACTATTTTCAGTGCTTGTACCCCATTTGCTGCCTCATGCATAACATATCCGTCTTTTTGAAGGATTTCACAAAGCAATACCCGAATTCCATACTGATCGTCTACGACTAAAATTTTCTTCACTGAAAACACTCCTCTCAAATTTGGTGTGTATTATTTTCTTTCCGAAGTTATATCAGTTAAAATAAATCACACACATTTCACAACAAGATTAGTTCTGTATAACCTTATAAAAATCCTTCCTCAATCTTAAACAATCGTCGGACAGTGTCCGACATTCGGTGTCTAAGGTTGTCGATATGCTTACCTGTCGCAACGTCTAGTGCACATAATACTTGTTCTAAATAGGAGGCCCACGTTTTGAAAAAAATTTTCACAACACAACTGATTGGTTTATTAAATAACTTAGATGAATTTCTACTTGAAGACGCAGCCCGCTTGTTAAGCCAAGCTCTTGTTGGTGATGGCCGCATCTATATTTATGGCAAAGATGAAATGGCAGCTGTTAGTGCCGAAGCTTTGTACGGAAAAGAGTCGCTCTCTCAAGTTTCTCCCTTATTTGAAGAAGGAAGAATGGTTAAGCTAGATCCTGCAGACCGAGTATTCCTCCTTTCAAGGGAATCTGGCGATCATGAAATGTTAGCAATCGCTGAACAAATTAGTGAGCAAAATATTGCTGTTGTTGGCTTAACCGCAGCGCATCATGACGAAGGAAAGCCGCAGTGGCCGGACTTGGTCGACATTCACCTTGATTTAGGTGTGACTCAAAGTCTCGTCCCAACCGGTTCAGGTGATCGGATCGGTTATCCGGCATCACTATTAGCGTTATATACGTACTTTTGCTTATATTTGCTTATTTCTGAGATCCTATCCGAGATTGAATAGTTTTTTTATGGAAAATGAGAGTTGATTTGGCGGATTCTGTCCGATCCAACTTGCGCCAGATTCTGTCCAAACTACGCCACCTTCTGTCCTACCTGGGCTTTTTACTGTCCAAACACTCTTTATACACTTCAAAAAGCAAAACACCGCACATTCGGTGTTTTGCTTTTTTAAATTTTTGCATGTGTATGATGTTTAATGTAGATAAACAGTTTGGTAAACCAATAAGCAACCGAAGCCAAAATATAGTTCCCTGCAAACATATAAAAATTTAGTAATGTTTCGTGCAGTTGAAGAACATTAATTTTTTCATACAAGTAAAAGATCCCCATTTGTCTATGTAGTTCAATAAAGCCAATTCCCATCACTGCACTTACTACTAGCAGCCAAAGGTGAAAATTCTTTCCTCGATCCGTACAAAATTGATACAACAACAAATAAACCACTGGTAGAAGCGATGCATTTATTGATAACGTAAAAGGATACTGAGGCAAGATCATATACGGATGTTCCCAATACCCATACCTACTCATGTAAGCATCAAGATAAGTGAACAGAACATGGGCTGTGTATCCGTAAAATAAAATCTCAAAAAAACGTTTTCTGTTTAAAAGTAGGTACAAAACAGCTAACGGAATAATAAGCCAAAAAACAAGATACCAAAACTGCCATGTTGATGGATCTGAAAAAGCAGCCCAATACTCATCACTTAACATGTTGGTTTCTACCCGGGCTTCATTCACTTTGTCGATAAACTCCTGATGTGTCATAACAGCGCTCCCTCCACCCATATTTTTGGTTAATGGCGATGTAATTATTCAACAGCACAAAAAGGGTCTGACCCCTACCCCCAGGGGGTAGAGGTCAGACCCCTCTTCATTACACTAAAGCAATATTATTTTTTCAGAGATGCACCGACAAATTCTCTAAATAGAGGTTGCGGACGTGTTGGTCTTGAGCTGAATTCTGGGTGGAACTGTGATGCGATAAAATAAGGGTGCTCTTCTAGCTCAATGATTTCAACAAGTCTTCCGTCTGGGCTTGTCCCAGAGAAGATGAATCCTGCTTTTTCCATTTGGTCACGGTACTCATTGTTGAACTCATAACGGTGACGGTGACGCTCATACACAATTTGCTCGTTGTATGTTGCAGATGCAACCGTTCCGTCTGTTAACTTACAAGGGAACAAACCAAGGCGAAGCGTTCCACCCATATCTTCTACGTCCTTTTGTTCAGGAAGCAGGTCAATGATTGGATATGGAGTTTCTGGATTTAACTCTGCAGAGTGAGCACCTTCTAATCCAAGTACGTTACGTGCATACTCAATTGAAGCTAGCTGCATTCCTAAACAAATTCCTAAGAATGGAACATTATTCTCACGAGCATAACGAATCGCTGAAATTTTCCCTTCTACTCCACGATCACCAAATCCACCAGGAACTAAAATTCCATCCGCTGAACCAACTAACTCAGCAACATTCTCATCTGTCACTTCCTCAGCATCAATCCACTGTATATCAATATCGGCATCAAACGCATAACCAGCGTGACGAAGCGCTTCTGCTACTGACAAATATGCATCTTGCAAAGCAACGTATTTACCAACAAGGGCAATCGTCACTTTTCCAGATAAGTTCTGTACTTTCTCAACTAACGCTGTCCACTCTGTCATATCCGCTTCTTTGCATTCAAGCTTCAAGTGCTTACAGACAATTGCATCAAGATGTTGTGCTTGAAGATCTAATGGCACTTGATAAAGGGTATCAGCATCGCGTGCTTCAATAACCGCGTTTTTATCGATATCACAGAATAACGCAATTTTCTCCTTCATATCTTGAGGAACTGGCTTTTCTGTACGAACGACGATCACATTTGGTTGAATACCAAGGCTGCGTAACTCTTTTACACTATGTTGTGTTGGTTTTGATTTCATTTCACCAGCAGCAGCAAGATAAGGGATGAGCGTACAGTGAACATACATCACATTTTCGTATCCAGCATCGCTTTTAATTTGGCGAATGGCTTCTAGGAACGGCAAGCTTTCAATATCCCCTACGGTTCCACCGATTTCTGTGATCACCACATCTGCGCTTGTTTCGCGCCCTGCACGAAAGACTCGCTCTTTAATTTCATTTGTCACGTGTGGGATAACTTGAACCGTTCCACCTAAATAATCACCGCGACGCTCTTTCTTTAAAACAGTTGAGTACACACGTCCTGTTGTTACGTTACTGTTTTGACTAAGGTTAATATCAATAAAACGCTCATAGTGTCCTAAGTCTAAGTCTGTTTCTGCTCCATCTTCTGTAACGAATACTTCCCCGTGCTGATACGGGCTCATCGTTCCTGGGTCCACGTTAATGTATGGGTCAAATTTCTGGATCGTAACTTTCAAGCCACGGTTTTTTAATAAACGTCCTAGTGATGCAGCTGTAATTCCTTTTCCGAGTGATGACACCACGCCACCAGTTACAAAAATATACTTCGTTGCCATGTTTTCGTCTCCCTTGCTTAATATATAAGTATTCTCTCCTACACGGAGCGTCTTCACAGGAAATGCAATTGCTAAGTGTAGCCAACACACAGCTGGCATACAAATAACCACGGGGTACTTATTCATTAGACTTCCCTTTAGGATATGCTATATAAAAATAAAAAAACAAAAGTGACAGCTCTCCCTAGAAAGGGGGCGCACTTTTGTTTTTGTTTTATAAAATTATTCCAATTAGATTTCTTAAGCCCTAAATGATTCTACCTATATTGCTTACAGAAGTCAAGTAGATTTCACACGTTGAAATTAACGGATTTCCTCATCGTTCTCTTCTAAATCTTCGTCATCATCTGTGTCGTCTATATCCAAGTCTTCATCCGTATCATCGAAATCCTTGTCATCATCTTCATCTTCATCTTCATCGAGATCTTCCTCATTGGAAATTTCATCAAGCTCATCTTCAAGATCTTCATATTCATCTTCGTAATCTTCAAATCCATCATCAAGTGTATCGACATCATCCAATGCTGCCTTCGCCTTTTTACGAGGCTTCACAGGTGTTGTAATTTCTTCTTCAGCCTGCTCTAATGGATACCAACTTTTTAAACCCCAACGGTTGTCTCCTAAAGAGTGAAAGCGTCCATCGATGTTCATATCTGTGTATAGGTTTGCAATACGTTGTACCACTTCTGCTTTTGACATTTCCTTAACCTCTGCCACTTTGTTTACGAGGTCATAATAATCATAAGGTGTGCGCTCATCCTTCATGATTTCAAACGCAACCTCCACCATCGACATCTCTTGTAATTCTTCTTTATCCAATTCTTGTAGCTTCATCAAAAGGCACGTCCTTTCAGTCAATCTTCTTCTATCTATTGATCCAATCGTTGTTGGTATTTCAAGCATACTTTTCATTATAAACATATTTCCGGCGTTTATGCTAGTTCATGGAAGAAGAAAGTCTTTTACCTAGACAAGTAGTGTCCCTTTATCACTAGCTCTAAGCCAATATAACGCTGATAAAGTTCTGCAATCATCTTTCTCCACCTAAATTATGGCATTTCATCCATTATACAATATTCTTTTAATTTTGAAACCTCTAAAATAGTAAAGAAGGCCACTGAAAAAGGTGTGGTTTTTACCTTTTTCAATGGCCTTTCCAGCTTTCAAAAAGCCTACATATTCCTACGATACTGCCCTCCTACTTCGTAAAGAGCTGCCGTAATTTGCCCCAAACTTGCTACTTTGACGGTCTCCATCAACTGTGAAAATACATTTCCACCTTGAATCGCTGTTTGCTGGAGCTGCTTCAAAGCTACTGTTGATTCTTGTTCATGCTTCTTTTGGAACTTACGTAAATTGATAATTTGTTGTTCCTTCTCTTCCTGTGTCGCACGAGCCAACTCTAGTTCGAATTCATTGTCAGCTTCTTCACGGTTCGGATTTAAATACGTGTTTACACCTATAATCGGCAGATCACCTGTATGCTTTTTCATCTCATAAAACATGGACTCCTCTTGAATTTTGCTGCGCTGATACTGAGTTTCCATCGCTCCGAGTACCCCTTTGCGATCATCAATTTGCTCAAGCTCGCGCAATACAGCCTCTTCTACCAAATTCGTTAATTCCTCAATGATGAAAGAGCCTTGTAACGAGTTTTCATTTTTGGCAAGACCGAGCTCCTTTGAAATGATCATTTGAATCGCCATCGCTCGTCTAACTGAGTTCTCTGTTGGCGTCGTGATCGCTTCATCATACGCATTAGTATGAAGCGAATTGCAGTTGTCATAAATAGCCATTAATGCTTGTAGCGTTGTTCTTATATCATTAAAGTCAATTTCCTGAGCATGCAACGACCGGCCCGATGTTTGAATATGATATTTTAATTTTTGGCTTCTTTCATTCGCCTTGTATTTATGCTTCATGACCGTTGACCAGATTCTTCTTGCGACCCGACCAATGACCGTATATTCCGGGTCCAAACCATTGCTGAAGAAAAACGACAGATTCGGTGCAAACTTGTTTATATCCATGTCGCGGCTTAAGTAATATTCGACATACGTAAACCCATTGGCAAGTGTAAAGGCAAGCTGCGAAATCGGATTTGCTCCCGCCTCAGCAATATGATAGCCAGAAATTGAGACCGAATAATAGTTACGAACGTCATAATCAATAAAATATTGCTGAATATCGCCCATCATTCGTAGCGCAAATTCGGTTGAAAAAATACAGGTGTTTTGCCCTTGGTCTTCTTTTAAAATATCAGCTTGAACCGTTCCTCTTACAACTTTAAGTGTTTGTCGTTTAATCGACTCAAGCTCTTTTTCTGTCGGCTTGCGCCCGTGCTCCTCTTTAAAACGTTCTGACTGCTGGTCAATTGCTGTATTCATAAACATCGCAAGTAAAATCGGAGCCGGACCATTAATCGTCATCGAAACCGATGTTTGCGGCGCGCACAAATCAAAGCCTGCATACAGCTTCTTCATATCATCTAGCGTACAAACACTAACCCCGCTCTCACCAACCTTGCCGTATATATCAGGCCGATAATCAGGATCTTCCCCGTACAACGTAACCGAATCAAACGCCGTACTTAAACGCTTTGCCTCATCATCTTTTGATAAATAATGAAAACGACGGTTCGTTCTCTCCGGTGTCCCTTCACCAGCAAATTGCCGTTTCGGATCTTCTCCTTTCCTCTTAAAAGGAAACACTCCCGCTGTAAATGGAAACTGTCCAGGAACATTCTCTTCCATCGACCATTTTAAAATGTCTCCCCAATCTGAGAATTTCGGCAGCGCCACCTTTGGAATTTTCAACCCGGATAAGCTTTCTGTCGTCAGTTCTGTCACGATCTCTTTATCGCGAATTTTAGTCACAAAGGTGTCTTGTTTGTATGCTTCTTTTAACGAATTCCAGCTGTCGAGAATTTGTTTTGATGCTTTGAGGAGCTGCGCTTCGTATTGTTGCTTAAGATCAAGTAGCTGCTTTGTTGCAACGTCGGTTTCTAGCGCTTGTTCCTCAAGTGTGTTAAGCGCACCTGTTATCTGGAACAATTTACGTGCAACCTCCGCCTGTTCATCGGTTGTTTTTTTATACTGCCTAATCGTTTGGACGATGTCTCGCAAATAATGAGTTTGCTCCGGTGGGATGATGATGTTTTGTTTAATAACTTCTGCACTCGTTTCAATCATTGTTTCCCAGTTGTTATGGCTAATACTAGCAATAAGATCAATCAAAGCGGCAAACAGCGTATTGGTCCCAAGATCATTAAACTGACTTGCAATCGTCCCGTACACAGGCATAGCATCAAGCGGTTCATCAAAACGGTTGTGACTGCGTTGATATTGTTTGCGAACATGCCTCAGTGCATCCTCTGACCCTTTTCGGTCAAATTTATTAATCGCAATCAAATCAGCAAAATCGATCATATCAATTTTCTCAAGCTGAGAAGGCGCCCCGTAATCACTCGTCATCACATACATCGAAATATCTGCGACCTCGATGATTTCAGCATCCCCTTGGCCAATCCCGCTCGTTTCAACAATAATCAAATCATAGCCAGCTGCTTTCACAACTGCGATCGCCTCTTTCAGGCTCGCTGAAATCTCTGTGCGCGACCCACGTGTCGCAAGCGAACGCATAAAGACACGCGGATGATGAATGGAATTCATCCGAATTCGGTCCCCAAGCAGCGCTCCCCCTGTTTTTTGTTTGGTCGGATCAATTGAAAGAATCGCGACCGTTTTATCCTCAAACTCAAATAAAAATCTCCGAACCAGTTCATCGGTTAAAGAGCTTTTCCCCGCTCCGCCTGTACCTGTAATCCCGACAACTGGAGTGGCCACGGCGAGTTGCTTGATTGCTTGAAATGTTTTTTGGAACATGCCTTCTTGTTGATGTTCCGCAATGGTGATGAGTCGTGCAACCGTGCTCGGATTTTTTTCTTTCAGCTTTGTGATTTCAGTGTCGCCTTTGCCTGCGACACTGAAATCACACTCTCTCAGCATTTGACCAATCATGCCTTGGAGACCATGCTTGCGTCCATCTTCAGGTGAAAAAATCCGAGAAATCCCGTACTCATGTAGCTCTTTCATTTCTGGCGGGGTGATGACACCGCCTCCTCCCCCGTAAATACGGATATGCCCTGCCCCTTTTTCTTGCAACAGATCATAACAGTATTTAAAAAACTCGACATGACCTCCTTGATAAGAGGAAATCGCAATCCCTTGGACATCCTCCTGTATGGAAACGTTTACAATTTCCTCGACAGAGCGGTTATGCCCGAGGTGAATGACCTCAGCCCCGCTCGCCTGCAAAATTCTTCTCATAATGTTAATGGACGCATCATGACCATCAAACAAACTTGACGCGGTCACAAAACGCACATGATTTTTCGGACGGTACTCTGACATGAACACTACTCCTCCTTTAAATCGGACGGTGATTGACTCCTTGAAGCAGCTGCTCGATTTGCAAATTCGTATATTCTTCTAAACTAAAATGCTTCTGAATTTGCCACCTTCTAAATGTCCACATATGTCCTTGCACTAAAATATTATGAGCAACTAGCTTCACCCTAGCATCATCATCTACTTGGATTACCCCTTCCTTGGCGCAATCACGAATGACTTTTTCAATCATTTCGGTCATTTCTACTTCTTTTTGGAGCACGTAAGACAGCGCCTCTTTCGGAAGGGATTTCGCCTCCTGATACATGACAAGCACCTCATCCTGCATATCATGAATCACTTGAAAATATGCAGAAACGGCCTTTTTCAGCCTATCAATCCCTTCGTTATTTGTATCAAGATGATAAGCTAGACGATCTCTTACCTCTTCATAAATCGCATCACAAACAAGGTAAAGGATATCTTCCTTTGATCTAATATATTCGTAGAGTGTCCCAATGCTAAAGCCTGACTCTTTTGCAATTTCTCTCGTCGTTGTGCGATGGAACCCCTTTTCAATAAATAAGCGGACAGCTCCTTTGACCATTTGTTCACGACGTTTTTTAATTAATTCTGGATCTTTGACTAACGATGGAACGGATTTCTTCAAATTTGCCAACCTACTTCCTCTCACTTTTCTCTAATACCTTTTAGCATACTAGACTTTTGGACAATCTACCATACTGAGTTAAGAATATTTTGTTAAATTTGATATAGAGAGAAGATGCTTTAGTCTGATGGAAATTCAACTTGAAAAATAATAGCGAAATAGGAGGGTACTAAAAAAGGTACGGTTTTCACCTTGCCAACAACATCTTTGCAATTACCAATCTTTGAATCTCATTCGTACCTTCATAGATTTGCGTAATTTTTGCATCACGCATAAAGCGTTCAACTGGGTACTCTTTTGTATATCCATACCCTCCAAATACTTGAACAGCTTCGACGGTCACTTCCATTGCTGTATCTCCTGCAAGCAGCTTCGACATGGCAGATTCCATTCCGTACGAAAGCCCTTCGCTTTCCTTCCATGCCGCTTGATACGTGAGCAGTCGGCTCGCTTCAATTTTTGTCGCCATATCCGCAAGCTTAAAGGAAATTCCTTGCTGTGCGCCAATCGCTTTGCCAAACTGCTTTCTTTCCTTTGCGTATTCTATTGATGCATCTAGTGCTCCTTGAGCGATCCCGACCGCTTGTGCAGCGATTCCATTTCGACCGCCATCTAGTGTCATCATCGCAATTTTAAACCCCTCACCTTCCTTCCCGAGTCGGTTTGCAGCAGGTACCCGGCAATTTTCAAACATGATTTCTGTTGTTGGTGAGGAGCGAATACCAAGCTTATGCTCCTTTTTCCCGACGGAAAAGCCTGGTGTATCAGCATCCACGATGAAGGCCGTGACCCCTTTATGCCTGAGACTTGGATCAGTCAAAGCAAAGACAATGTAAATATCTGCTACTCCACCATTTGTGATAAAAATTTTTGAGCCGTTTAAAACATAATCCTCACCGTCTAATATAGCCGTCGTCTTCATCGCTGCAGCATCTGATCCTGATCCTGGTTCGGTTAACCCATACGCCCCAATTTTCGTTCCTTCTGCTAAGGTGCGCAAATACGTTTGCTTTTGTTCCTCGGTACCAAATTTATAAATCGGCCAGCCAGCAAGTGAGGTATGAGCAGAGAGCGTTACCCCAGTTGATGCACATACACGCGACAGCTCTTCAACTGCAATAACATAGCTCATATAATCTGACCCAATCCCGCCATATTCCTCAGGCCATGGAATTCCTGTTAGACCAATCTCCGCCATTTTATCAAAAATGTCACGATCAAAGCGTTCCTCTTCATCACGCTCTGCTGCTGTCGGTGCGACTTCTTTGTTGGCAAAATCACGAACCATTTTCCGGATCATTTCCTGCTCTTCTGTTAAGAAAAAATTCATGAGCATAGCCTCCTAGTTTAGTAACTGTTTGCTAATGACGAGCCTCTGAATTTCACTCGTTCCCTCGTAAATCTCACATACTTTTGCATCTCGGAAATAACGCTCAACTGGATACTCTTTCGTATAGCCATAGCCTCCAAAAATTTGCACCGCTTCAATGGCGGTTTCCATCGCTGTTTTTGAAGCGTATAGCTTAGCCATCGAGGCTTCCTGGCGAGAGCGTTTGCCGTTGTCTTTTAAATGAGCTGCCCGGAACGTTAATAGTTTGGCTGCTTCAATTTTTGTGGCCATATCAGCAAGCTTAAAAGCAACTGCCTGCTGCGTTCCAATCGCTTTGCCAAATTGCTTCCGCTGTTTCGCATAGTTTGTTGCTGCTTTAAAAGCGGCTTCTGCGATGCCTAAGCTTTGAGCAGCAATGCCAATCCGGCCAAAATCAAGATTTGCCATCGCAATTTTAAAACCGTCTCCTTCTTTCCCTAGCAAATTCTCAGCCGGTACGAGGGCATTTTCTAAAATAAGTTCGGTTGTATTCGATCCATTTAAGCCCATCTTCTTTTCCTTTTTGCCTACTTTAAAGCCTGGCGTGTCTTTTTCAACGATGAAGGCTGAGATCCCTTTTGCTTTCGTACCTGGTGCAGTCGTAGCAAAAACGATGTACGTATCTGCTTCGCCACCGTTTGTAATGAATACTTTGGAGCCGTTTAGCACGTAATGGTCTCCCTTTTTTACAGCTGTCGTTTTTAATGCAGCTGCATCAGAACCTGCGCTTGGTTCAGTGAGCCCGAATGCTCCTAAATAGGTCCCTGTCGCTAACTTAGTCACGTACTTTTTCTTTTGCTCTTCTGTTCCAAAATACAAGATTGGATTTGTCCCAACAGATGTGTGGACAGATAAAATAACACCAACGGTTGCACTCACCTTTGACAGCTCATGAATCGCAATGATATACGATGTAAAATCCATCGCAGAGCCGCCATACTTTTCAGGGATCGGAATTCCCATCAAGCCAAGCTCGCTCATTTTTTTTATGATCTCTTTTGGGAACGTCTCGTGTATTTCCATTTCATCAATGAAAGGAGTGATCTGCTCTTCTGCAAATTCACGCACCATTTTTCTCATCATCTCTTGCTCGTTTGTGAAGCGTAAATTCATGACTGCACCTCCCTATATGTGGTACTCGTTAGCTGTATTTGTAAAAACCTCGACCTGACTTCTTGCCAAGCCAGCCTGCCTTTACGTACTTTTTGAGAAGCGGGCAAGGGCGGTACTTGTCATCACCAAAGCCTTCATGAAGCGTCTCCATAATGTAGAGGCACGTATCAAGACCAATAAAATCAGCAAGTGTCAGCGGTCCCATCGGATGATTCATGCCAAGCTTCATGACTTCATCAATTGCCTCTGGTTTTGCAACCCCTTCATAAACGGTGAAAATTGCTTCGTTAATCATCGGCATTAAAATCCGGTTCGAAACAAACCCAGGATAATCGTTCACTTCCACCGGAGTTTTTCCAAGCCTGTGCGACAAGGATTCAATCGTTTCATAAACCTCATCGGCTGTTGCAAGTCCGCGAATAATTTCAACGAGCTTCATAACTGGAACTGGATTCATAAAATGCATGCCAATGACTTTCTCTGGCCTATTTGTGCTAGCCGCAATTTCTGTTATCGGCAAAGATGACGTATTAGTCGCTAAGATTGTCGTTGGTGGGGTGATCTGGTCAAGCTCTGCAAAAATTGAGGCTTTCACTTTGATGTTTTCAACCGCAGCTTCAATCACTAATTGGACGTCACGGGCATTTCCTAAATCGGTTGAACCTTCAATGCGTTCTAAGATCTCTGTTTTTTCCTTTGCCGTTAGCCTGCCTTTCTCGACTTGTCGAGCTAGATTCTTCGTAATTGATGTCATGCCTCGTTGAACGTATTCTTCTTTTATGTCGTGAAGAACTACGTTAATTCCAGCCATTGCGTGGACTTGGGCAATGCCTGATCCCATTTGTCCCGCTCCAATGACCATGACTTGTTGTATGTTCATAGATACTCTCCTTTGAGATGTGATTCGGTGTAACCAAAAGGGAAGACCGCCCTTTCAAGGCCATTGAAAAAGGTGTGGTTTTTACCTTTTTCAATGGCCTTTAAGCAATGAGCGGAACCGTTGCTTTGTCTTAAAGCCTGCTATGAGTGGGTTTCTCATAGCAGGCGCGCAACGTGTGGAGCCATTGCTGCTTCCTCGAATCCGCTAGAAAGGACTTTTTCAGTGCCCTCGCCCTTCCCCTTTTTTGTGCGAACATGCTTGCGATGGCTTCACTCGCCGTGCGCCTTTTGAGGAGATCGCTCAATAGGCTTAAAAGATTACGGCGGCTTCGCTCATCGCTTCGGTGTAACCAAAAGGGAAGACCGCCCTTCCCCTTTTTTGTGCGAACATGCTTGCGATGGCTTCACTCGCCGTGCGCCTTTTGAGGAGATCGCTCAATAGGCTTAAAAGATTACGGCGGCTTCGCTCATCGCTTCGGTGTAACCAAAAGGGAAGACCGCCCTTTTGGTTACACCTCTATCATCACTGCGTCTCCCTGGCCTCCGCCGCTGCAGATGGCTGCGATTCCGAGGCCGCCGCCTCTTCTTTTTAGTTCATAGGCTAGCGTTAAAATGATACGGGTGCCACTTGCGCCGATTGGGTGGCCAAGGGCGATTGCTCCTCCGTTTACATTGATTTTTCTAGGGTCAACCTCAGCAATTTGCTTGCTTGCTAAAGCGACGGCAGCGAAGGCTTCGTTGATTTCAAAAAGGTCGATATCTTCTGCTTTTTTGTTTGTTTTTTCAAGAAGTTGCTTAATAACTAATCCTGGTGTTTTCGGGAAGTTTTCTGGTTCAATTGCTAGTGCCGTATGAGCAATGATTGTTGCTAAAGGTTGGAGCCCTGCTTCTGTTGCTTTTGCTTCAGACATAAGGAGCAGTGCTGCTGCACCGTCATTTACTCCAGGGGCATTGCCTGCGGTGATTGTTCCGTCTTTGCCAAAGACAGGCTTTAATTTCGCTAATGAATCTAGCGATGTATCGATACGTGGTGCTTCGTCTTTTTCAATAAAAAGAGGGGCTCCTGGTCGCTGCGGCACTTCTACTCCGACGATTTCATCTGCGAGTTTTCCAGACTCGATTGCCGCGACTGCTTTTTTATGACTTTCATACGCCCATTCATCCTGTTTTTCTCTTGAAATGCCTAACTCGCGAGCGACCGCATTTCCATACGTGCCCATATGAACTTCGCGGAATGAGCATGTTAGGCCGTCATGAACTAAGCCATCAATGACCTGGCCATTGCCCATTTTTTGCCCCCATCTCGCATTTGGAAGGTAGTACGGAGCGTTGCTCATTGACTCCATTCCACCAGCAACAACGACTTCCGCCTCTCCTAAACGAATGAGCTGATCAGCCATTGTGACACTCCGCATACCAGATGCGCACACTTTGTTAATCGTTTCTGTCTTAACCGACCAAGGAAGACCAGCATGGTGAGCAGCTTGACGCGAAGGAATTTGGCCAAGTCCTGCTTGCAGAACATTTCCCATTATGAGTTGATCCACTTGTTCTTTTCGCCAATTGGCACGGCTTAACGCCTTTTTGATTGCTTGACCACCTAATTCACTTGCACTTAACGCACTAAGGGCCCCACCGTATTTGGCAAACGGAGTTCTTGCTCCACTAACAATGACTGTCTTCATTCGTTTTCCCCCTTCGTTCTGAGCGAACGCTCACTCAATATTTTATTAAAAAGCTGTTTTCGTAACGATTGATGCTTTGAAGAAACGTTTTTCTCGTAGTGAAATGGAGCGGAAGTCACTCGACTCCTGCGGGATGAAGAGGTAGGGGCGAGACCCCACAGGCGCAGCCGAGGAGGCTCGACACCTCCCCGCGGAAAGCGAGTGGCTGGAGCGCAATGGAACGAACATGAGGAAAACACGTGTCCCAATAAACAACAATGTATGCGAAAACAGCCTATTAAAAAGAGAGGAAGCCTACATACCCTTTCTTTTTATGTTTACACTATACTTATGAAAGCCTTTTCTTTTTATTCTAGTGTACAGCGTCATTTTCCTTCTGGATGAGCGATTTTTCTAGGATTTCTACTAAATCGAGTGTTTGAACATCTTCTTCGACATCTTTCGCTTTTGTTCCGTCACTTAACATCGTTAAGCAATATGGACAGCCACTTCCAATTACAGATGGTGCTACTTCAAGTGCTTGCTCGGTGCGTGCGACATTGACGCGTTGGCCTGTATCTTCTTCCATCCACATCATTCCGCCTCCAGCCCCACAGCACATGCCGTCCTCGCGATTTCGTTTCATTTCAACGATCTCAACACCTGGAATCGCTTTTAATATTTCACGAGGTGGTTCGTACACTTCATTGTAGCGTCCAAGATAACAGGAATCATGGTAAACGATTTTTTCCTTCACTTCATACTTCGGCAAAATCCTACCATCTCTGATTAGCTCTGCTAGAAGTTCTGTATGGTGGTATACCTCAACGCCTTCTAGACCAAATTCTGGATACTCATTTTTAAATGTATTGTATGCATGTGGATCAATCGTGACAATCTTTTTAACGTTATGTTTTTGGAACAAATCAATATTTGCTGCTGCTAGCTCTTGGAATAAAAATTCATTCCCTAATCGTCTTGGGGTATCACCAGAATTCTTTTCTTTGTTCCCGATGATCGCAAACGTTACTCCTGCTTCATTCATTACTTTTGCAAATGATTGAGCAATTTTTTGACTGCGTTTATCGTAAGAACCCATCGATCCAGCGAAGAAAAGAAATTCAAATTCTTCTCCTGCCTTCTCCATCTCTTTTACTGTTGGCACATGAATGTCGTCGCGACCAGTGCGCCAGTTTTCACGCTCTTTGCGGCTAATTCCCCACGGATTGCCTTGACGCTCAATATTTGTCATTGCGCGCTGTGCATCTGCATCCATTTTTCCTTCTGTTAAAACGAGATATCGACGCAAGTCGATTATTTTATCCACGTGTTCATTCATAACTGGGCACTGATCTTCACAGTTTCGGCATGTCGTACAGGCCCAAATTTCCTCTTCTGTAATGACATCTCCAATGAGATTAACGGAATACCCTGCAGCTACTTCGCCGCCAGACCCTTGCATAGCTAGCTGGTTTGCTTTTGTATTTGAAAAAGCAAATTCCGGTAACCAAGCTGATTTTGACGTGACAGCGGCACCTTTTTCTGTTAGATGGTCACGCATTTTTACGATTAAATCCATCGGTGAAAGCATCTTCCCGGTTCCCGTTGCTGGACACATATTCGTACAGCGCCCGCACTCAACACAGGCATACAAATCAACGAGTTGTTTTTGGTTAAAGTCTTCAATTTTATTCACACCGAATACTTCTTGGCTCTCATCTTCAAAATTAACGGAAGATAACTGTCCAACTTTGTGAGTCCGCCCTAAGAAAACATTAACTGGACCAGCAATTAAATGTGCATGCTTGGATTGCGGTACGTAAACGAGGAATGTAAGCAAAAACAATAAATGCATCCACCAAAAAACAAAGAAAAACCCACTTGCTATAGTTGATGGTAAAAAGCTAAATACAGCTGCAATTCCTGATGCAATCGGCTCAAAGCCACTTAATGATTTTTCAAGCCAGATGATTTCCATTCCTTTTGCCAAAAGCTTTGACGTCATTAAACCGCCGATAAAAATGAGTACAAGTCCTGCTTTCCAACCTCTCTTTAGGCGTCCTAATTTTTCAATATAGCGACGATGGAATGCCCAAACAACAGCAACTAAGATCATAAATACAATGATTTCTTGGAAGAAAGTAAAGGCTGGATACAGCGGTCCTAGTGGCAAATGCGAGCCAATCGCTAGGCCTTTCCAAATTAAATCAATTGCCCCTAGCTGAACCATTAAAAATCCGTAAAAAAACATTAAATGAATGATACCGCTTTTCTTATCTTTTAATAGCTTCTTTTGCCCAAAAACATTCACCCAAACTGCATGTAGACGTTCCTTCATCGTATGTTCGAACTCTGCTTTTTTTCCGAGTTTGATGTACTCATACCTAGTTTTTACAAGCGTTACGAATAAATAGACGGCATAAGTCGTTACAAGTAAGAATAAAATCCAATTAATCCATGTTAGCGCTTCCACAATTGAACATCCCCCTTCACTCTTCCTTTTATAAAATACTCGTAGGCACATTTATAAAATGATTATACCACGACTTGAATGAATGATCATTCATTTTTTTGTGATCTTTTTTTCATGATTTTCCTCATTTCCGCACATGCTAAAAGCAGAACTCTAAGCAAAGTGTGGCGCCACTGCTAAACGCTCTTGTAGAAAGAAGGTTATGCGATGAATGGATGGGTTATTACTACTTTAATTATAATTGCTGTTTTCATATGGTTGAGAGTCGATTTTGTATTGGGACTACGCCAGCAACGAAAAGAAGCCACTCGACATGTTCAGAAAACACGGTACGGTGAAGTAACCTTTTTACCTACAGGTGATGAATTTTATAGAAAATTGTTTGCCGATATTGAGCAAGCAACTGATCATGTGCATTTACTCTTTTATATCATCAGAGATGATCATATTAGCGGCAAGATGTTGAAGATTATTGAAGGAAAAGCAAAAGAAGGCGTCGATGTTAGACTTTTGGTTGATAAACTCGGCTGTGACATTAAAGGGAAACATTTAAAACAGTTAAAAAAAGCCGGGGTTCGCTTTGCCTATTCTCACCCTGTGTCCTTCCCTTATTTCTTTTTTACTTTTAATCGGAGAAACCACCGAAAGCTAGCTATTATGGATGGTAAGGTTGGTTATATTGGGGGTTACAATATTGGCGATGAGTATTTAGGGAGAGATCCTAAATTTGGTCCATGGCGTGACTTCCATTTACGTATTGATGGCGATGGGGTCCAAGATTTGCAGGGACAATTTTTGCAGGACTGGCAAACAGCGAAGCAAAACCATATGGAGAGGTCCTCTCATTATCCTCCATTAAAAGAAGGACCTACTCCACTTAGGATTTTGCCAACCGATGGGGTTTATTTGGAGGAAACATTCATCGATTTAGTCAGCCAAGCGAAAGAAACGATCGTAATCGGTACCCCTTACTATATTCCCGGCGAGCCATTGCAGAGAGAATTAATGGCTGCGGCCAAACGAGGAGTTGATGTAAAGCTCATCGTTCCGAAAAAAGGCGATCACCCTCTTGTAAAGGAAGCCGCATTTCCTTACTTTAAACCATTGCTCGAATCGGGAATTAATGTGTATCAATATTACCGAGGGTTCTTCCACGCAAAAGCGGTCGTTATTGATAACCAAGTGTGTGACATCGGAACAGCGAATTTTGACAAGCGGAGCTTTCACATTAACCATGAGATCAATTGTTTGATTTATGATGCAGAGTTTATTCAAAAGGTATTAAAGGAAATGGAGCATGACATTTCGGTCTCTGAACGCCTCACACTTGAAGCGTACAAAAAAAGACCCCTTACCCAAAGAGGCAAAGAACAAGTCGCAAAACTCGTGTCAGGCCTGCTTTAGGAGGAAACCTACCATTGAAAAAAGGCCCTGAAAAAGGTCAAAACCGTACCTTTTTCAGTGGCCTCTCATTTTAGTGTGTTTGTGCGAGTTGTTTTCGTTTGATCCAGCTGTCGATAATAGAGTTACATTGATCTGGGCGTTTCGTTGGCACTTGGTGGGCCACTCCGCTTACAAGAACCACATCGATATCCTTTAATTCTTTAAAGAACATTAACGAGTACAGCGGAGCTACAGCATCTAACTTGCCGTAAATAAGCAATACAGGGACCGTTATTTGTTTCAAGCGGTCCGTTGAGACATAGTCTCTTCCTTCTTCATAAATACGCTGCAGCGTTGGGGCGTCCCCTTGCTTAATAAAAAATGCCATTTTTCGTTGCTCAATCTTTGAACGAAAGTGAGCTTTTGGCAAGACAAAGGAAAACAAATTAAGCAGTTCATTTTTCGCAGCCCATATACCAAGATTAAATTCTTTCTCAAGCAAAAATGACGACACTTCCGGGAAACCACCAATAAGAATAACGCCCCTAGTTAATTCCGGATATGAAAGCGCAAACTCCTGGGCAGTCGATCCCCCGTTTGAATATCCGCAAACAATAACAGGATCAAGTCCCAACTTCACAACTAAAGCATGGGCAATCTCAGCAAAATCCGTAACTGACGTTTTTTCTGACCGTTTTGAGCTTCTGCCACTATCGGTTAAGTCGATGAAAATAAGCTGATAGTTTTCAGCAAGGGCACGCTGATATTCAAACGTTTCAATCCCCATTACAGGTGGGTGAAAAAAGAGAATTGGTGTCCCCTCTCCATGAACTTCATAATAAAAATGAGCTTCGTTTGATTTCAAATATGGCAAAAAACCTGCCTCCTTTTCTCCTTACGATTGAATAAATGGAAGAAGCCAGTGGAAAAGTTTATACCCTAAATAAACACCGAAGATTCCCATGACACCTGCTAGTGCTGGTGGTGCCGGAATCGGCAATTTAATTAGGGCAAAGAAAAAACCAACAACTAAACCCGCTAAAAGAGCAAGGATTACTTCTTGCATGAATATCCCTTCTTTCTATCTTTACTATGTGTGAAAAGCCTCGCATTATTCTTTGGCATGAGGCATTACCAAATAATCTCTATCATAAACCAAACAATTAAAATGAGCTGTATCATAAATTTGGCAAAAGTACTGCTTAAAAAAGCTAACAACGAAGCGACTGCGACCTTACATGCATGCTGGCCATTTTTGCTTGATGAAAACTCTGTAATAAAAACGAGGAGAAACGGTACTAATATGAGTCCAAATGGCGGATATATAAAGGAGCCTATAATGACACCTACTGCAGCCATTCTCTCTCCCCATTTTGATCCACCATACTTTTTAACAAAATATTGACTGGCAATTAAGTCTGCACAAAGAATAATGACCGTTAACACCCCCGCACCAATCCAAAACCAAACGGAAAGTGACCCAAGCATAAACGCATAAAGGAGAAAACCGCCCCATAACACAAGAACAGAGGGGATAATCGGAAAAATCAGGCCTACAAAACTTAGAACAAATAAAGCAATAATTAAAATCCAAATAATAATGCTCATATTCACCTCCAGGCATTCCTGCCGCGCAATCAGGCAGGATAACTTTTATTATTCAGTTTATCTCTATTCACTAAAGATATCGGCTATTTTTGATTTTTATCAGCTTTTTCACGGGCATATGCATCTTTAAACTTGAGAAAACAGAAGGAAAAGCACTTGGAGCTAGTCCAAGTGCTTTCACATTACATTTTTTCTGGAGCTTCTACCCCTACTAATGCAAGGGCATTTTTAATCGTTACTTGTGTTGCTTTCATTAGGGCTAAACGGGCATTTGATGCTTCCTTTTGCTCTGGATCAATGACTCGTTCAGCATTGTAGAAGCTGTGAAGCGTTGACGCCAAGTCATGAACATAGTTTGTAATGCGGTGCGGGATTTGCTTTTCAGCTGCTTCAGAAACAATGGCTGGGAAGTCCCCAATTGCTTTTAACAAATCATATGCTTTTTCAGAAGAAAGAACAGATAGATCTGTTGTTTCATCAAACGTAAAGCCTTGCTCACTTCCTTGGCGAAGCATGCTGCACACGCGCGCATGAGCGTACTGAACGTAGTAAACAGGGTTTTCGTTTGATTTTGAAACAGCTAAATCCATATCAAAATCTAACTGTGAATCAGAGCTGCGCATTGCGAAGAAATAACGCGTCGCATCGATTCCAACCTCTTCCATTAAGTCACGAAGCGTAACAGCTTTCCCGGTACGCTTACTCATTTTCACTTTTTCTCCACCTTGGAATAAGCTCACCATCTGGATAATTTGCACATCCAATTGCTCTGGTGCATAACCAAGCGCTTGAATGGCCGCTCTCATACGAGGAATATACCCGTGGTGGTCGGCTCCCCAAATGTTGATCAACTTTTCAAAGCCACGGTTCATTTTATCTTGATGATAAGCAATATCTGGTGTTAAATACGTGTAGCTTCCGTCGTTTTTAATTAATACACGGTCTTTATCATCACCGTATGTTGTAGAACGGAACCAAGTTGCTCCATCCTCTTCATACGTCTCCCCTTTTTTCGCTAACACGTCTAACGTTTCGGTTACTTTTTCAGTTTCATATAATGATGTTTCAGAGAACCAGTTATCAAACTCGACACGGTATTCCTTCAGATCAACTTTGATTTTTTCTAGTTCTTTTTCAAGTCCATATTGACGTAAAAATATGTGGCGCTCCTCTTCGGAGACATTCACGTACTTATCACCGTATTCATCAGCTAAAGCTTGTCCAAATTCAATAATGTCTTGACCATGATAGCCATCTTCCGGCATCGGCTTATCTTGACCTAGTGCTTGATAGTAACGTGCTTCTAGCGAGAGTGTCAGATTATGAATCTGGTTTCCTGCATCATTAATGTAGTATTCACGCTCTACATCGTAGCCGGCTTTTGCTAATACATTACATAGCGCATCACCAACAGCCGCTCCACGAGCATGTCCAAGATGTAGCGTTCCTGTAGGATTCGCAGAAACAAATTCGACTTGAATTCGTTTTCCACCACCTACATTTGTTTCCCCATACGCATCACCAGCTTTTAGTACAGTAGGAACAACGTCGCGTAAGTAGCTATTATCCATGAAAAAGTTAATAAAACCTGGTCCAGCAATTTCAACTTTTTCAACAGATGCACGTTCATTGTTCAGCTTAGCAACTAGTTCTTCTGCAATCATACGTGGTGCTTTCTTTGCCACTCGTGCTAGCTGCATTGCCATATTCGTTGCATAATCACCGTGTGTTTTTTCCTTTGGTGTTTCTAGGACAACCTCAGGAATTTCTTCTGCGCTTGCTAGTCCAGCCTCCTGTACTGCCGCAATGATTTCCTCTTTCAATTTTTGTTTAATTTGTTCTACACTATTCATTTCGTTGTATCCTCCTCTAATGTCAACCGTACTTGGTGAGTTCCCGTCTCTTGACCTTGCAGGGCAAATTTATATGTAAGTTGAATGCGACCACGGCTCTTACCAGACGGCCATTGAACGAGCAGCTTATCTGTTGTCGCTGTTGTTTCCCATGAGGCATCTGGGGTGACATAACGTCCGAGCGTTTCTTCTCCTACGATAAAGCCTTGTCGCATCAGGATTGAGCCTTGCCTAATGAGCATAAGCTCTCTGCCATCCCATTTCATCGTTGTTTGCACAGATTCTGTTTCTGACAACGTTTCTTGAAAGCGCAAGTAATCCTGACTGCCTTTATGAAACAGCTCTCCCCGAGTTGTAAACTCATAGGAATCCGTATGATCACCATGGTTAATTTTCGTTTGAAATCGCATTTTTAATGAACGGTTTGTTTGTTTATTCATCCTTAGCTCGCACACCTCTCTATCATTCAAGTTTAGCGAGTTTACTACCGACATGCAAGACGGAAGTCAATGTCTCGAAATCGGGGTCTGACCCCGCTTGTTTTTGTACCGTAGTAAAGAGGGGTCTGACCCCGCTTTACCTCTTCACAGCGTAATGGTAGAGGGCATTGAAAAAGGTAAAAACCACACCTTTTTCAGTGTCCTTGTAATGGTATACCGAGGGGTCTGACCCCAAATGCTCACTTTCTATACAAAAAAGAGCAACCCATTTTGGTTGCTCTTTCATGGTGTTCGTTTGCTTTTATTTGACTAAATCACCGACAAACTTCGGTAGAGCGAAGGCAGCTTTGTGCAGATCCTTCGTGTAGTATTTCGTTTCAATGTTATGGAAGCGGCTGTCCTCTACTTCGAGTGGATCGTACTTTTTCGATGCAATTGTAAATGTCCACAAACCGCTTGGGTATGTTGGAATATTGGCCGTATACAAACGGGTAATCGGGAAGATTTCTTTTACATCTCTAAATACCTTTGTAATGAGTTCACTATGGAACCAAGGATTGTCCGTTTGTGCAACAAATATACCTTCTTCTTTCAAGGCTTTTGAGATTCCTTCATAGAACCCTTTTTCAAAAAGCTTCACAGCTGGTCCAACTGGCTCCGTAGAATCGACCATAATGACATCATACTCATTCTCTGACTTTGCAATGTGCATGAAGCCATCATCCACTTGAACATCGACACGAGGATCATCAAGTGGTCCTGCAATCGTTGGTAAGTATTTTTTCGAGTACTCAATAACCTTGCCGTCAATTTCTACAAGCGTCGCCTTCTCAACTGATGGGTGCTTAAGGATTTCACGGATGACTCCACCATCTCCTCCTCCGACTACTAACACATCTTTCGGATTCGGGTGCGTGAACAATGGAACGTGTGCAACCATTTCATGATAAACAAACTCATCCTTCTCAGTCGTCATAACCATCCCATCAAGAACGAGCATATTGCCGAATTCTTCGGTTTCAATCATATCAAGCTTTTGAAAATCAGTTTGTTCTGTATGATGAGTTTGCTTAATTTTAGCCGTAATCCCAAAGTGCTCTGTTTGTTTCTCTGTATACCATAATTCCATTTGTGTCACCTCATAAATTCCTTACTTATCATTTATAGGTTCTTCCAATTATGTACGTTCTACTCATACCAAATGAAAGTATAAAGCAATGGACAAAAAAAGCAAGGAAAACTTATCCATTTTCCCATGTTTAAAAAAGGTGCTTTTTACCAATGATGAATAAATGAGCGAACAGCATAACAAAGGCATTCGTTCGCTACTAGCCATTATAAAAAATCTTACTAAGAACGGGGTGACGTAATGGAAGTCGTCATTGACCGACGAGTACGCCGGAGAAGGCGCTTAGTCCGTTTATTTTTTCGTCTTTTATTAATATGTTTAGTTTTGGCAGCTGGGGCCGCTGTCTCTCTTTTATCGTATACAAAGATGCAAGGTCCTCCCCCTTTAAACGTGTCTCAAACAACTGTTTTTTATGGGGCAGACAATTCACCTATAGGTCAGCACCATCAAGGTGAAAACCGACATTGGGTCGGTTTATCATCTATTGATAATGATATTATTAACGCAACGATTTCGATTGAGGATAGACGCTTTTATAATCACCTTGGATTTGACCTTACCCGGATTGGAGGCGCTGTCGTTGCAAACCTTCGTTCAAGGTCTATGGCTCAAGGAGCGAGCACACTCACGCAGCAATATGCTAGAAACCTTTATTTAAGTCATGATAAAACATGGGTACGAAAGTGGAACGAGTTGCTTTATTCACTCCGGCTAGAAATGAACTATGATAAAGATCAAATTCTAGAGGGGTACTTAAATACCGTTTATTATGGGCACGGGGCTTACGGGGTCGAAGCTGCATCTCACCATTATTTTGGGAAATCGGCAAATGATCTCACTCTAGCTGAGGCAAGTATGTTATCTGGTATTCCAAAAGGACCTAGCTATTATTCGCCTTTAACCGACTTTGATCGAGCGAAACGACGCCAAGCAGTAGTACTGCAATCGATGGTCGACAATGGCGTATTAACTCAAGTGGAAGCAGATGAAGCTCATGCTGAGCCTTTAGATTTCGTCCATGATGAACTTAATAGTGCCTCAACAGTAGGACCTTACTTCCAAGCCGCTGTTGAAAAAATTTTAATTCAAGACGTCGGCATCGACCCAGCTTTACTCGAAGCCGGTGGACTCAAAGTGTATACAACCCTTGACCCTGACATGCAAAAAGAGGCTGAGTATTGGGTCGAACGTGAAATGCCTGACTCCGAACTACAAACTGCCCTTGTTGCCATGGATCCTCGGACGGGTGATGTAAAGGCACTTGTTGGTGGAAAAGATTATGTTAAGAGCCCGTTTAACCGCGCGATCGATGCGAGAAGACATCCGGGTTCATCGTTTAAACCATTCCTCTACTATGCAGCTCTTGAAAATGGATTTACACCTGCTTCAACACTCATGAGTGAGGAAACGACGTTTGAGATTGAAGGCGGACAGCCTTGGTCACCTAGTAATTTTAATGATAACTATGCTAAGGATTTTATTACGCTGCTTCAGGCTATGGCTTTTTCAGATAATATATATGCTGTGAAAACCCACCTGTATTTAGGAACAGACAAAGCTGGAGAGCTTGCCCACCGAGTTGGAATCGAAAGTCCTTTAGGCGAGGGCGCCACTTTAGCGCTAGGTGCTTCCGATGTTGGGGTTGCGGAAATGGCCAGAGCCTACAGTGCCTTTGCAAATGGAGGAAAGAAAGTGGAGCCTCGCTTTATTAAGAAAGTCATTGACGCAGAAGGCGATGTTCTCTATGAATCAAAGCCGCATCTTGAACAAGTTCTTGATCCAAAACTAGCTTTCGTTATAACAGATCTCATGAAAGGGATGTTTGATCCGTATTTAAATGCACATACATCTGTAACGGGGCGTTCTGTTTCCCATTTAATTAACCGCCCAGCAGCGGGTAAATCGGGTTCTACAAGACGCGATAGCTGGATGGTTGGTTATACACCACAGCTCGTTACAAGCGTCTGGGTCGGCTACGATAGTGAGACAAATTTGAATCAAGCAACAGATGGGCAATACGCGAAAAAGATTTGGGCTAATTTTACTGAACATGCCCTAAGCGATCAAGAAGCAGTTGACTTCCCGATTCCTGATGGTGTGGTCGGTGTTGAAATGAACCCACAAAACGGACTACTTGCAACTGAGGACTGTCCTACACATCGTGTCACATACTTTGTCGAAGGCACCGAGCCGACTAAGGAATGTCCAAAACCAGCTTCCGACGGAGAGGAAGTGGATGCAATTGATGAGAAGTCTCTTGAAAAAGAGCGCTTTATTGATCGATTTTTTAGATGGTTCGGCCATTAAAAATCAAGCTTCCTCAAAAGCCAAGAACGGAGATGGGAATGGCTCCGTTCGCTACTCGCCTTGAGGAGAAATCCACTCCTCTCAAGGCTTTTAAAAAACATAGCGACTCCGCCCATTGCTTCGGGGGTATCCCACAAAGGTTAAAATCGTTCACCTTTGGGATACCCCCTTTATTTTATTTCATAATAAGAATTACGCCGAAAATGTAAAAAGGCGCAACGGGTGTCCAGTCCCTTGCGCCTTTTCGTATCCTAGTATAAATGTGCTGTTTATACTTCCTTCAGTTTACTCGTAATAATGGAAAAGCTCAAGAGTCGCATTCAGTGTTCAAAAATCTTTCATAGTTATTCGAATTTAGGGGTTTACAAATGAATAATTATCTTTCTTTAAACCTCTAATGCTTCATGCAGCTCTTTTCCTGAGTTTACCCACATTTGTTCGTTGTGATTTTTTAAAAACTCAGCAAGAATTTTCTTCGATTTCTCGTCCATGTCATCAACAAGAATCTTTCCTTTTAATGATTTATCCATCTTATTTACGTGCTCAGGCAAACTCTTATAGCCACGTCTAATTTCAGTATCTACTGTCATTTCGCAGCCAGCTACACCCGCGTAATACGGCTTTCCTTCTTTATGATTAATCGTTACCCATACAAGCCAGTACAGCTTGCCATTTGGCACTTTCTCCTTATCAGGAAGAAATTTAATACGCTTTTCAACAGCCGAACGAGCATGTAAAGCCCCCATATCGACAAACGCTTCTCCTTCTGTTGGATCAACGAATATAGGTGACACGTTATCTAAGTTCATTGTACCAGCTCCATAGCCGCCGTGCCCGTCAGTTGAGTCATTGCTTAAAATGTTAAACGCGGTGCTTTTCTTCTTTTTCAGGTTATCATTATTTAACAAGTCCACTTCGTACACCTTCCTTTCAATGCCTTTGATCAAATTCTACACAAAACTACCCACTATATGCTAGTGTAAAGTAATATTCATTTGTGCATACGTGGCGATTTGTTAGATAAAATTGGGCGAATACATTTTTACTACTCTGTTCATTATATCTGCCATTTATCAACTTTTCGAATTAAATCTAACAAAAAACTCACCCCAAAAGAGTGAGTTAATCTATATTAAGACTTTAGCGTTCGCAGAAATTCAATAAACTCATAAGCTTGTACGATGTCTTCCTCAGTATAATTGGACTTCTTCTTTAGCGTAAAAACTTTCTCTTTCACTTCATCCCGAGTGAGTTCTTCAAAATACAAGAGCGTTGAAACGAGCTCTAAGAAACGTGAGCTTTGGCCGTTTAGTTTTCCAATAAGCTCCTCTGTCTGCGGCAAATCAAATTGATATAATTCCAAAAACTTCTGCCCTTCCTCTGAAAGAGCGTAGCGATATTGGTAGTAGTTGCCCTTATCCTCTTTGTTCTCTAAGAGGAAACCTAAGTTACATAACTCTTCCATCCGCAAGCTTAGTTCTTCTGAATAAGGTCCAAACATATGAAATTTAAAACGCTCTGAAAATGGCACGTCCATTTTTTTTGCGATATAAATCATCTTTTGCAGCTTCTTCCGTCCAACAACCTCACCAGCTTGCAAAAAAAGTGCCATCACATTTGCATGATCCTTCAGCAAAGCCTGTTCCCCCTTTATACATTCAATAATTCTCGAATCTTCTTCTTCACTTCTTTATGTTCACGCTCATCCTCTAAGTAATCAAGCGGAAAGTAGAGCTTATGATCAGTACGTTTCTTTCCAGATATCGCTTCAACAACATCTGATTCCCGCGACAGCTCGCGTAATTTCCCGTTTGGCATAATTAAATGAATCGGCAGGCGCTCTTCCTCTTCACCCGGACGGTAAAAGTCATACGGGAGGTCAGAAGATGAATCGACAACTAAATAGTAGTCAGGATTCAAATCCGCTTGGCGGAACAGATCTTGCAGCACAGGCCAATCATTCATGCGCAGATTTGGATTAAATTCGACATACTTAAATAATTTTCTATTACAGAATCTTACACAAAGATCACGCAAAATGCGATCCTCTTCTTCTTGCCAAATTTGAAAATAATAGAGAGTTATCGCCTCATCTAACCGTAAATAATCGTCCAAGCTCCCTTTTCCATCAAAAAAGGAGTAAAAATGATGCGGCTTATGCTTAAACTCATAACCTTGTTCATAAAGTTCCTTTGCACGCCAAAAAATTTTGCTTAAGATAACCTCGCCGCTTCGTGTGACCGGGTGGAAATACACTTGCCAATACATTTGATAACGACTCATAATGTAATCTTCAACCGCATGCATCCCGCTTTGCTTGATCGCAACTTGATCTTCCATCGGACGCATAACACGCAAAATTCGCTCCATATCAAAATGGCCATAGCTCACCCCAGTGTAATAAGCATCGCGCTGCAGGTAATCCATTCGATCAGCATCAATTTGACTTGAAATAATGCTTGTGACAAGTTTATTTGAATACGTCTTTTCAATGACATCCGCAACTGCCTGTGGGAACTCAGGACTTACATTAGAGAGCACTTCATTCACTTCGGTGTCTCCTAAAATAATTTGTCTTGTCCACTCCTCATGATCGGTAGCAAATACCTTTTCAAAGGAATGGGAAAAAGGCCCATGTCCGACATCATGCAAAAGCGCTGCTGAAAGCGTGAGGAGGCGCTCGTTTTCATTCCAATGTGGTCGGCCATGAAACACATCAAGGATCCGCTTTGTAATCTCATACACCCCTAACGAATGGTTAAAGCGCGTATGCTCAGCTCCATGAAACGTCATATATGTTGTACCTAGCTGTCTAACCCGACGCAAACGCTGAAATTCCTTCGTGCCAATTAAAGCCCAAATCAACTCATCCCGCACATGGATGTACCTATGTACTGGGTCTTTAAATACTTTCTCTTCTTCCAATTGACCGTAATAAGGTTTTGTCATATCCGTTCCTCTCGTTTTTCGGTAATAGTACCTCCATTATATAGGAAGAACGAGTTCATGTCAGGAGGGGTCAGACCCCTCGCCCTCGACAAACACATAAAAAAATCCCAGTTATCTGTTCAACTGGGATTTATTTTTTCACCTTTTTTATGACTTTTTCAATGAGTTGATCTTCATCTGGTGCTGCGACTGGACGATTGTTCACAAATGCAAACGACTTTTTTCTCCCTGGCCCACAATATGATTGACATTTTATATCGATTGTTGCTTCTGCATCAACTTTTTTCAAACGTGGGATAAGTGTTTTAATATTGGTCGCTTGGCATTCATCACAAATACGAAATTCATTTGCCATTTTACCTGACCCCTTCTATTGCTAGTATCTATATGTTCAACGAAATGATCTCTTTTTAAACCATGAACTAGTATAACATAAAGTTCTGTAGAAGCAATTGATTATTACCTTTAGCAAAATGTGTGAGGGGTACCATGTCATATGATAGCTTATGAAGAATTTGCTCTCCTTCTTTTATCCATACTAGAAAACCCGTGCTATAATAGAGGATATTTAACGAAATTATAGGAGATTCGCCCATGACTATATCTATCCCAACCATTTCAAATACTTGGCGTTTCTTGGACCATAGCACATTCGGTCCTAATTTTGACGCGCTCCAATCCTTTGCCTATGATGATACGCTTTGTACGTTCGTCGGTCAGCACCAAGGACTTCCTGCTGTTCGATCGTGGGTTCACCATCAAACGGTCGTCCTCGGTATCCAAGATAGCCGCTTGCCAGAAATTGACTCTGGTCGTACTTATTTAGAATCAAAAGGCTACCGCGTCATTGTTCGTAATTCTGGAGGTCTAGCTGTTGTCTTAGATGATGGCGTCTTAAACCTCTCGCTTATTCTAAAAGAAGAAAAGGGCTTCTCTATAGATGCTGGCTATGAGTTGATGTACGACCTTATTAAAAAAATGTTTGCCTCTTATGATGTGCAAATTGATGCTTATGAGATCGTTGGCTCATACTGTCCAGGGAGCTTTGACTTAAGCATTGGCGGAAAAAAATTCGCAGGAATCTCACAACGCCGCATCCGTGGAGGAATTGCTGTTCAAATTTACTTATGTGTATCAGGAAGCGGAAGCGCACGTGCACAGTTAATCAAACAGTTTTATCAGAAATCCGTAAATGGCCAGGAAACCAAGTTTGCTTATCCTATCATTAAACCTGAAACAATGGCTTCCTTAAACGAGCTTCTTGATCAGCAATTTACGATTTCAGACATCATGACAATCCTGCTAAGTACGATGCAAAGTGAAGGAGTCAAGTTTTCGGTTCAGCCCTTCTCAGCAGAAGAACAAAGTCTATTTTTGGAGAATTATGATCGAGTACTGGCTCGTAATGAGAAAGCGTTGAACCGTTAAAGAAAACGGGATGTCTCAAAAGGTTTTTGACCTTTTGAGACATCCCGTTTTGTGTATGTAAACACTACATTTTTCGCTAAAAACCTACATTTTTCGCAAAAAAAGGCCAGCATAGCCAGCCTTTTCATCATCTACTTATATTAACTTCTTAGCTCATTACCTTTTGATTAATTGCCTGCATCGCAGTAATTAGTGAAAGTTTGTATACATCAGATGCGTTACATCCGCGTGACAGGTCATTCACTGGTTTGTTTAACCCTTGAAGGATTGGGCCGATTGCATCGTAGCCACCAAGACGTTGCGCAATTTTGTACCCTAGGTTACCTGACTCAAGGCTTGGGAAAATGAAAACATTTGCTTGACCTTGAAGTGGTGAATCTGGTGCTTTCTTTTGTGCTACTGCAGGAACAAATGCTGCATCAAATTGAAACTCACCATCAATGACTAAGTCTGGTCTCGTTTTTTGCGCAAGTTTTGTTGCTTCAGACACTTTCTTTGTTTCAATCGAAGACGCTGAGCCTTTTGTTGAGAAGCTTAGCATCGCTACTTTTGGATCTAACCCGAACACTTTTGCCGTTTCAGCTGTCGCAATAGCAATTTCAGCTAATTCTTCACTGCTTGGAGCAATGTTGATGGCACAGTCACCGAAGACAAACTTTTGCTCTTCTTTTACCATGACGAATACTCCAGATGTACGCTTAATACCTGGTTGTGTCTTAATAATTTGCAGTGCTGGACGTACCGTATCCCCTGTTGAGTGTGCAGCTCCACTTACTAAACCGTCAGCTTTGCCAAGGTACACAAGCATTGTTCCGAAATAGTTTACATCAAGTAGTAACTTACGTGCTGACTCTTCAGTTTCTTTGCCCTTACGACGCTCAACAAATGCCTCTACCATTTCATCCATTCCATCATAATTATGAGGATCTAAAATCGTCACATCGTCTCCAAGTGCAATCCGGTTCTCAACTGCCTTTTCACGTACTTCTGACACATTACCAACTACAATTGGTGTAACTACTTTATCCTTTGCCAAATTTGCTGCAGCCTCTAAAATTCGTTCGTCCGTACCCTCTGGTAACACAATTATCGGGTTGTGTCTTTCCACCTGTGCTTTTATTTCTGAAAAAAGATTACTCACTATTGATTCCTCCTTAAAACTACGCTCTCTTCATTATATGATAAGAATACTCCTCTTGTATGCAAAAAGGAACCATATTTGTCAAGTTTACTAAAGTGTTAATTTTTTCAAAAAACAATTTGTTTTCGCTTACACACTTACTGCATTAGCATTTTTCGTCATTTCTAACATTACTTTTAGGATGACCAAAGGATTCTATGCTTATGTGTCGAATAGATATTACCAGAAAGTGAATGACTATTCATTTTAAGGGGGTTTTCATGGAGACATCTATTGTTTTATATGAAGTTGAAAATAAAGTCGCAATAATTACACTGAACCGTCCAGAGGTTAAGAACGCACTTAGCAAAGCCACACTCGATGAGTTATATACTTCGTTTATAAAAGCCAACGATGATGAACATGTAAAAGTGATTGTCGTACAAGGGACGGGGAACGCTTTTTCTGCTGGGGCTGACATAAAAAGCATACCATTAGAGAACTTGAAATCCTTTGATTACGGCACCTATTTAGATGAAACGTATAACCGTCTCATTCGCCGGATCGTCTCTATCCCAAAGCCGGTGATTGCTAATATTAATGGTATTGCTGTTGGTGCTGGATTAAGCATTGCTCTTGCTTGTGATTACCGAGTGGCAAATTCTAATGCAAAATTTGGACTAGGGTTCTTAAAAATTGGACTCGTTCCTGATGCGGGTGCTTCTTATTTCTTACCTCGCCTCATCGGGTTAAGCAAATCAATGGAATTAGCGTTAGGACAGATGATTTCAGCAGAGGAAGCGTTAAAAATGAATCTAGTTACCCAAATTGGGCAATTGGATCAGCTCATTTCCACATTAAGAAATGTTCCTCCGACGGCATTTGGATTAATGAAGCAAAATTTCCTAAGTAGCTTTGATCATCATTTAGAAGATGTATTGCAAATGGAAGTAAACGCCCAACGTCAAGCAGGGAAAACCAAGGAACATCAAGCAGCCATCACTCGTTTTTTAAAAAGGTAACCCTGTAAATGTGACTGCGATGAATCCCGGTTGCTTCTGGTTGTAACATGTTAGACACTTCTTCTCCCCTCAACTAGCTGTGTTCATGGCTTCCCTGTTTTAAATATGATATAGTATCGTTGATTACATATTTGAAACGATTTATGAATACAAAGGAGATGTTTTTGATGAGTGAAGCTGCAATTACATTAGATGGTTGGTATTGCCTGCATGATTTCCGCACGATTAATTGGCCGGCATGGAAAACAATCTCAACGGAAGAACGCGAGCAAATTTTAGCTGAATTCCATTCGATGATTGATAAATGGGAGCAAACGGAAGCAAACGAGCAAGGAAGTCACGCGATATACTCAATTGTTGGTCAAAAAGCAGACATTATGCTTATGATTCTTCGTCCGACAATGGAAGAATTAAATGAAATTGAAGCAGCATTTAACAAAAGCCGCTTAGCTGAATATACAATCCCTACCTACTCTTATGTATCTGTTGTAGAGTTAAGCAACTATATGGCAGGCGAAAGCGATGAGGACCCTTATCAAAATCCACACGTTCGTTCACGCCTTTACCCACAATTGCCAAAGGCAAACCATGTATGTTTCTATCCAATGGACAAGCGTCGTGATGGCGAGGATAACTGGTATATGCTTCCTATGGAAGACCGCCGCTCGCTTATGCGTAGTCACGGTATGATTGGACGCAGCTATGCTGGAAAAGTAAAACAAGTGATTACTGGATCGGTTGGCTTTGACGATTGGGAATGGGGCGTCACATTGTTTGCCGATGATGTTCTTCAATTTAAAAAACTTGTATATGAAATGCGCTTTGACGAAGTATCTGCTCGTTACGGTGAGTTTGGCTCTTTCTATGTTGGAAATATTCTTGCTCCTAGTCACCTATCTAGATTCTTTCACGTATAAATAGTAAATGACCACATCTGATGAAGATGTGGTTTTTTTATACTAAAATAGGACAAGAAAGCAAGTCTTGGCGGACATACTCACTAAAAAAACTTATGCATACGCCCCTTTTTTAAGTCATATAGTGAAGTAACTGCACCGCCTACGGCAAATCATCCTTTATTATTTTTGGATGCAGTTTTCGTTTATTATCTCTGACTAACATCTAAGAATGTCAACTTTGATAGGAGGTGAACGGATGGCTGTTATTAAAGCTAACTCTAATGATATTGATATGCTCGCGAGATTAATGCGAGCGGAAGCAGAAGGTGAAGGAGAGCTCGGAATGTTAATGGCAGGAAACACAATGGTGAATCGTACTAGAGTTCGTTGTCTAGATTTTGGTGGCGTCAATACGATTCCAGAGATGGCATTTCAATCTCCAGGTGGATTTGAAGCTGTTCAGAAAAGTTATTTTTATCAACATGCCCGGGAAAGAGATCGGCGTTTAGCTAGGCGAGTAGTGAACGGCGAACGATTCCACCCTGCAGAATTTTCTTTATGGTTTTTCCGTCCAGAGGGAGGATGTCCAGCACAGTGGTGGGGGCAATGGAACACAGGTCGTTACAAGTTACATTGCTTCTACCAACCATTGCATTCGGACTGTCCTGAAGTTTTCGGAACGTATTAATTCATCAAGAAGTTCTAAAACCAGCGTTTACTAAGGCAATGTTTATTATTGCTTGTCCGCAGTATCTAACTTTTTGTAACTGCACAGGAAAAATTTCCATTGACCATGATTATACTTAAAAAAGGGGCGATCTAAGTGTACCAACAACCATGGTATCCACAGCAACAAACCCAAGCGCAAGCCGGTTTTGATGGATTTGGCCATCAGCACCATCAACACCACCAGCCATTTCCACAGCAGCAACAACCAACCCAACAACCTGGGCATGGGCAATTTCCATTTATGCAGCAACAAGCGTTTCCACAGCAACAGCTGCAAGTACCTCCTATGCCGCCAGCGCAATTTCCAACTCCACCAGCTGAGCCAGGCATGCTGCCGCTTGAAATGTCTTTTATTGAAAATATTCTTCGCTTAAATCGTGGGAAAATTGGAACATTTTATTTTACTTATGAACAAAATGTAGAGTGGAACGCCAGAGTTTACCGTGGCCGCGTTGAAGAGGCAGGACGTGACCACATTATTTTAAGTGATCCAGAAACAGGCCAATGGTACTTACTTCTTATGGTTAATTTCGATTATGCTGTATTCGATGAAGAGCTTGAATATGACTATCCTTTCAACGACACACCACCGCTTGTAGCATTTCCGCCACGTCCGGATGGATCTGATTACTAAAAATAAGCTGTCTCAAAAGTTGAAACAGGGAGATGTTACTGACTCCGTGCGCTACTCGTTCTGAGAGAAGTAACTCAAGGCTTTTAAAAAGATGCAGCGACATCGTTCAATGCTTTTTGGGGTATCCTAATAGGTCAAAACAGACCTTTTGAGATACCCCTTTCCTCTTTATAACCCTCTTAAAACAGTTAAACCTAACAATACCCAGCCAACAATAAAAGCAAGTCCGCCAATTGGAGTGATCGCGCCAAGTTTCGTCACTCCCGTTAATGCCATCGCATAGAGACTCCCTGAGAAAAGCACAATACCAATTAGAAAACTCCAGCCTGCGCCATTTAAACCCGGTAACGGATATTTCAATGCAATAATCCCTACTGCAACAATCGCTAAACCATGAATCATGTGATACTGGACACCCGTTTGATAATTCTTCATCATACGCTCTGTTAATCTAGGTTCTAATCCATGTGCGCCAAACGCACCGATGATGACAGAAAGCCCCATAACAATACTACCAATTAATAAAAATAATTTTGCCACTGTATTCAACTCCTTTCCTTAAACCACTCAACCAAATCTTACCACAACTTTTACTGAAAATAGAGCAAGACAATTACAGGCGCTTTACGTGAAATTTCACGTTCCTTTTACTACAATAGAAAGAAAGGAGGTTTTTCATATGAGCTCTATCATCGTTCGTTCATATACCCTAGATGATTTTGAAGGATTATTAGATGTTCAAAAAGAAGCATTCCCTCCCCCATTTCCAGAGGACTTATGGTGGTCACGCGATCAAATTGAAGCTCATGTTACAACGTTCCCTGAAGGGGCTTTGCTTGCTGAACTAGACAACGTTGTCGTTGGCTCTGCTACCTCTCTCCTCATTGCCTATGACGGGAAGCCGCACACATGGGAAGAAGTGGCAGATGATGGCTACATACGAAAAAGCCATAACCCTGCAGGTGATAGCTTGTACGGAATTGATTTATGTGTAAGACCAAGCTATCGAGGAAAAGGCATTGCCGGCGCTCTATATGAAGCCCGAAAAGAAACCGTTAGAAAGCTTGGTCTAAAACGGTTCATGGCCGGCTGCCGCATTCCAAACTATCACGAATATGCAAAACACCTTGATGTAGACAGCTATGTAAAAGCTGTCGAAAAAGGAGAAATAAAAGATCTTGTCCTTACCTTTATGTTAAAGCAAGGCCTTCGTCCCCTCCAGGTGATGCCGAATTATCTAGAAGATGAAGAGTCACTTGATTATGCGGTGCTAGTCGAATGGAGAAATGACCAGCTTTAACAATGAAGCCATTGAAAAAGTCCTTTTTAGCAGATTCGAGGAAGCAGCAATGGCTCCACACGTTGCGCGCCTGCTATGAGAAACCCATTCATAACAGGCTTTAAGACAAAGCAACGGTTCCGCTCATTGCTTAAAGACCATTGAAAAAGGTCAAAACCATACCTTTTTCAGTGGTCTCGAAAACCACCCTTTTTCAGTCCCTTCTTTAAAAGTCGAGGATATTTCGATCCTTCTCTTCAATCTCACCGCCATTTTGAACAAGCGGCTTTGCGAAGCTGCTCGGTTGGGATGGTACGACATAGTCTTGCTGAGGTTGCTGAGGTGGTGTCGGCATTGGCACCTGTTTTCTAGCAGGCGTTGAGCCCTTTAATAGATGACAATAAGCTTCGATTACTGCTGATGCCTCACGAACAGTCGCCTGATCACCATCTGAGATTGCTTTTCTAAGCATTGTTACTTGAGATTCTATATGGTCGCAAATTTGGTTTGCAGGAATGTTCATTTATTTCTCCTCGCTTTTTAGATTTGATGATATGTAAGGCATAAAGAAAGGCTGTTTTCGCTTACTTTGTTGTTTTTAGGGGATACGTGTCCTTCACATGTTCGTTCCATTACGCTCCAGCCACTCGCTTTCCGCGGGGAGGTGTCGAGTGACTTCCTCTCCATTTCACTACTAGGAATACTATTTATATAGCAACAATCTTTACGAAAACAACCTAAAAAAAGGAAAGATCGACCTTTTTGCTTAATAGTGCGAACATCGTGTGCGCTGGCTTCTCTCGCCGTGCGCCTTACGAGAAACCCGCTCGTAAGGCTTAAAACATTACGGCGGCTCCGCTCAGCGCTTCGACATAAAGAAAAAAGGGAAGGTCGCCCTTTTCCTTAATAGTGCGAACATCGTGTGCGCTGGCTTCTCTCGCCGTGCGCCTTACGAGAAACCCGCTCGTAAGGCTTAAAACATTACGGCGGCTCCGCTCAGCGCTTCGACATAAAGAAAAAAG
>NZ_JBWQTU010000007.1:0-129260 GCF_056619925.1 Halalkalibacter sp. HAAS-P013
AAAGGGAAGGTCGCCCTTTTTTCTTTATGTCTCTAGTCTATCATAGTCTTCCTCACAACAAAAAGAAGGAGCTAATCAAGTTTTTGATTAGCTCCTTCTTTTTGTTGTCTGGATGCGAAGATGGCTTTGACGCCTGCGATGTTGACTCCTTGTTGGATGAGTGATTTGATTTCGAGGAAGCGCTCGATGTCTTCTACGGAAAACATTCTTTGGTTTCCTTCGTTTCTTGATGGTTTGATGAGCCCTTGTTCTTCATAATAACGAATTTGTCGGGCAGACAAGTCCGTCATCTCCATTACTACACGGATGGGAAAACATGCTTGACGTCTTGGAATATCTGACTTCACTCGCTCCCCTCCTCCTTCGTTACCATTCTATAATTGAGACATTCGACCTTTTGCTAAGTAAGAGTAGACATCTCGTAATGTCTCAAACCCTTTCTCTTTCGCGAGCCGAATGTTTTTTTGCCATAATTGTGCCGTAATGAGTGCATCCTCTAATGCATGATGCCTCTTTTGTACGGGAATGTCATAATAAGCACAACACTCTTCTAACGTTACTAGCTTTTTTGAAACGACGATCTTTGTTAGAAAGGATGTGTCAATGATTCGGTGTTGAAACGTTGTTCGTAACGTTTGCCATGTTGCATGAGACATAAACTTCTTCTCATGAGAAGCATGATGAGCAACTAGTGTTGAATGTCCTACAAACTTATAAAAATCGGATAACACATCTACCAGTGGCGGAGAGTCACTTAATTCTTCCACTGTTAACCCAGTTAAATCTAAGATTTCATCTGAGGGTGATGTGGAACATTTTACAGTAGAATAAAAAATATCCTCCTCATAAATCTCGCACCCTTTCATTTTCACAGCTCCAATTGAAAGAATGCTATCTCCTTTATCCGGATAAAACCCACTCGTCTCCAGATCAAAAATAATAAAGGAAAGCTCAGAGAGCGGGCGGTCAAGAACGTCTTCTTGCTTTAACTGTCGTTGAATTTGGCGTAAATGAGAAAGCCTGGCAGCATCAGACTGCTGTTGTAGTGATGTATAGACATTGGGACTTAATCGATTCGACAACTGCTTAACTAGTTGCACCATATTATTTATCATCGTTTATTCACCCTTTTAGCAGCCTTTCTATAGTCTGATACAGCCTATGTCCTTCTCTTACCCAATTTTTTAATAGCCTTTGCTCATCCTTGCTTAAGTTCTCTATTGTAAGATGATGAATGTGTTCATATTGCTCAATATCTTTTTGCCATTTCACTCGTTGTTCTAGTAAGTTTTCGAAAGATTCTTTCATTTCTTTGACATTCTCATGCTTACTTGATAACTGCTGAAATCGATCAATCGTCGAACTTGATAAAATTTGCTGCTCGATGGCAAGTAGGCGTAAACCATTTACATAGGGAAATAGAACAACCTGCTTGAAATCAAACTTTCCTTTATGAATGCCTTTTGTTTCAACAAGCAGTTGATTAAATAGCCCAATTCCCTTTTTTAGTCTTCCTGTATTATCGGTTAGTCTTTTTAGCATTCTAGGTTGCGTTTTAATAAATTGAAAGGTTGCTTGCTTTAATCGCTCGACTAGTTCATGTTTCCCGTAGATAGACCTAGCATCAACAAACGTCAACGTATATCTGAGCGTTTCCCACCTATCTACTCTTAACCAATTTTTAAGCTGCTCCTCCCACGTTTCATAGGAACAACACCATTTCGGGTTAGATGCCATCACATTTCCGTCACAGCGTTCGTACCCTACTTTTTCAAGAGCATAGACAATGTCCCTTCCAAGATGGAGGAAGTACGATTCATCCTCTTCATTGCTACTTTCATATATAAGACCATGATCTTGATCACTCCAAAATGATTGCTCAAGTCTGCCGCCGCTTCCCATTAAAAAGAAAGCAAAGTGAGCGGGCGGTTTGCCCCACTCACTTTCTGTCTTTTTAAGAGCGAGACACACCGCTTTTTTTATGATCTGTTCATGACTATGTTGAAGTGAGGCCGAGGTATGCTCCTGTTTATGAATGGTGTTGAGTCGTTCTTTGTATAAAAGACGAAGCTCCGCGTCCCATTCTCTATCATTAAAGGTAGAATAACTCTTTGCCCCTGTCATCCATTAAGCTCCTGTCTTTTCGTTTCCAGGCATGCTCTCAGGATAACCGTAGCTGCCGTGCTCACTAAGGTCAAGACCAACAATTTCTTCTTCCTCAGATACACGAAGGCCGCCACATACAGCTTTTGTTACTAATAGTAATACGTAAGAAGCGATAAACGCGAATGCACCACACGCTACAACACTTAATACTTGAACTCCAAGCTGACCAAATCCACCCCCGTAAAACAAACCAGCGCTACCGCCGTTCATTGCTGCAAGCTCAGGCGTTGCGAAGAAACCAGTTGCAACTGTACCCCAAACCCCGGCAACACCGTGGACTGATAATGCGAAAATTGGATCATCAATTTTTGCTTTATCAAAGAATTTCATACTAAAGAATACGATAAGACCAGCAACGATACCGATTACTACTGCTGCCCAAGGAGCAACAAATGCACAAGATGCTGTGATTGCAACTAGACCTGCTAACGTACCATTTAACATTGTTGGTACATCTGACTTCCCTGTCATTGCCCAAGCAATAAATAGAGCGGCTACTGCACCAGCTGCTGCTGCAAGTTGAGTGTTTAAGGCAACATAACCAAAGAATCCATCTGCTACTTCTAACGTACTACCTGCGTTAAATCCGAACCAACCTACCCAAAGAATTAAAACACCTAGAGCTGTGTAAACTTGGTTGTGACCAGCTAAATCATTTGCTGAACCGTCTTTGTTATATTTACCAAGACGTGGCTTCAATAGAATTGTAGCTGCAAGTGCTGCCATTGCACCTGTTAAGTGAACTACTGTAGAACCTGCGAAATCTTGCTTTCCTAAGTCAGCTAACCATCCGTCACCCCAAATCCAGTGTGCAACGATTGGATAAACAAATGCTGAGAACAGTACTGCGAATACGATATATGCTGATAATTTAGCACGTTCTGCAAATCCACCAAAAGCGATTGTTAATGCGATTGCTGCGAACATAAGCTGGAAGAAGAAATCAACTGATCCAACTAACCCTTCCTCAGCTGTTGCAAAATCTCCAAAGAAGAAATCTGACATTCCGATAAAGGCATTTCCTTCACCGTAAGCAAATCCCCAACCTACAGCCCAGTATACTAATGAAGCAATCCCGACTGTGAAGATTGTTTTTCCGGCAATGTGTCCTGCGTTTTTCATACGCGTCGAACCTGCCTCTAAAAGTATAAATCCACCTTGCATGAAAAGAACTAAGACTGCGCAAATCATTACCCATAAATTATCCATAAGTGCTAATTCAGTCATTTCTTTCTGCCCCCTTTAAAATGTGTACACGTTAGCGTTAGAGAAGCTAACATCTGTTGTTAGTTCTTATTATACGTGCGAAATATTCTGAATCTACTCTATTGTCAGGTATTCTGACATACTTTTAAATTCAGCGATTTTTATGTAAAGGCTTACCCCCGTGCCCTTACTATGGTTTCAACGAAAATTTAATAGCACCAAAAAACCTACACATCTTTGTGTAGGAAATGCATGTTTATCTACTTCGCATGTAAGATTTCACAAATTATTTCATATTCCATTCAATTGGGACTTGTCCTTGATTTTTTAATTTTTGATTGATTTGTGAAAATGGTTTGCTTCCTAAGAACCCTCGATGGGCAGAAAAGGGACTTGGATGAGCCGCTTCAATAATCGTATGAATATCATTTGTAATCATCGCTTTTTTCGATTGAGCGTGTTTGCCCCACAATACAAAAATGACAGGCTGTTCTCGCTCATTTAATGCTTTCATTACCGCATCGGTAAAGGTTTCCCATCCTCGTCCTTTATGAGAAGCTGCCTCTCCCTTGCGCACAGTAAGTACTGTATTTAATAATAGCACTCCTTGCTTCGCCCACGTAATAAGCGAGCCATCTGATGGGATCTCACAGCCAAGATCGGCATGCAGCTCTTTGTAAATATTTTTTAATGAAGGCGGAATTTTTTCTGTTGGCTGAACAGAAAAGCTAAGACCATGCGCTTGATTGGGTCCATGATAAGGGTCTTGTCCTAAGATGACGACTTTTGTTTTTGAAAAAGGGGTACATTCCAATGCTTGAAAGATTTCCTCTTTCGGCGGATAGACCGTATGATTTTCATATTCCGTCATCAAAAACTCCGCAAGCTCATTAAAATATGGTTTGTCAAATTCATCACCAATGACATCTTTCCAATCAGTGGTTAGTTTCCTCATTTAAGACACTCCTTTACTCCTCCATTAGTTTAGCATAGATCGTAAAGCTATGATTCTGTCCGATTTCGTCCATTTGCTGTCGGAACTTCGCCACTTTCTGTCCAAACGCCATTTTCCCCCCACAAAAAAACTCGCCCCCGCAAAAAAAACGGAAACGAGTTCGTTCAAACATATTATTTTTTCGTTGCATCCTCTTTTAACCCAAGAATCCAAGTTGCAACAAATGCTCCCGTCACCGCAATCAACATTCCAATTAAGTAATTGATAATGTTGGCTGTCCCAAACGGTGCAGCAATGGCAATCATCGGAATTCCTGTTAATCCGTATGCATTAGCAAAAACGTTCATGAATACGACATAAGCTCCACCTAACGCTCCACCAATCGCAGCTCCAACGAACGGACGCATAAAGCGTAAGTTTACACCGAAGATAACAGGCTCTGTAATTCCAAGGAATGCAGAGAATGATGCAGGAAGGGCAATTTCCTTCACTTTCTTATTTTGCGTCAGGAAGAATACTGCAAGACCTGCACCACCTTGTGCAACGTTCGCCATTGCCCAAATTGGTAGTAAGAAGTTCACACCTAAGTCAGCAATAAGTGCCGCTTCAATTGCATGGAAGCTGTGATGAACTCCCGTAATAACAATCGTCGAGTAAAGACCGCCAAAGATTAGCCCAGCAAAGATTCCAGCTGTATTATAAATAAAATCAAGGCTCCAAGTTAGTCCATTTCCAAGCCACGTACCAAGCGGGCCGATAAATAGCATCGCAATAAACCCTGTTAAGATTACTGTTATAAACGGAACGACTAACAAGTCAATTGCATTAGGAACAACTTTGCGTAGTCCTTTTTCAATCTTACTCATAATGTAGACAACAAGTAGAATCGGAATAACCGTTCCTTGATAACCAAGTAGCTCAACATTCATTCCAAAAAAGACAATTGACTCTGGTACCGCATCAGAAAGCATCCAAGGATTTAATAACGCCGGATGCGTCATAATTCCACCAAGTACAGCTCCAAGATACGGGTTAGCTCCAAATTCTTTCGCTGCACTAAACCCAATTAAGATTGGCAAAATAATAAACGCAGCACTTGAGAACATATCTAAAAATAAGATCCAAGGGCTGTCAGGTGCAACCCATTCAAATGCCGTCATCATTCCAAGCAGCCCCATTAACAAACCACTTGCAACAATCGCCGGGATAATAGGCACGAAAATATTTGAAAGCGTACGAGCGATTCGAGCGAGTGGATTCATTTTCTTTTTAGCCGCATCGCTATGATCAACTTGCTTTTCTCCGCCGTCTGTATCTTTTGCACCAACTCCTGTAATACTTGCAAATTCACCATACACTTTATTAACTAGACCTGTTCCGAAAATAACTTGAAACTGTCCCGAAGCACTAAATACCCCTTTAACTCCATCAAGCTCCTCAATTGCTTGCTTATTTGGCTTATCATCGTCGTTTAAAACAATCCGTAGGCGAGTGGCACAGTGTGTAGCACTAATTACGTTGTCTTTACCACCTAAAAGTTCAACTAGTTCACTAGCTACTTTTTTCGTATCCATCTTGTATTGCCCCCATTCTTTGCTGTTTTTTTATTTTAATCAAATGTGAAAAGTTTACTCGCTCTCATCCCTGTATAACAACGAAAAAAGACCTAAAATGGCCTAAACATATACGTGTCCTAAAGATACACGTATCCCGTTTGTCCATTTTAGGTCTTGCCTGCTTTATCAGTAACAATCCCACATATTCATTTGATTCCGCTTTCAGTTTACAACTTTCAACACAATTCGTCAATAACCTTTGCTTACTTTTTAGTTGGAAAAGATATCAATTTATTTAAAAGGCTGTTTTCGCATACTTTGTTGTTTTTATGAGTTACGCGTCCTCCACATGTTCGTTGCATTACGCTCCAGTCACTCGCTTTCCGCGGGGAGGTGTCGAGCCTCCTCGGCTGTGCCTGTGGGGTCTCGCCCCTACCTCTACATCCCGCAGGAGTCGAGTGACTTCCGCTCCATTTCACTTCGAGGAAAACTACCTTTATAGCAACACTCTTTACGAAAAGAGCCATTTAAAAAGACTTGCTCACATCCCAGTAAGCAAGTCTCTTGTGACTTTCTATTTCAATTTCCAAGCCTCTATCGTCACTTTTTCCGATCCTTCAGCTGCAAAAGAAATTCCTTTTTTCTCTACATTTGGATATATGCGAGCCGTAAACACCTCTTCACCTTCGTTGATAAATACTTCAATGGAAGATGTATCAAGGAAGATGCGCAGGCTCTTTAATTGATGAAGGTGGCAAAATCTCTCCTCCACTGTCGACCCATCAACATAGCTAATACGGTCTAGCTTAAATAGCTTATCAGTCGGATTATAGACGAGATTTGCGTGATCACGAATATGAATCGTAATGGCATTTGTTACCGTCTCTAGTGTCTCAAGGTTAATTTCTAACACATCCCCTTCGACACCATTAAATGCCTGAGCCCTGCCCCCAAGCTCAACAGCTTCATGTTTGACCCCTTTGCCACGCAATTCTTTTAACTCTTCAACTGGCAATTGATAGACCTTTCCGTCCACTAGTTTCAATTCTCTTGGCAGAGTCATGGCATGGATCCATTTATGCTCGATTGTCGGATGGGCATCTTCACGCTCTTCAGGCAATCCAAGCCAGCCAATCATAATACGGCGTCCTTTATTATCAAGTGTTGTTTGTGGTGCGTAAAACTCAAAGCCGCGATCTAACTCTATAAATTCCCCGTGCTTATATTCGACCGAATCATAATCTAGCTTTCCAACAACATAGCCCGCTTGATAGAGGTTTTGATAGTAGATTCCACTCGGTTCTAATCCTTGCGGAGAAAAGACTAATACGTCTTGTCCATCAAGATCAAATAAGTCAGGGCACTCCCACATATAGCCAAAATCCTTAAAAATACCAACATGCGCCCCGGCAATCGGACCAAGATGCTCCCAATTTTCTAAATTACTTGAACGAAATAGAACGGCTTTTCCTGTTTCATCCTTACTTTGAGCTCCAATAACCATGTAGAAGTATTCTCCATGCTTCCATACTTTTGGATCACGAAAATGCGGAGTATACCTTTCAGGTAGATCAAGTACGACACCCTTTTTTTCAAAGTGTTGTCCATCTTTTGACTCTACCATAACTTGATACGATTCCCGGTTGTTGTTTTCATCTTTTACGTTCCCTGTGTAAAACAAATACATCGTTCCGTCGTGCTCGATTGCACTGCCTGAGTAGCATCCATTTTTATCAAACCAATCACTCGGAGCAAGGGCGATATCATGATGCTCCCAATTCACAAGATCTTTTGAAGAGTAATGTCCCCAAAATTTTGCACCATGTCCTGTTTTGAATGGATTCCATTGATAGAATAAATGGTACACACCTTCAAATTGGATAAATCCATTTGGGTCATTTAACAAACCTACTGGCGGCATCACATGATACGCTAAACGATAAGGGTCTGCTTGTACAACCTCTTTATACTTCTTGACTTCCTTATAAGCTTGACTGCGTAATTGTTGATCTAGATCTGACATAGTTTTAGCTCCTTCTATCTAGTTTTGTGAAATCATCGTATCGTAGCTTCTTACGTTTTGGCAACTAGTCTAAAGCGACTAAACTGGCTAAAAAAGCGTTTTCTCTTGCTTATTAAGTGCTTTTTCTAATGCTCCAACGGTTAATTCTTCCGTCTGGGGCAACGTAAGATCTGCTCTTATTAAAGATGGCTCACTTCCGACGCCAACAGAAAACATTTCTGTTTGTAAAATACCTGTTAAACCGGCCTCTCCATCTTCTATAGCCACACATTCAGATGGTGAAACATCAACCATTTCCGCTGCTTTTAGAAAGATTTCCGGATCAGGCTTCCCACGTTTTAATTTTGTAACGTCAACGACTCCATCAAAATAATCTAATAGTTGAAGTCTCGTTAACACTCTGCTTGCATTTTGACTTGCTGAAGCTACGACCATTGTCATTCCTCGTTCTCGCAACTCTTCGATAAAGGAGCGTATGCCAGGCTGGACGTCTTCGTGAGTTAATTGATTGATTAATTCTATGTAATGACTGTTTTTCGTTTCGCAACATTGTTCGAACTCTTCATCTGATAAGGTTACCCCAGACTTATCAGCGATCGCTTGTACCGTTGCTCTCCGGCTTAACCCTTGCAGCTTTTGGTTCCATTCCTCACTAAAAGAAATACCAAGCCGATCAGCGACTTTCTTATTAACATGGTAATGTAAGTGAACTGTATTTGAAATGACTCCGTCCATATCAAAAATAACTGCTTTTATTGATTTCACAAATATCCCCCCTCATTTATTTAGTAAGTCGAAAAAAGTTATAGGCATTAATTGTTAACTTGTGTAAAATAGAGCTACATCATCGGAGAGGAAGTTGAACTATGCAGCAATCAGAGCATCAATTAGGTGTTTTGGCGGCAACATTCGCCTACTTAATTTGGGGCATTCTCCCCTTGTATTGGAAGCTTCTTGAACCAGTTTCAGCTGGCGAGGTCCTAGCTCATCGAATTGTATGGTCATTGGTCTTTATGATTCTTATTTTAACCGTTCGAAAACAACTTCGTTCAAGCTGGAAAGAATTCATTTATATCTTTACCCACTTTCGTTCAGCTGTCGCTATTATTTTAGCATCTTGCTTTATTACTTTAAACTGGTTTGTTTTTATTTGGGCAGTCAACAGCGATCGCGTCGTTGAAGCTAGTTTAGGTTATTATATTAATCCACTAATCAACGTTCTTTTAGCGATGCTATTTTTAAAGGAGCGGTTTACACGCTGGCAAGGTATTTCTATTGGGTTAGCATTTATTGGAGTGGCGTTTATGACCATCTTTTATGGAGTTGTCCCATGGGCAGCGCTTATTCTTGCAGTCTCATTTGGGTTATATGGGCTCATTAAAAAGATGGTTAAGACAGGAGCAATGATTGGGCTTACGATCGAGACATTGTTAATGACTCCCTTTGCGTTATTGTTTTTATTTTGGTTATCCAAGCAAGCTGCTTACTCATCATCTTTTGGTTCATTCCAAACAGAAACAACGTGGCTATTAATGGGGGCTGGTGCCGTAACAGCGATTCCTCTTTTATTATTTGCTATTGGAGCAAAACGAATTTCCTTATCCTTGATAGGCTTTCTTCAATACATCGGACCATCAATTATGCTTTTTATCGGAATCTTTTTATACAAAGAACCCTTTTCTCATATTCAGCTAATTGCGTTTATCTTTATTTGGGTTGGACTGTTCATTTTCACAACGGCGAAAACAACTGCTTTTAAAAAGATCACAAGCAAACTATGTAAAACAAATACGAAACATGAACCAAAAGCTTCATAACATAAAAAGCAGTGGAGAAGAGGCCACTGAAAAAGGTACGGTTTTGACCTTTTTCAATGGCCTGCAATGAGCGGAACCGTTGCTTTATCTTAAAAGCCTGCTATGAGTGGTTTTCACAGGTGCAAACTTGCTTTGCGCCGGTAGCCGACTTTAGGAGGCTCATGTTTCTCATAGCAGGCGCGCAACGTGTGGAGCCATTGCTGCTTCCTTGAATCTGCTAAAAAAGACTTTTTCAGTACCCTCGTGGAGAATTCGTTCTCAACTGCTTTTAAAAGATTTAAGCCCTGCGGTACACCCAACTATTTACATAAAAGAATACAGTCGGTAAGCCTCCAAAACGGATAAATTGTTTCGCTGTTTTCTTAATTTCCTTATGAGCTTGCACTTTCTCATCAGCCAAATAAATGGCAATTAACCCTTTATTGATGAGACGATGAAACTTCCAGTCTGGAAGACCTCGAATGCTTTCTTCTGCTTTTTCTCTAATATGACGTATTCTTTCAACCATTTGTTCTTTCGATTCATAATAAAAAATAAAATTTAAATCATCTGCCTCAAGATCCTCTTCTTGATCAATAAAATAATCGAGTAAAATATGAAGACCATGAACCCAAGGGAAATATCCGTTTTTGATTAGAAGCGCTTGTTCCTTTGTCATCTCTCCATTAGCCGCGTAAGCAGCAAAGCAAAAAATACCTAATGTAGACCCAGCACAAGCAGAAAACTCATACCACGCCATAGGAGGAAGCTCTTCCTTATGTCTTTCAAACCACTCCTTCAATAACCCAACACGCTTATGGACCTCCACATGTTTAAAGACTTGCAAATCACAGTAATATTCAGCTAATTGAAGCATAGGCGCCTTAGCATATTCAAAACCAGGCAGGTCTAAAAGAACTTCCTGACAAGTCTTCACAAGTGAAGCTAGGTACCCTCCATCATCTTGGTTATCCCGATACCGATAATATTTTTCCGGTTCCGCTCCTGGACTCAAAGCATGATACATCGACTGATGAAGTGCTCTGAAATCTTTTTCATCTAAAGACGTACTCCTGTCACAGAGGTTATCTAAGTAATCACTTATCGTTTGATAGGCCACGATAAAGCGTATAATTTTTTTGCGATGTTCTTTTGCAAGCAGTCCATATACAGCCCCACCTTCACAGTGAAACGCCTTATCTTTTAAACTAACAAGTGCTTGTTCACGTAACTCGTCATTTGGTATAGCCTTTGCTTTCTCCTTCCATTCACGTAAGTAATAGTGAGCATCCGGCAATACTTCCCGATAAATTCTATACAGCAAAGTCCATGGTTTTGTTGGAGCTTTCAAGGTGTTACCTCCTTTCTGACAATTCGTCTCTACCTCAAAAAGTATGCCCAACTCACATATTACACATTACCAAATTTTTTAAGAGATGTTTTGATTTGCAACCTAGACAAAAAAGACAGCTGAGGATTCTCAACTGCCTTCTGAATTATTAGATTAGAATTTAGCTTGGTAAGCTTTAACTTCCCAGTCTGTAACAGCTAAACGGTAGTCATCACACTCAGCACGTTTTAATGCTACATACTCATTAAATGCGTGCTCACCAAATGTTTGACGGCCGATTTCTCCAGTTGCAAAACGCTCAACTGCAGCTTCTAGACTTGTAGGAAGATTTTCGATTCCACGAGCTTCTAGCTCTTCTTTGCTCATATCAAAGATATCAGCATTTGTAGCTGGAGTTACTGTTAAGTCACGATCCACTCCATCCAAGCCAGCAGCTGCAATGATAGCAAATGCAAAGTAAGGGTTCGCAGATGGATCTGGACAACGGATTTCTACACGAGTTCCCGCACCACGAGTTGCTGGAATACGGATTAGAGCAGAACGGTTAGATGCAGACCATGCAATGTAGCAAGGTGCTTCATATCCTGGTACTAAACGCTTATAAGAGTTTACTAATGGATTTGTAACTGCAACGAAATCCTTAACGTTTTCCATTAAACCAGCAATGAACTGGTATGCTTTTTCAGATAGTCCTAGATCATTAGACTCATCATAGAAAGCATTTTCTTGCTTCTCGTCATTAAATAGAGAGATGTTTACGTGCATTCCACTTCCGTTCTCACCAGCAAGTGGTTTTGGCATAAATGTTGCATGGTAACCAAATTGCTGAGCAACTGTTTTAACAACCCACTTGTATGTTGTTGCAGCATCAGCAGAACCTAGTGCATCAGCGTATTTGAAGTTAATCTCATGTTGACCGATTGCTACTTCATGGTGAGATGCTTCGATTGTGAAGCCCATCATTTTCAAAGCTTTATAGATTTCAAGACGTACTTTTTCACCAAGGTCTTTTGGAGATGGTTCGAAATAACCACCTACATCTTGAGTATCTAATGTTGGTTGACCATTTTCATCAGTCTTGAATAAGAAGAACTCAAGCTCAGGTCCAACACTGATTGAGTAACCTTGATCTTTTGCGCGCTTAACTGTTTTTTTCAAAACGTTACGTGGGTCGCCATCGAAGTCAGAACCATCAGGCTTTTTTACGCTACATAAGAAGCGAGCTTCTGAGTAACCTTCTTGCTCTGTCCAAGGTAACACTGCAAATGTTGTTAAATCCGGATCTAAGTAAAGGTCAGATTCATTGATTGGAGTGAAACCAGTAATAGAAGAACCATCGAACATTACTTTTCCGTCTACCACTTGATCTATTTGTTCAGCTGTTACTGTAACGTGTTTAAGTGATCCCTCAATATCGACAAATTGCACGTGAAGAAGTTCTACATTCTTTTTCTCAATTGTTTCCTTAATAGTTGCAACTAAGCTTTCCCTTGTTGGTGTAGATGTTGCCATTTTTAAACACTTCCTTTTCATGTAATAATATGTGACATCAACTTGTTAAGTATTACTTTAAGATGTTACGGACTTTTACGCAACGGATATGTCAGATAATCTAACATAGAATATGAAAGTGCAACTTTCGACAAAAACAGCATAATTTGCTCAACAAAGGCAATGAAAAGGCTTACTTATATGAGGATTTTCTCAAAACTTTTTTCTTGTTTATTTTTCTGACACTTGTTTTTTGAAATGTCATTTACCCAATTATACCCATAAACCAAGGTTTGAATATACTCTTAATCTTCATTTAAAAATCCAAAGCAGGAAAAAACAGTTAATAAGAGACTCTTCTAGAAGATTTGGTCAATTTGTTTTACTAACTTCTATTATGAAGGACTTTCTTTCAATTTTTATATGTAACTTTGTCCTTCATCATCTAATAAGAGATTTCTCCTAAAACCCAAAATAAAACATGATGCATTCAAAGTCTTGAATGCATCATGTTATTTAAAATAAAAATTAAATCGCCTTAAGCGTTTTTCGCTTTGCGCTGTTGTCCACCGCTGCGTCCACCTTGACGACGAGAACCACGGTCGTCTTTTCCACGATATTGACCTCTGCGGCGATCATCACGATCACGACGTCCACGATATGGTTTTCCACCACCGCTTCCGCCACCATCACGACGCTTTTTCACACGTAATGGAGCTTCTCCTGTTAAACGAACTGGTGTCGAATCCGGCTCTTTTGTTAGAAGCTTCAACGCAGCTGCAAGAGCAGATGTTGCATCTGATTCTTGTAATAAGTCCTTAGCCGCTTTACGATAGCTATCGGCTTCACCAGTAGCAATTAATGAGCGTAGTTGTTCAACAGCTAATTCCTGTTGACCTTTAATCGCTTGTTCAAACGTAGGTTTTTGTACCTTGTTCATTTTTTTCTTTGTAATTTGCTCAATAGTACGAACATGATCCATCTCACGAGGCGTAGCAAAAGTTACAGCAAGACCAGATTTCCCGGCGCGCCCTGTACGTCCAATTCGATGAACATAGCTTTCAGGATCTTGCGGAAGGTCAAAGTTATAAACATGTGTAACGCCACTAATATCTAATCCACGAGCAGCGACATCTGTTGCAACTAATACGTCGATTAAACCACCTTTAAACTTACGAAGGACGCTATCACGTTTTGCTTGGTTTAAATCGCCATGGATTCCTTCTGCACGGTATCCACGTTTGATTAATGCTTCAGACAGCTCATCGACACGTCGTTTCGTACGACCGAAAACAATCGCCAGCTCTGGAGATTGAATATCCATGAAACGGCTCAGTACATCAAACTTCTCTTTTTCATGAACTTCTACATACTGCTGTTCAATATTCTCCATTGTCACTTCTTTAGCCTTAACCGCAATTAATTGCGGATTAGACATAAATTGCTGTGCAAGTTTTTCAATTCGCTTTGGCATTGTCGCTGAGAATAAAAGCGTTTGACGCTCTTTCGGTACTTCTTTTAAGATCGTCTCAATGTCTTCAACAAAGCCCATATTAAGCATTTCATCAGCTTCATCTAATACAACCATGTTGACTTCGTTAAGACGAATCGTCTTTCTTCTCATATGATCCATTAAGCGACCAGGTGTAGCTACTACTACGTGTGGCTTGCGTTTCAAATCAGTGATTTGTTTACGCATGTCCTGGCCACCATACACGACAACCGTACGAACGCCTTTATGCTTACCAAATGTAACGAGGGACTCTGCGACTTGATTCGCAAGCTCTCGTGTAGGGGCAAGGATAAGTGCTTGAACATGTGCTTCTTCAACATTAATACGGTTAATTAGCGGAATACCGAATGCACCTGTTTTTCCTGTGCCCGTTTGCGCTTGCCCAATAATGTCTTTTCCTTCTAATGCGGTTGGAATGGTTTCCGTTTGAATCGGTGTTGCTTCTTCAAATCCCATTTCAGTTACTGCTCGAACCACTTTTTGGTCCAAGTTAAAATCATAAAAAGTTGCCAAATATATAATCTCCTTTGTTGGTGAATGTCACCTTGTTACTGAAGTTAAAGCATCCTTCAATAATAACATGCTCTGATCAACATAACAATATGTATTTTTTTTGGGTCAGACCTTCTGCATTACAACAAGAGGTCACTGAAAAAGTCCTTTTTAGCAGATTCGAGGAAGCAACAATGGCTCCGCACGTTGCGCGCCTGTTATGAGAAAACCACTCATAGCAGGCTTTAAGACAAAGCAACGGTTCCGCTCATTGCTTAAAGGCCACTGAAACAGGTCAAAACCGTACCTTTTTCAGTGCCCTCGTACAACAGCGCGTTGAAAACCTAGAAGGGCCTGACCCCTTAGCTCAACCGGTACACTCTTGCCTCATATGGTTGTAGCTTTATTTTTGATTTCCCTTTTCCTCCACTTACTAATAATAGCTTAGCTTCTTCTGCTTCGTTGAGAATTGGGAGGTCAAACATTGTCTTATGTCCAAACATATTGACAAGTACGAGAAACTTCTCGTCATTCCATGTTCGCGTATATCCATAAATATGTTCATGGTCATCCAAAATTAAATCATACGTTCCATATATAAGCGCATCATGAGATTTTCTCAATGAAATCATCGATTTGTAATGAGATAAGATTGAGCTTTTCTCCTTTTTCTGGCTTTCCACATTTATTTTCTTATAGTTAGGACTCACTTTCATCCATGTCTGTTCTGCTGTTGAGAATCCTGCTTGTTTCTTACGATTCCATTGCATAGGTGTTCTCGAGTTGTCGCGACCCTGCTCCCATATAACACCCATGATTTCTTCATGGGGAACACCTTGCTCTTTTTGAATTTGATAATAGTTTCTCATGCTAACATCATCATATTCTTCAATTGATTGAAACTGAACATTTGTCATGCCAATTTCTTGACCTTGATAAATAAATGGCGTCCCTTGCATAAAAAAGAACATGGTCGCTAACGCTTTTGCACTTTCCTTCCAATACTCATCATCATTTCCCCACGTCGAAACACTTCTCGGCTGATCATGATTTTCAAGGAATAATGCGTTCCAGCCGCAACCTTCTAAGCCTTTTTGCCATTTTGATAACGTATCCTTTAATGCAGGTAAATCAAGATGACCACCTGTTTCTTTCCCCCATAGACTAAGATGCTCAAATTGAAAGACCATATTAAAGGCACCCTTCTCTTCACTTACCCATAAATCGGAGTGCTCGGCACTTACCCCATTTGCTTCCCCAACGGTCATTACTTCATACTTATCAAACGTTTTCTGTTTCATCTCTTGAAGAAAGTCATGAATACCATCTCGATTCATATGTCCTTCAAAGGACGGAACAACGTCTAATCCTTCTGGGTTTGGCAAGTCAGGCAACCCTTCTATTTTCTTAATATGCGAAATGGCATCTACTCGAAACCCATCAATGCCTTTATCCATCCACCAGTTCATCATCCTATAAAGGGCGTGGCGAACATCTTCATTCTCCCAGTTTAAGTCCGGTTGTTTTGTTGAGAAAAGATGCATATAGTATTGGCCCGTACCTTGGTCAAGTTCCCATGCTGGCCCGCTAAAAATTGATTCCCAGTTGTTCGGCTCGCTCCCGTCTGGTTTAGGGTCACGCCAAATGTACCAATCACGCTTTGGGCTTTCCTTCGATGACTTAGACTCAATAAACCAAGGGTGTTCATCCGATGTATGGTTAATAACTAAATCAATAATTAACTTCATCCCGCGATGATGAACTTCATTTAACAGTTCGTCAAAATCCTCCATTGTACCGAACTCATCCATAATATCTTGATAATCGCTGATATCATAGCCATTATCATCATTTGGCGACTTGTACATCGGACAAATCCAAATGACATCAATCCCTAAGCTACGGATGTAATCCAATTTTTCGATAATGCCTTGAATATCTCCAATTCCATCCCCATTTGAATCCATAAAGCTACGTGGGTAAATTTGATAGGCAACTGCTTCTTTCCACCATGTTCTCTCCATATTGCCACCCCTAAATGCGTTATTTTAATGTTTGACCCATTTGGTTTGACTGATAAATCAACACATGTTTATCTGCTTTCCTTAAAGCTGCCCTTACCATTGCACGAGCGACTTGTTCCCCAGAGATAGCCCGATATTTAGCGAGCGCTCCTTTTAACAGTGGTTTTGCTAACTTAGCCCCCCATTCACCAACCTTCTCACCTATCCGTAGTTCATTACGCTCGCCAAGTAACAAAGAGGGACGAAAGATATGTATATGTGAATAATCAAGGTTCATGACTGCTTTTTCCATCTCCCCTTTTACACGGCTATAAAAAAAGTGGGATGTTTCACTTGCTCCAATGGCTGAAACGACTAAAAATTGCTTCGCTCCTTTTTCCAATGCACCTCCAGCAATCTTCAAAGGATATTCGTAATCAACTTGTTTAAATGCCTCTTTCGTCTTTGCTTTTTTCATCGTTGTCCCTAAACAACAAAATACATCATCTACTTGTGGAATGTCATTAACTTCAAGGGTGTCAAAGGAAACCACTTTACCTTCAGTCTTCTCACTAGCTACTTCTATTTTTCTTCGCACGAAAATATAAATCTTCTTATATTCGTTTTTTTGCTCCAGCTTTTTCACAAGGGATTGACCAATGAGTCCTGTAGCCCCAACAACGAGCGCTATCCTTTGCTCCACCTGCAAATCCTCCTTTTGATCTAATACATGAAAACCCTTCGTTTGGTTATAGTATGAAAAGAAATTCCAATTATCGGAGGGATACATAATGTCAGATGATTACACTTTAATCGATTCTTCCATTCCTGAGCAACCAGAACCTTATTGGCACGACTCTGTTGACTTGCCTTCTTTCTCTTCACTTGAAGAGGATACAGCGATTGATGTAGCAATTGTAGGCGGAGGAATATCAGGGATTACGACTGCTTATCTACTTTCAAGAGAAGGAGTAAAGGTCGCATTACTTGAAGCAAATCAATTATTAAATGGAACAACAGGCCATACAACGGCAAAGATTACCGCACAACATGGTGCCATTTATGATGAATTTATCTCCCACTTAGGAAAAGACAAAGCCAAGCTTTATTATGAAGCAGCGAATGATGCCCTCCAGTTTATTCAAAACCTTGTCAATGAAGAACAAATTGACTGTGATTTCTCATCAGAAGACGCTTATTTATACACAACGACAAACAGAGGTGTAAAAAAGCTAGAAAAAGAAAACGAAGCTTACAAAACATTAGGAATAGAAGGCGAATTAGTTGATTCAATCCCGTTAAAACTACCAGTTAAATCAGCTCTAGTCATGAAAAATCAAGCTCAATTCCACCCACTTAAATACCTTTCATATTTATTAAATAAAATTAAAGAAAACGGTGGCAAGATTTTTGAGAACACGGTAGCAGTTGATATTAAACATCAACCAAAGCCTGTTATTATGACTAGAAATGGAGCAAAGTTAACAGCAAATCATGTTGTCGTTGCCTCTCACTTCCCTTTTTACGATGGAGGGGGTCTTTATTTTTCACGCATGTATGTAGAACGTTCTTACGTGATAGCGGCAAAAGTGAAAAAAGAAGAGTGCCCAGATGGGATGTATTTAAATGTCGATTCTCCTTCTCGTTCATTACGTTATACGATGAGAGACGGTGATAAGCTTGCGATCATTGGCGGCGAGGAACACAAAACAGGACAAGGAATTAATACTCAATATCACTATGAAGCACTTGAACAGTACGGGTACGAACTTTTCTCTGAGCTAGATATTCAATACAAGTGGTCAGCTCAGGATATGATTACACTTGACAAACTCCCATATATAGGAAGAATCAATCGCACACATCGTAATATTTATGTTGCTACCGGATACCGAAAATGGGGTATGACAAACGGTACGATGGCTGGTCTCTTATTAAGCGACCTAATTCTAAACCGTGAAAATAGATATGAAACCCTCTATCGTCCTTCACGCTTCATTGCTGACCCGAGCGTTAAGAAATTTATTACTAACAATGCCGATGTAGCAAAACAGCTCCTTCAAGGAAAATTTGATAAGAGCGAGCTTCATCCAGATGATGTGAAAACAGATGAATCCGCAGTCGTAACTGTTAATGGGAAACGAGCTGGAGCGTACCGTGACAAAGATGGGAATTTACATGTCGTTGATACAACATGTACTCATATGGGGTGTGAAGTTCATTGGAACCACGGTGACCGGACATGGGACTGCCCATGCCACGGCTCACGCTACTCCTATGATGGAGAAGTAATTGAAGGACCAGCAAAAAAACCCCTCAAAAAAATCGAATAAGGAGCCAAAGAAAGGGTCAGACCCTTCACTAAAGCATAAAAACTTTAAAAAGAGCTAGGTGCTGACCATACACCTAGCTCTTGCTCTCTTATAAAGGTTGCTCCACATGAAGTTCAATAATATGTCCATCTGGATCACAGCAGAAAATTTGTGCAAATCCACTTTTGCTATCCGGCTTTTCAACAATAGTAATGCTATGTTTCTTTAACCATTCAGCTGTTTCATAGTAATCCTCTACACGCAAGGCAAAATGCAGACCTCTAGAATCAATTTTTTGTTCTGAATCACGAGGCATTGTCTCATCAACAATGAGATGAAGTTGCCCTTCTCCTATTTGATACCAAGCACCAGCAAAGTCAAAATCCGGCCTTGCTATTTCTTTTAACTGAAGAATCCCTCCATAAAATACCTTTGATCTTTCCAGATTTGATACCGGTAAACTAACATGATGAAGAAGTAATGCTTTCATATTCTCTCCTCCTCAGGTAGCACTACAAACAATTCGTCTAGTTATCCAACTTCAACTTCGCTAACGCATCCGCTAATGCGTTGTTAGAGAACTCCTCTTGTTTGTTTTGCTTTTTCATAAAATTATTTACTTCTCGTTTCGACACTTTCTTGTTTTGGTTGTTTTTTCTTCGTTCTTGGAACGTTGATAACTTTTCTCTATGCCCACAGACACAAGCGAATGTTTGACCTTCACCCTCTCCCCAAAGCTCCAATTTCTTTTTACACTTCGGACAGCGAGCATTCGTTGTCTTTGAAATATTTTTCTTATAGCCGCATCCAGGATCCTGACAAACACGTCTCTTGCCATGCTTTGTTTTCACTTCAAGCAACAGCTTTCCACAATCAGGACATGGGCTTCCTGTTACATTATCATGCTTAAACTGCTTCTCGCTCTGCTTAACCTGACGAACGATGTCTGCTGCGTACTGCTTCATATCTGCCACAAAAACGGACTTCTCTAACTGCCCTTTTGCAATTTGCTCTAGCTTTTGCTCCCACTCTGCTGTTAGTGCAGGTGATTGTAATTCAGCAGGAACTAACTCTAATAATTGCTTTCCTTTTCCTGTTACATGTAAGTATTTATCTCTTTTTTCTACTAAATGAGTATTCAAAAGCTTTTCAATTATGTCCGCTCTTGTCGCAACTGTTCCAATTCCACCCGTCTTCCCTAACGTCTGTGCTAATTCTTTATTATGGCTCTCTAAGTAGGCACTTGGCTTCTCCATCGCAGAAAGTAATGTACCTTCTGTGAGTCTTTCAGGCGGCTTTGTTTGACCAGATGTAACGTTGATTTCTTGAACAGATAGCACATCACCTGCAGCTAACTTTGGAAGAGTACTCTCACTCTCATCCTCATCTAAATAAGACGCGTCTTCCGAATATACAACTTTCCATCCTAAGCTCGTCATCCTTTTCCCTTTTGCAATAAACTGTTCCTTCGCAGCACCTGCTGTAATCGTTGTTTGTTCAAATTCATTTACAGGGAAAAAGGCAGCTAGAAAACGTCGAACAATTAAGCGATATAATTTTGTTTCTTTTTCACTTAATGCATTCGGTCCTGGAGATTGTTCTGTTGGGATGATCGCATGGTGATCAGACACATGTTGGTCATTAATACAAGCTAAACTTTTATCAATCTTAACGCCCTTTAATTGAGAAACTAATTTTCGAAATGGTTGAATATCACAAGCTTTTATACGATCCGCTAACGTATCGACCATATCCGATGATAAATAATTCGAATCGGTTCTCGGGTACGTTATAACCTTATGCTGCTCATATAAACGCTGAATAGTAGAGAGTGTCTCCTTTGCTGAATATCCGAATCGTTTATTCGCTTCACGTTGTAGTTCTGTTAAGTCATATAACTTAGGAGCAGGAATCTTTTTGGCAACCTTCTGAATATCTGATATGTTCAACTTTTGCCCTTTAAGCGACGTACGAATCGTTTCTGCTTTTTTCTCATCAAACATTCGACGTTCATTTGTCTTCTGATCAACCCAATGAAACGAAATACCAATCTCCGTTTTCACCGTTAATTGCTTATAAGGTACAGGTTTAAACGTCTGAATATCTTTTTCCCTTTTGGCAATCATCGCAAGTGTCGGGGTCTGAACCCGTCCACAAGAAAGCTGAGCATGAAACTTCGTCGTTAATGCTCTCGTCCCATTCATTCCTACATACCAGTCTGCTTCTGAACGAGCGACAGCTGAATGATAGAGACCTTCAAACTGTTTCGCGTTTTTTAACTTCGCAAAGCCTTCTTTAATCGCACGGTCTGTTACCGAGGAAATCCATAATCGTTTCAACGGTTTATTAACATGAGCCTTTTCAAGAATCCACCTTGCAACAAGCTCTCCTTCACGTCCTGCATCCGTCGCAATGACAATGTCTCTTACATCTTTACGCTGCAGTTGAGCCTTGACCGCATTAAATTGCTTGCTTGTCTGCTTCATCACAACAAGCTTTAAATGGTTTGGAAGCATCGGTAAATCATCTATATTCCACGTTTTATATTTCTCTCCATAGCTTTCAGGCTCAGCTAATGTAACTAAATGCCCCAACGCCCATGTTACTATATATTTATCTCCTTCTAGAAACCCATTTCCTTTACGCCCACAGTTCAACACTCGAGCAATATCACGGGCAACTGAAGGCTTTTCTGCTAAGACAACTGACTTTTGCATCAAAACATCCTTTCCACTCTGATTCTTACATGATAGCATCCGATATCAAAAAAAGATATGACACACAGCTGTCATACCTCTTTATCCAATTAGCTTTCGCTTTAACCTTGATATCAAACCTACCCCATTCCAAATACGTTCACTTTTAGCTTCTCTACAATCGATCCAGATGAATTCTCATACTGTCCATATTCTTTGACTCATTACTGCTTGTTTCAAAAAAATTATAAATAACACTCGTTTACAGGGAAGCGTTTCACGTGAAACATTTCTACTATTCGTAAATAAAAATCCCAATCCCAATAATGCTTCATCTCTTTGTCAAAGGGGCCAACACACACCTAAGTGCAGATTTGTAGCTATGTGACAAGCTTTAACCCAACTGAAGCAAAAATTATCATACTTAAAAAGAAGAGTCGCTTCCAATGCCTTGGCTCATTGTAAAATAACATCCCTATTACTACACCACCAACTGCCCCTATTCCAGTCCAGACAGCATAGGAAATGGCCATTGGTAATACGATCATGGCATAAGATAGAAAAAGAAAACTCAAACTGAAAGCACTAATTAATAATAGAAGCTGCAGCACTCCTCTTTTTCGATTAAATTGAGTTATCATCGCTACACCAAGCATTTCAAACAAACCAGCGATCATTAAATAAGTCCACTCCACGTTATTGTCCCTCCTTTGCTTCTACATGCTCCGGTGTACTCACCTTCAATCCTATAACACCAATAAATAACAAACAGATCAAGAAGAGAACCACCCAACGAAACGGCTCTGCAAATATGACATGATCAACAACCACCGTTCCAACTGTGCCCAGCCCGACAAAAACAGCATAAGCCGTTCCAACTGGCAGCATCCTTCCACTCCAAATCAATATTGAGAAACTAACAATAATCGCAACAATTGTCAGCCCCCACGTTGCATAGCTTGCTGCGTATTTCAACCCGACGACCCAACCAACTTCAAAGACTGCTGCTACGACAAGTAGCATCCACGCGATGCTTTTATTCATTTTCAAACCCTCACTTTTCAAAAAATAAAAAAAGCCCGAAATGTCCCTATCAAATGATAGTAACCTCCCGGGCTTTTCTCCCTCCGTGTACATAGAAACTTCTATGCGCTCTCTCTTGGACCAGACCATACGACTACGCGGAACCCTAGAAAGCTTTTTATTATTTTCTTTTTATAAAGACAACCTTTAAATAGTTCCCTTCACGGAATGATTTCGTCGTCTTGAAATCATCTGGTAACGTGTATTCCTCTAAAATTTGATAATTTGCATTTTTCTTTTTGAATGCCTCTTTAATAAACGTATGAAACTTCTCCATAGAAAATGTACTGCAATTTGTCGAGGCAATAATGACTCCATTTTTCTCTGTAATGGCAATCGCTTCTTGCAGCAAACCTGTGTAATCTTTCGCGGCACTAAACGTATGTTTTTTTGACCTTGCAAAGCTAGGCGGATCTAAAATAACAAGATCAAATAACTTCCCTTTTTTCTTTGCAAATTTAAAATAGTTAAACACATCCATCACAATAATATCTTGAGCTTCATAATCAATGCCATTTACACTAAATTGTTCAATTGTTTTAGCATGACTTCGTTTAGCAAGGTCGACACTTGTTGTCTTTGTAGCTCCCCCTAAGGCAGCCGCAACCGAAAACGCACCTGTATAAGAAAATGTATTTAACACATGCTTCCCATTAGCATACTCATCCCTGATTCGTCTGCGTACGTCTCGCTGATCAAGAAACACACCGACCATTGGTCCATCGTTTAAATAAACAGCAAAATTCATGCCATTTTCCTTAACGATTAAAGGGAATTCACCACGTTCTCCCATGACAAAATCATCATCTTCTACATACTGCCCCTGACTAGCAAATCGCTTTTTCTCATATAGACCTTTACAGGTAACGACGTTTTGTAATGCCTCATAAATGTCTTTTCGAAAATGATAAATCCCTTCACTATAAAACGTACTTACATAATAGCCATCATAACAATCAATTGTTAGACCGCCAATGCCATCTCCTTCTCCATTAAACAGACGAAAAGCAGTCGTTTCATTATCGTTGAATAAGTTCTTTCGACGCTTTACAGCTGCTCGAATTCGTTCTAGAAAGAAATCTCGGTCAATCGTTTCGGATGGATCTTTCGTTACTATCCACCCTACTCCTTTATTCTGTTTACCATAATACCCCTTCCCAACAAATAAGCCTGATTCATCAACAACACGAAGGATTGTTCCTTCTTCTGCTTTCTGCATACTTTTTGTTAGTGCGGTTTGTTCTATTAGAGGAAATCCTTTTTTCATTTTTTCCGAACTACGTTTTTTTACCTCGATGGTTATTTCCGTCACACATATCATCCAATCTACTTATATTTCGAACATGTTTGACTCATTATAGCACGGGTTAACTTGAACCAATAATTGAGCCACCATAATTGTCTGTAGGAATTATAACAAACTACTCCACTGCTCTCTTGCTTGTTTAGAAGCCTTGTGAACAATTTCATTAGGAGCTGGTTTACCAAAGAGAAAACCTTGTAGCTCATCGCAAGAAGCTTCTACTAGCATTTGGGCTTGTTCCACTGTCTCAACACCTTCTGCCGTTACTCTTACGCCAATTTTCTTAGCTAAAGTAAGAATCGATGTAATAATATGATGCTCTTTTGAATTTCTTTTTAAATTTTGCACAAATGCTTTATCAATCTTTATCTTATCTACGGGGAGCACCCGTAAATAATTAAAAGAAGCATGCCTCATACCAAAATCATCAATTGCTACTTTGAACCCTGACTTACGTAAACAGCCTAACTTCTTAATTAACAATTGTTCATCTTCTAAAAGGGTGTGTTCAGTTAGTTCAAGTTCTATGAAGCTTGGGTCAATTCCATGTTTTGAACAAGCTGCAAGAAGCTTCTTTTCTAGCTCATTGGATTGAAACGTTTTAATTGATAGATTTATCGAGACATAACGTAGCTCTTCATGAGAGTTTGCGACATGCTCACAAACCTTTTCAATCACCCATAAGTCAATCTCTTGAATAAAGTCACTTTCTTCTGCAGCCATTATAAATGCGTCTGGTGGTACCGGTCCTAACTTCGAACTAAACCAACGCAATAATGCCTCATAATGAACTCCTCCTGTTACAGCACTAACAATTGGTTGGAAATAGATGACAAACTCATTGTTCACAATCGCCTTTCTTAATTCGTGAACTAGATGAGGTTTTGATCTCATTACTTCGGTTTGATTATTTATATCAAATACCTTTACAGAATTCCCCTTATCTTGCTTGGCCTGCAACATAGCATGATACGCTTCATTAAGCAGGCTCAACTCTGATTTTGTTCCTATCTCTTGGAAAGTCATTCCTATCGCGGTCTCCATTATGAGTTTCTTACCGTCTACAGAAAGTGGTATCGAAATCACTTGTTGAAGCTCCTTTACTAAGGCAACTGCATCGTGCTTTGTTGAAAAAAAACAAACAAGTTCATCTCCAACTACACGCGCTAGCTCCGATCCTTTTTCAGGAAGTATATTCAAAATCCGCTTGGTAACTTCAGCAATAAATACCGCTTGGTCAATCTCTTTCGTTCTTGCTTCCTCGTTTCGCTTTATTTGCCTAAGCTTGAGGTAACATAAGGCAATCGGATTGCCATCAGCTAATTGAAGCTTTTCCTTTAACTTGCTAACAAACAAATGGTAACTTGGAAGGCCTGTAACAAGATCAACAGTTGCTTCCTTTGGAGATCTTGTTCTCTCTGTATAACTAATAAAATACGTTAACTCATCATCAGCTTGAATCACGGGCATGATCACTAATCTTGCTACTTCATCCGTTAACTCCATATTGAGCTTGTCCTCAACGACAACGGGCTTTCTAGTTTCTTTTGCCTCGTTGTAGAAAGAACTTAAATGATCTGAAATATAATCTGGATACACTTCATTCAGTTGTTTACCAAGAAAACTTTCATCTAATGAAGCAAGTTCTTTCGCCTCCGGACTTATGTAGCGATAGACATATTGACCGTCTATTACTTCCATTAAAAAAACAACTCCGTACATAAGCTCGAACGACTTGATTATATTCATAATTGGAACGAGTTCTTTATTATTAACCAATACGAAACGCCATCCTTCCAACAAAAAATTTCGAAGTCCGAAACATTCATATTAATATATATTTTATTTGATCTTACAGTAAAAAAGAAGATACTCAAAATTGATATAGGCTAAAAGAACAAAGGAAAGGGCGCCTTTCGGTTAGCTTTTATATACGAAAAGTACATTTATACTTACGTGTGCGAACATGTTTGCAATGGCTGCGCTCACCGTGCGCCTTTGTTCTTTTAGCCTCCTACAATTTCTCCTCCATTTACGTGTAAAACTTGGCCTGTTACGTAGCCTGAGTCGTCTGAGGCTAGGTAGACAAAGGTTGGGGCTAATTCGAATGGTTGACCTGGCCTTTTCATTGGCGTGTCTGTGCCGAAGTATTTGATTTCTTCTTTTGGAAAAGTGGCTGGAATGAGCGGTGTCCAGATAGGACCAGGGGCGACGGTATTTACTCTTATCCCCTGCTCAACTAATGACATGGCTAATGATCGTGTAAATGTAACAATCGCCCCTTGTGTAGCTGAGTAATCGATTAATTTCTCATGACCTCGATAGGCCGTGACAGATGCGTTATTAATGATCGTATCTCCTGATTGTAAGTATGGGAGTGCAGCCTTTGTCATAAAGAAAAAAGGGTAAATATTTGTTTTAAATGTATCGTCTAACTGACCAATCGTAATATCAAGAATTGAATCTTGCACATATTGAACTGCGTGATTATTGACTAAGACATCAATCCTGCCAAACCGATCAATCGTTTGTTTAACGACCTCTGTTGAAGCAGCCTCTTCCCGTAGATCAATCGCAATAACAAGACATTCTTCCCCAATTTCTTCAATACGCTTCTTCGTAGCATTTGCATCTATATGTTCATTTAAGTACGCAATTACAACATTTGCACCTTCTTTTGCAAAAGCAATCGCCGTTGCTCGCCCTATCCCACTATCTCCTCCTGTAATAATCGCTACCTTGTCTTTCAACTTACCCGAACCAATGTAATGAGGATTTTCTGCAATCGGGTTTGGTATCATTGGGTACTCAAGACCAGGTTGCTGATCCTGTTCTTGAGGTGGAAATGCAGCAGGCTGTTCTTTACACTCCACCTCTTTGTCATAATAAGGAAAAACTGGATACATTATTACAACCTCCTAATCCACTTTTGCCTTTAGCCTATTCATTTCTAGTCTAAATGTGTTTTTCTAAATCGTCACGAATTAGAAAAACACTTATATTAATAATTTGTTATAATACAACCTAGGTACGATAACGAGTCCACTTTAATTGGAGATGATCATTATGAGTTCAACACTTAAAATATTTCGTTCTGTCAGTTATATAGAAGGGCTTTCTTTCATCCTTCTACTAGGCATTGCTATGCCATTAAAATATATGTTTGATATGCCAATGATGGTCACAGTCACTGGATGGATTCATGGTATATTGTTCATGCTTTACTTTGTCGTTCTAGCATTTGTCATGTTTACTGAAAGATGGTCATTTAAAAAAGGGCTACTAGCAGCCATTGCATCTGTTATCCCATTTGGTCCGTTTATTTTTGATGCAAAATTAATAAAAGAAGAGCCCGTAACAAAAAGTTTATAAGATTCTGTTTAAAAAGGGGAGATTGTGAGGCCACTGAAAAAGGTCAAAACCGTACCTTTTTCAGTGGCCTCGAGATTGTCCCCTTTTTGAAAGACTTGTAAGAAAATTAGACATGGTTTTTCTATTCGACAGCAGCCGGCTTTGATTTTATTCAAAGCCGGCTGTCTCTTCTATTACTGCCTCATCTGAACTTTATTAAGAACAACCCTTTCAAGAACAAAGGGGAAATTTATTAATAACTCTCTATACTCATAAATAGTTAGTGTTATACTCTTCTTAATTTCTTTAAAAAGAACAAATTGGAACGAACATGCGGAGAACACGTACCCCCTAAAAACAACAAAGTATGCGAAAACAGCCTTTATTTAAGAAGGCTTATTCCTATTATCTTGAGACAAACCGATTGCCTGACAACCAATACCTCCAAGGATAATCCCTCGCTTCTCCACTATTTCCAATCCCAATTCTAGGGCCGCTTTCAATGGTTCCATTTATCTTTCCCTCTGCTATATATATTGGTTGCTTATTGCAAGGAAGACCATAATCTAGTTTCATTATACCTAATGCTTTAGTTAGTTTCCCTGGACCATTTGTTAAATCCTTTTCCTTTTTTTCTTGACCTCGACGCTCATACATTAGTTCGATTCCATGATAAGGTTCAACAGCCCTTATCAAAATAGCTTCAGGATGACCCACTTCCCCACTCACAACATTGACTAAACAGTGGGTATGCATAACATATGTATAGAAATGTCCTGGTGGACCAAACATGACTTCCGTTCTCTTTGTTCGACGGTTTCCAAAACTATGTGCCGCTCGGTCACCAGGACCAATGTATGCCTCTGTTTCAACAATCCAACCAGATGCAACCCCCTCTTTTGTTTCCTTAACAAGAATTTGGCCAAGTAAAGCCTGTGCTAGATCGAGTGTAGGCTGCAGAAAAAAATTTGCTTTTAATGGTTGAAGGTTCAATTTACTCACCTCTATCGTTGTTTCCTTTTAGTTTATCAAAGTAAGAAATAAGGACAAAAAAGAGGAACAGAAAAGGTCTTCTTTCCTTTTCCATTCCTTCTATCTAAGTAACAGAGCTGTTTGTTTGTTCTAGCCCTTCATCTACTTAACGTCTCGTTTCTTCGGAATATAATCAAAAATCTCTTTTGATTCAATGCTATCAATGAGACGGTTAAGCCAATCGTAATACTCTAACGCATGCAATAGCTTTTCTTTGTCTACTTCAGCTTCCTTTTTTACCTCATCAGATGTTCCCCCGTCTGCAAGCAATTCATCTAATTCCTCCAGAGACTTTTGAAGAGAGTTAATGTTAAAAGAGACTCCTGCCCGCCATTTAACAGAGAATAAATCTGAAAATGTCTCGTACCAATCATTAGTTATAGAAGAGGTGGAAAAATGAACGATAAAACGATCAAAATTAAAGTTGATCAAGTTACAAAAATATTTGGTAAAAATGTAAAGCAAGCTTTCCAGCAACTAGAGAGCGGAAAATCAAAAACAGAAATTCTTTCGAGTACCGGCTGCACAGTCGGCGTTAATCAAGCTAGCTTTGATGTTCATTCTGGTGAAATCTTTGTTATTATGGGGCTTTCCGGAAGTGGGAAGTCGACACTTGTCAGGCTGTTAAATCGATTAATTGATCCAACAAGTGGGAAAGTAGAGATTGATGGTGAAGATGTTGTCAAAATGTCAAAGGAGCAGCTTCGTGAAGTAAGACGTAAGAAAATCAGTATGGTGTTTCAAAAATTTGCACTCTTTCCTCATTATACAGTTCTGGAAAACACAGAATACGGCTTAGAAATTCAAGGTGTACCGAAAGAGGAACGAAACAAAAAAGCACTTGAATCTCTTAAATTAGTAGGATTTAAAGGCTACGAAAACCAATATCCTAGCCAGTTAAGTGGTGGGATGCAGCAGCGTGTCGGTCTAGCACGTGCCTTAGCTAATAATCCAGATGTTCTCTTAATGGATGAAGCATTTAGTGCCCTTGATCCACTCATTCGTAAAGACATGCAAGATGAACTATTAGACTTACAATCATCTGTCGAGAAAACCATTGTTTTTATTACACATGATTTAGATGAGGCGCTTCGAATTGGTGACCGCATAGCCTTAATGAAAGACGGAGAAATTGTTCAAATTGGTACACCTGAAGAAATTTTAATGAATCCATCCAACCAATATGTTGAACGATTTGTCGAAGACGTTGACCTAGCAAAAGTACTGACGGCTCATCATGTGATGAAGCGAGCAGAAACGGTTCAAGTAGACAAAGGTCCACGTGTCGCACTAAAAATGATGAAAGAACTAGGGATCTCATCAATCTATGTTGTTGATAAACAAAAAACATTAATTGGTACCCTCTCTGCTGACGATGCAAAAAAAGCGATGGATCTAAATCAATCTCTCACTGAAGTCGTAACAACTGATTTGATTACGGTCAAACCAGATGTGCTACTGGTCGACTTATTTGATAAAGTATCAAACGCATCTATCCCAGTTGCTGTTACTGATGATAACAACTGCTTAAAAGGAATCCTAGTAAGGGGTGCCGTTATCGGTGCTCTTGCTGGAAACGAAGAACATATTAATCTACTAACAGGCGCCAAAGATTTGGAGGTGAAGTAAATGGAAGACTTCATTCCAAGACTGCCGTTAGCTGATATTATTGATCAATTTGTATCATGGCTAACAAGTAACTTAAGTGGCGTTTTTCAATTTATTAGTGTGATTTTACGAGGTGTGGTAGATGGCATCGAATGGCTCTTAATTCTCCCTCCTCCTATTGTATTAATTCTACTAATTGGATTTATAGCTTGGAAGACGAGTAGGTGGAGAATGGCATTATTTTCCGTCCTAGGTTTGTTGTTGATTTGGAACTTTGGATATTGGGATCATATGGTTCAAACCCTTGCTCTCGTCCTAACAGCTGTATTTGTCACAATCATTGTTGGGATTCCAATCGGAATATGGGCATCACAGAAAACGTTGGTAAGACAAATTGTTACACCAATCTTAGACCTGATGCAGACAATGCCTGCATTCGTCTATTTAATCCCTGCCATCTTCTTTTTTAATATTGGAGTCGTTCCTGGAGTTGTAGCATCGGTGATTTTTGCTATGCCGCCTACAATCCGCTTAACGATACTCGGGATTCAGCAAGTGCCAACTGATTTAATTGAAGCAACAAATGCGTTTGGTTCGACAACAAAACAGCGTTTGTTAAAAGTTCAAATACCTCTTGCCATGCCAACAATTATGGCAGGAATTAACCAAAGTATAATGTTAGCTCTATCTATGGTTGTCATTGCAGCCATGGTAGGTGCACCAGGACTCGGTACAGAAGTATACCGTGCCGTCACACAGATTCAAACTGGAGTTGGTTTTGAAGCTGGTTTGGCTATTGTAATCATTGCGATTATCTTAGATCGAATCACTCAAAATATAGGAAACAAAAAACAAGGGGGAACACAGTAATGTTAAAAAAATTACTATGTTTAACAACCGCTTCTGTCCTAGCTTTAGGACTAGCAGCTTGCGGAGGAGAAGAAGCATCTCAAGAGGCACCAGCTGATGATGCAGAAGGTACAGAAGAAGCACCTGCAGAAGCGTCTGCTGCACATGTCGGAGAAGACGTTGATTTTGAAATTATTGGGATTGACCCTGGTGCAGGTTTGATGAATATCACAATGAATCAAGTTTTGCCTGAATACGGTCTTGAAGATGACTGGAATGTTGTTGAAAGTTCAGGAGCTGCAATGGCGGCTTCATTAAAAAGTGCTTATGAAAATGAGGAACCTATTATTGTAACTGGGTGGAGCCCGCACTGGAAGTTTTCTGACTTTGATCTTAAATACTTAGAAGATCCGTTAAACCTTTATGGTGGAGCTGAAGACGTTCATACAATTGCTCGTTTAGGTTTAGAAGATGATCATCCTAATGCATATCAAGTATTAAATCAGTTCAATTGGGAGCCAGAGCACATTGAGTATGTAATGGCACTTATTAATGAAGGTGCTGATCCATCTGATGCCGCTGAGCAATTTGTTACAGAAAATGAAGATTTAGCCTGCTACATGGACTGAAGGTGTCGGTTCAGTGGATGGTGACGAAATTACTTTGCTTTATGTTGCTTGGGATGATGTTATTGCAAGTTCAAATGTTGTAAGTTCTGTACTACAAACTGTTGGTTATGATGTAACTCTTACTCAAGTAGACGCTGGTCCAATGTGGGCAGGTGTTGCTACTGGTAGTGGTGATGCAACAGTTGGTGCATGGTTGCCGACAACACATGCTGATTACTACGAGCAGTATGAGGGAGAATTTGAAGATTTAGGTTCAAACCTGCACGGAACAGCACTTGGATTAGTTGTCCCAACTTACATGGATATAGATTCTATTGAAGATTTAGTTGTAGAGTAAAATAGGAGTTGTCCCTTAAAGAATCGTTCTTTTTGCTTTAAGGGCACACATATTGTCTATCGGTTGTGCCAAAGGTCATTTTTGATCTTTGGCACAACTTATTTTATATATAGCGTACTACCTTTATGGTCTTATTAGCATTTCTAAATGTAGAGTGTGGTAAAAAGATCTGACCCTTGGTTCTGAAAAAGATCAGTTCCTATATAGCTACTTAATAATTAACTCACCATCGTACGAAGTAATAATTTTATATAAGTCAGGTCTGCGGTCACGGAAAATGCCCCACTCGATGCGTTGAATGTCTAACGCATCAAGATCAAATTCTGCAACAAGGACTGTCTCTTCTGTTCGATCCGCTTCTGCTACTTTGTTTCCTTGTGGTCCCGCAATAAAAGAAGAACCATAGAACGTAATTTTGAAATCTTCATCTTCTTCTACTCCTACTCGGTTCGAGGCTACAACTGGCACTAAATTTGATGCAGCATGCCCTAGCATAACTGTTTGCCAATGGTCCTTGGAGTCAATTGTGTCATCATGTGGCTCTGAACCAATTGCTGTCGGATAAAATAAAATTTCTGCCCCCATTAGCGCCATACATCTAGCTGCTTCAGGATACCACTGATCCCAACAAACACCTATTCCAATTTTCGCATAGCGTGTGTCCCAAACCTTGAACCCTGTGTCTCCAGGATTAAAATAAAATTTCTCTTCATAGCCTGGTCCATCTGGAATATGGCTTTTACGATAAACACCAAGCACCTCTCCATCTGCATCAATCACAGCTAGTGAGTTGTAGCGAGCATTGTTTTTCTTTTCATAAAAGCTAATCGGAAGTACAACTTCAAGCTCTTTGGCAACCTCTTTAAAATGGTTAATTGCTTTGTTTTTCTCTACTTCTGTTGCATAAATATAATAATCTGATTTTTCTTTTTGACAGAAGTAAGGTGTTTCAAACAATTCTTGAATTTGGATAATTTGTGCACCTTGACTTGCTGCTTCTCTTACTAGCTTGTCTGCATTGCTTATATTTTCTTCTATATTATTAGAACAGCTCATTTGTGTAGCTGCTACTTTCACTTTTCTCAAGTCCACTCACCTCTTATTCTATTTTCCTTCAGCAGGCATCTGCTGTGTTGTACAATGAACATTTCCGCCTTCTTTTATGATCGCCATCCCGTCAATTGTCCGGATTCTGCGATCAGGAAATGTTTGTTGCAGGACGTCAATTGCTTTTTGATCCGTTTCTTTGGCTGTACCGCCAAATACCGGTAAAATAATTCCATCATTTACAAAATAAAAATTAAGATAACTAAGCGTTAGTCGACTCTCTTCAAAATGTGACGCTGGTGGTTGCTCAATCTCAATGACCTCAAGCTTTCGTCCTTTTGCATCTGTTGCTTTACGCAAGATTTCAAGGTTTTCTTGTGTGATTTGATAATTATCGTCACTAGGATCATGACACACTTGCATAATTACCTTACCTGGTTCTGCAAAACAAGCCACATTGTCAACATGACCATCTGTTTCATCTCCACTTAAACCTCTATTCAACCAAATAACCTTTTCAATATTTAAATAATCTTTTAAGTATTGTTCCACTTGTTCCTTTGATAAATCAGGATTACGGTTTGGGTTCAACAGGCACTCTTCTGTTGTCAGCAACGTTCCTTCGCCATCCACATGAAATGATCCACCTTCCATCACTATTTGAGCATTAAATTTTTTAATATTAAAATGCTCTAAGATTTTAGGCGCCACATCATTATCTAATTTCCACGGAGAGTACTTCTCCCCCCACGCATTAAAAATCCAATTAACCCCTGCGATGTCACCATCATCACTTTTGACAAACGTCGGTCCGTTATCTCGCAGCCAGGCATCGTTATGCTCAATTGGTAAAAATCCCACTCGCTCATCTACAAAAATTGCCTTCAACTTTTCTATATCATCTCGATTCGTGACAATTGATACGGGCTCGAACTCAGCAATTGCATGTACAAGTTCAGCGTAGCCATTCCAAACATGTTCATAATCATCAGGATAGACCATCGAATCTTGAACAGGCCAAGAAATGAATGTACACTGATGAGTTGTCCACTCTGCAGGCATTTTATAATTTAATTCTTTTGGATACATCGGTTCCATCACTCTTTTTACAGTTATTTTTTGAAGCATCGTATTTTCAAATCATATAACAAAATCACTTCGTACTCAAATTGTAAGGAACTAAAAAAAGCCTTTTTTCAAGGCCACTGAAAAAGGTGTGGTTTTTACCTTTTTCAATGGCCTCCTTTTTTCAGCATCTACTAATTAAGGAGAATTCCAAGGGACGGGAATGAAAAAAACAACTTCCTCTAGTCCCTCAAAGTTCAACTCAAACTACACTTTTGAATTCAATCTCCTTTTCTCCTCTAACAGTTCCTGAAACTCTTTCTCTAGCTCACCAGATGGTTCCATACTTAACCGACCCAACACTTCCGATATTTTCGTTTCAATACTAAGCCAATACGATCATTTTTATAAATTTGGATATGGTCTATATTAAGTAGGAGCCGTTCTTTTATATATTGCTTTATTTTTTGAGCTTCTAATAAAAGCATACAATCATCCCCACCTTCATTATGGAGGCCACTGAAAAAGGTACGGTCTTGACCTTTTTCAGTGGCCTTTCATTATGTTTTTGGGGACATGAAAATGCCCCCTATCTACAGTCAGAATAGGAGGCATAAATATAGGTGCACACCAAAAAGAAAGAGACTACTCCTTTTAGGCTCAACTATAGAAATCCAATCCTATCCTGAAAACTCCCATTGAAGGCATGTTAAAGAAAGCAGAAATATTCGTCCGCTAAAAACACCTTCAATTGATTGCTTTCGTAAATAGGATTAGTACTTCATTGTAGTTGGGTCACCCTTCCATAAATTTGTTACTCAAACTATAATCGGCCTGTAAGGATTTGTCAATGGGCTAACCTATTGTTTCACATGAAACTATTATAACGGCCTTTCCATAAGCGTGGAAACATCTTTAAAACCCATTTGTTCATAAAGCTTTTTTGCATGATTCTCAGCAAAAACGTTCAACTGTACTTTCTTTAATTTTTTTTGCTTAAAATAATGGAGAGCATAATTCATTAACATATGACCAAACCCTTTTTTACGATAAGGTTGCAATACGTATAACTCTAAGATCATCCCCGTCGTTTCGGAATTAACTGGTGTCGTTGCTTCTCCTAACAGAACCCACCCGCAAATTCGATGGTTATCCAACAATATAAAGTATTCTGCTTTATAATGATAGTGCATCTCTTCATTCATTACATGTTTCCCATCCATATAGCCTAACGTAGCTTCTTGCTGTACGATTGGTGCATAACTTTGAATAAACCTCAACTCTTCGGCAGTAGCCCTTCGAATAAACACCCACCACTCCCCCTTTATCAACCTGGTATACTACTATATTCATAAGTTACTAAATTGCTATCAGACTATTTAGTTTGAAAACAACACGTTCTGAATTGAAATATACGTATATCATGTTATGCTTGAAGAAAGTAGAATTTTAGGGTGGTGTTTATGAGAAACTGGGTATCCGCAGCAGAAAAAAGTAGTTTTTTAAAATGGTTTTTAGAACAGCATCAGCTTAAGCATAAAGATGTAAGGATGTTGCTTGAACATATATTGAAAAACCACCATATACTTGAGAACCTTTCCTTTGTCGAAACGGTTCCATCAAAAGGAAGAACATTTGTTATTTCAAGTATGCATTCAGATAAGTCTGGTTTTGTTTATTATTACAATAAGCGTAAATCAGAAGATGTATCAAAAGCCCTCGGTGACCTTATGAGTAATCCTGCAGATAAAGTATATGTAAAGCTTCATTTCTATGGAAAACAATCGAATCACCGCTATCTCAACCTAGTCGAGTCACAAACAAATTCATTTGTTCAATACAAGCAATTTAAAGAATACGAAAATGAAACCAATATGATCCTTGAAAAGGCACTAGTCGATCAAGAAATTGCAAACGTAAGGCTACAAATTGATGAGGCTCTCGACCAAAATGATAAGCCTCTTTTTAATAAGCTAGTTGAGAGATTACAAGAACTTAAAAGCATGCAGGAATCTTAAGTTGTCGTAATTTTATGTTAATGTTTCACGTGAAACGAAAGGCAAACGTTCTAAACTGAGTGTTTGTCTTTCGTAACTTCCAAACTCCGATTAGTTTATCATACACCACGTTTCCCCTTACAAAAGTGTGGGTACTGATAAATAAGGAGTGTCACTATGTCTGCTTATTTATTAGGGATTCTATTTATTATCATTCACCTTTTTGCTAATGATTTTATTCCGGCCAATCAAATTCGTCGTAAAAAATGGCTTTCGTTTTCAGGGGGGCTAGCTGTTTCTTATGTCTTTGTCTATATACTCCCATCCATGCACAGGGAACAACAAACTGTGGAATTATATACCGATAATCTAACAATGGAATCAGAGCTGTATTTTGTTGGGTTATTTGGCTTGCTGATATTTTACGGTATACAAAAAACTTTTAAACAGGCTGAGCAAAGTCAGGGAGATCGTTCTACTCTTTGGCTGCAAATTATCTTCTTTACAATTTATAATATGTTAATCGTATATATCGTTATGGCGTCAAATGTCACAGGGATACAATCGGTTTTTTACGGGACAGCGATTGGTCTCCATTTCATAGCTGTTGCCCACGATCTTTGGCGTGAGAACCCGAAACAATATAACCTTGTAGGAAGGTTTGTCATTGCATCAGGCATTATCACAGGTTGGATTATCGGTGTATTTGTTACCCTTTCATCCTTCGCACAGGCTATGATTTTTGCTTTTATTTCCGGTGCTATGATCTTAAACGTTTTAAAAAATGAACTACCAAATGAACAACATGCCCACTTCCCTACCTTCGCTTTCGGCGTGATTTCCTATACACTCATTACGTTTGCGCTCAAGTTCTTTTTTGAGTGGTAAAAGAGTATTTTGACAGTTAGCCTTTTTAAAAGGCTGTTTTCGCATACATTGTTATTTTTTGGGGTGCGTGGTTCTCCTCATGTTCGTTCCATTGCGCTCCAGCCACTCGCTTTCCGCGGGGAGGTGCCGAGCCTCCTCGGCTTCGCCTGTGGGGTCTCGCCCCTACCTCTGCATCCCGCAGGAGTCGAGTGACTTCCGCTCCATTTCACTAAGAGAAAAACGTTTCTACACAGCAGCAATCGTTACAAAATTAAAATAAGAAATGTAGGATAAGAAAAACATCCGCTGCAACAACATTGCAGCGGATGTTCTATATCAACCTGTATTCACTAACCCAGCAGCGACACCACTGATTGTAAGCAGTACTTCTGTTAGTAACTCCTCAGATTTTTCATCTGATTCACGCATTTTTTGAATTAAATCAACTTGTAGAAAGTTGAGCGGATCCACGTATGGATTACGTCTATAAACTGACTCTTGAATATTTGGTGTATGATCAAGAAGTTCTTCATTGCCAGTAATTTGCAAGAGGACATCTTTTGTTAGTTTATATTCCTCAGAGATATTATTGAAGATTCTTTCTCCGATCTCCTTATCCTGAACAAGATGAATATATTCTTTAGCTGTTGTTAAATCTGCTTTCATTAATGCCATTTGTAAGTTGTTAATCGTAGCTTGGAAGAACGGCCACTTTTTATACATTTCTTGAAGCAATGCTAAATTTTCTTCACTTTGCCCGATAAATGTTTGTAATCCTGTACCTGCAGCATACCAAGCTGGAATCATTTGTCTTGATTGCGTCCAAGCAAATACCCAAGGAATGGCACGTAAATCCTCAAAACGCTCACTACCCTTACGTTTCATTGGACGCGAACCTATATTTAAGGCTCCCAATTCATTTAAAGGTGTAGCTTGAGTAAAGTATTTCAAGAAATCCTTATCTTGGAAAACGAGCGATTGATATTTCTTCAAGGAAACTTGTGACATTTCTTCCATTGCATCTTCCCATTTTCTATCACGGAAATGTCCTTGCACTGGATTTTTATGAGCCCTAGCAGAACCTTCTAACAAAGCAGATGCCGCTTGTTCAAGGTTACGATAAGCGATATCTTCCAACAAATAGCGAGATGATAATACTTCACCTTGCTCCGTAATTTTCACACCATCTCCTAAAGTTTCTGATGGCTGTGAAAGAATACTACGGTTTAACGGTCCACCTCCGCGTCCTAATGATCCACCACGGCCATGGAAGAATTTCAAGCGAATATCAAATTCCTTTGCCATATTATGAATTTCTTGCTGAGCTTTAAATAGCTTCCAGTTCGCTGTTAACGTTCCACCATCTTTGCTTCCATCAGAATACCCTAACATGATTTCTTGATGGTTTCCGTGCTCTTCAATATGATTGCGATATACTTCCATTTCAAACAATGTCTTCATAATTTTCGGACCAGCAACTAAATCATCAATCGTTTCCAGAAGTGGTGCAACATTTAAATGACTTTCTACTTTGCCATCTGCATAAAGACGATAAATGCCCGCTTCTTTTGCAAGCACAAGAACTTCTAATAAGTCACTTGGTGATTGAGTCATACTGACAAGATACACTTCAATTGAACGTCTTCCAAATTCTTTATGAGCTTGTTTAATCATCTTAAATACTTTAAATGTTTCTTGTGTTTCTTTCGAGTAATCTTCATCTAGTAATAATAGAGGTCTTGGTTCGCTAAGGACTTTCTCAAGAATAGCTACCTTCTCCTCTTCTGGAAGAGACGCATAATTTTCAGCAATTCCAACTACTTTTAAAATTTCAGACACAGCAGCTTCGTGCTCACCACTATGATTTCTAATATCAAGTGTCACTAAGTGGAAACCAAACAGCTCTGCTTGACGAATGAGCTTTCGGATTGTTTTTAACTTATGGTTCGATGGTTGATGCTGTTCAGCACTATCCCTAACTAAAACCAAATCACTTAAAAACTCTTCAGCATTTTGATATCCAACTTCTGATTCACCAACTTGACGAAGACGCTTTAACATGACAGCAAACTTACGACGATAAATTTCATTATTAACTGGCCAAACTTCACCCGATTCCATATAGGCCTTCTCGTCTCTTTCAACCGAATCAATTAATGCTTCACTTAACTCGACTCTAGTTGTTGTTTGACTAAAACGCTTCATCAGGTCAACAATCGCTTCTTCATACTTTTTCAGAGCAACTTGACGCTGTAATTTCAATGTCTCCCATGTCACTTCTGGAGTCACATTTGGGTTCCCATCACGGTCTCCCCCTATCCACGAACCGAAGTGAAGAAAGTTCGGGACTTTCCACTTATGATCTGGGAAGTGTTGGTCTAACTGAGCCTCGAGATCCTGATGAATATCAGGCAATGTATCAAATAACGTTTCGTTAAAGTAATAAAGACCATTTTTCACTTCGTCTAAAACGGTCGGTTTACGTTGTCGCAATTCATCCGTTTGCCACAAGGCCGTTACTTCATTAAATAAACTTTCTTCAAGAGTTGTTCTTTCTTTTTTTGTTAACAAAGGATTATCGAATTCTTGAAGAATCATTGAAATTCTTTTTTGTATTTCAAGCACCGTGCGCTTTGTCGCTTCTGTTGGGTGCGCTGTAATAATTAATTCAATAGAAAGATCATTTAACACTTTTTGAATCACTTCATTAGAGAAGTCATTTTCTTTAATAGAAACCATCGCGCTTTCTAGAGAAACAGGTTGGATCACTCCATCATCTTTCAGCTGATACTCGCGTCTGCGACGGATACGATGGTTTTGCTCAGCAATATTAATTAAATGAAAGTAAATAGAGAATGCACGAATGACCTGTTGACGTACAGGTGGCTTTAATGTACTAATCTCTTCTTTTAATTTTTTATAGTCTTGTTCATTGTAATCTTTCCTTAAGTTCTTGGTCATCTCTCGGATTGTTTCGACTTTGTTAAATAGCGAGATACCACCATGATGTACGAGAATCTCTCCTAAAATATTACCTAATTTTTTGACATCATTACGTAAAAGAGAGCTATTGTCTGTTACATTGATCATTTACCTTATCCCCCTATTTAAATCTAGATGCACTGCTTTCTTTCATTATACCACAACCAAAAAGGGACTCCTTTCGTCCCTCAAGGCCAATTTCCGTCCCTAAGTGCATTGTCTAACATTTTAACAGAAAATAGCGAAAATATCCAATCTTTATGTTTATTTAGTGTTTTGCACGGCTATTACGAGTACCTTTTTTAACTAACTTTACAATCCTTTAACAGTATAAATTATTAACCAGTTCATTATACATAGTCTTTTCCTCACTCACCCTTTAACAAACCTTATTTTTTATGGATATTTTTGGGGTGATTTTCCTATACCCTTCATTTTTCGTTAAAACATTTATCTTAGAATACAACTTTTCAACTAACTTTCCTCTTTTACAAAAGGCTAACAAGCTATTCATATCTAACTTACATTCACTTGTTACCTTTTTTATAGACATCGCTTCAGGAACAACCTCAAAAATTAATCTTGGAGGTATATGAAATGAATTCTGGTAATGGCGGCTTAAACAGAAGAGAGTTTTTGAAAGTTGGAGGTATGAGTACATTAGCTTTAACACTTGGTACCACTGGGATGTTTTCATTAACAGGTAATGCTAGCAGTGCAGCAGCTTCAGGAAATCCAACGAGTGGATTCGGTGGTTATGGACCATTAGTTGAGGATCCAAATGGAATTTTGGATCTCCCTAAAGGATTTCAGTACAAAATCATCTCAAAAACAGGTGACAAAATGACAAATGGTGATTTAGTTCCTGGTTTATTAGATGGAATGGCCGCTTTTAAAGGTCCAAAAAACACTACGATCCTTGTACGAAATCATGAGCTTGGCACTAACCACCAATACCCTGTAAACGGAAAGAACCCTTGGAGTAACGGGGCAGCAGGTGGAACAACGGCTCTTGTAGTCACACCAAACCGTGAAGTTATCGATGAGTATGTCACAAACTCAGGAAATATCCGTAACTGTGCAGGTGGCCCTTCCACTTGGGGAACTTGGTTAACGTGTGAAGAAACAAGAAACATGGGACACGGCTTTGTCTTTGAAGTAAATCCAAATGATCCTGAAAACGAAATGTCCAAAACACCAATCAGAGATATGGGGTATTTCTCTCACGAAGCATGTGCCGTTGATCCTGCTACAGGAATTTGGTACTTAACAGAGGATAATAATCCTAGCTTTTTCTACCGCTTCACTCCACATGATAGAAGCCAAAAGCTTGGTTCCTTACAAAAAGGCGGGATTCTTGAAGCGGCTGCATATGATGAGCTTCCATCCAATCAGGCAAGCCAATTTTCAAGCGGTCAAAAGTACGGAGTCGTCTGGAAAGAGGTTAACCCAGAGCGTGCAAAAGAAGATGCGGCTGAATTAGGGTGTATCCGTTTTAGCAGATTAGAAGGAGCATGGTTTAGTGCTGGTGCATTTTGGTTTGATGATACGAATGCAGGCGAAGGCAGGCATGGAAGAGTATATCGTTACTTCCCTGCTACAAATACACTAGAGCTTTTTTACGAATCTTCAAGTGCCAATGATTTACGCGCACCTGATAATATTACGATCACTCCTTGGGGAGACCTTTGGATTGCAGAGGATGGTTCTGGACCAGACCGCATTATTGGTCTTACTCCTGAAGGTGAAGTATACCCTTTTGCTTATAACCGCTTAAATGGGGAGGAATTTGCTGGACCTGTGTTCTCCCCTGATGGAAATACACTGTTTGTTAACATCCAAAGTCCAGGAATTACATTTGCGATTTGGGGACCTTTCGCTAGAAGAAACGCCGCGCGTCAACGTGCGATGAACCACGCATCTCCACCTGCCGGCTTCGCTCCTGCAGTTTCGGACAAGCTCACTGCGTTTGCAGAGGAACAAGGAATTTCGGTTTTAGAAGCGGCTGCACTAGATCGTCATGGAATTACTATTTAAATAGACAGGAGGTGTCATGTGATGCTATCAGGTATTGGAATTCCAGGTTTAATTCTTATATTAGTGATTGCCCTCATTATTTTTGGTCCATCTAAACTTCCTGAGATTGGCCGTGCATTTGGAAGCACATTAAAGGAGTTTAAGAAAGCTACAAATGAACTCGTAACAGATGATTCAAAAGCTCAACCAGAAGACAAACATAAGCTCCAAGCCGTTGAAAGAGCAGAAAGCAAGACAGGCATGTAAGTTGGAAAGATGTAAGCCAAAATGACTTGCTTTCCACTTGAGGGCACTGAAAAAGAAAAACGACTTTTTCAGTACCCTCTACTTACATCTTTCTCTTTCTATAGAAAGGAGCTCTACATATGGAAAAGACCCCCATGCAGCTAGTTGACCATTTAGGCGAATTACGGAAGCGAATCATTATGACTTTGCTATTTTTTCTTTTTGCTTTTATTACAACATTTATTTTTGTAAATGATATTTATCAATTTCTTGTCCGGGATTTAGATGATGAGTTGGCTTTGTTAGGACCTGGCGATATTCTCTCCATTTATATGATGCTTGCCGGATTATGTGCCATTGCTCTGACCATTCCACTTGCCGCTTTTCAAGTATGGAAATTTGTTAAACCTGCGCTGACAACCGCTGAACAGAAACTGACGATTGGATTTATTCCTGGTCTTTTCTTTTTGTTTTTATCCGGAATTGCATTTGGTTATTTTATCTTATTCCCACTTGTCTTGAACTTCTTGATGAGTTTAGCTGGGGATCAATTTCAAACTTTTTTTACGGCTGAGAAGTATTTTACATTTTTGCTTCACTTAACACTGCCTTTTGGACTTTTATTTGAAATGCCTGCGGTTATTATGTTTCTTACCAAGCTAGGTATTCTGAATCCATCAAAACTGAAAAAAGGAAGAAAATATGCTTATTTTTTACTTGTTGTCACGTCTGTGTTGATTACGCCTCCCGATTTTGTCTCTGATATCCTAGTTGTCATCCCTTTGCTTCTTTTGTACGAAATCAGTATTACATTAAGTATGCTTACTGTTCGGAAATCAAAAATGTTTGCAGTTCCTAATTCATAGGAGGTAATACAATGCTCTCAAATTACTCAATCCAACCTAAAGATCAAATGACATTTGTAAATGAAGATAAAAAACTCAAGAAAAACTCTCATTGTATGAATTGCTTATTATGTCCTCATAAAAAGCATCTTAACAATGGTGAAAGCCAAAGTCCTCCAACTCAGGCGACCTCCCCTAATTAAGGGGATAGTTCTCCTACTCCTTTTTTAAAGACCTAACAAATTCGTATATAAATTGTGACTGAATCGCACATTACTAAACAGAAGGAGGAAGGTAATTATGAAAAACAATGTGTCCAGTCTACAAAGACAGAACCAAATATTCCAAGCTGAACAATCTGTTGAACATGCACACCAAGCAATCAATGATGCGTTATCACACCCTGAAAAACAAACGGTCGAAAACGCAAAAAATTCGATTGAAAAAGCCGAGCACGCTCTTACTCAAGCTGCAGACTTTGACAATCAAGATGCCGTTCAATTAGTTCGAGAACAGTTTGAGCAATACAAGCAGTCATTCAAAGAGGTTTCTGACCGTTCTTATGAATAATAACGATAAAAAAAGGTTAGTTTTTGAGTCCGCTGAAAAAGTCCTTTTTAGCGGATTCGAGGAAGCGGCAATGGCTCCACACGTTGCGCGCCTGCTATGAGAAAACCACTCATAGCAGGCTTTAAGACAAAGCAACGGTTCCGCTCATTGCTTCGGGGATATCCCAAAAGGTCAAGAGCAGACCTTTTGGGATATCCCCTTTTGCAATGTTTGTTTAAATTATAAGCCGGGTACATGTCTGTAAAACCAATAAGGAGTGTACTTAGTGTCTTATCAATACAAACAAGAGAAAGCTGGGGTCGTGTTGCCAATCTCTGCTTTTATTGTGATTGGCTTTGTACTTTGGGGGTTTTTCACTCCGCAACATATGGAAGATATAACAGCTTCCATGCTTTCTTTCATCACTGAAACAATCGGGTGGTTTTATGTTGTCATAACAGCATTGGTCGTTGCATTCTGTCTTTTTATTGCCTTTGGACCTTACCGACAGATGAAATTAGGAAAATACGATGATGAACCAGAGTTTAGTTATTTTGCTTGGATCGGCATGTTGTTTTCAGCCGGCATGGGTGTAGGCCTTGTTTTTTGGGGTGTAGCTGAGCCCATGTCGCATTACATAAATCCCCCAGAAGGAATTGAATCGAAAAGTACTGAAGCTGCTACAAAGGGATTATTGTTTGGCATCTTTCATTGGGGGATGCATCCTTGGGCTGTGTATGCATTAATTGGTATGGCTCTTGCTTTAGTAAAATATCGCAAGGAGTTACCTGGTTTAATTAGCTCTATTTTTTATCCACTTTTAGGAGAGCGGATCCACGGCCCACTTGGAAAAGGGATTGATATTATGGCAACAGTCGGAACCTCAATTGGAATTGCGACTTCTTTTGGGCTAAGTACGTTACAGATAAGCGGCGGGTTAGAAGAAATGTTCGGTTTCACATCAGGAAATACGCTTTATATAACTATTATTGCTATCATTACCGTCATTTATATGATCTCTGTTTTATCAGGTATCAACCGTGGAATGAAATATTTAAGTGAGTTTAATTTGTCGCTAGCAGGTGTTCTATTCCTTGTTATGCTCATTGCTGGGCCAAGCATTTTCATCCTTGAACATATGGTGAAAACAACCGGGATGTACATAAGTCAATTTATTACGTTAAGTTTTGAGACAATGCCGTACAGCGATAACGAATGGTTAAGCGAGTGGACCTTTTTTTATTGGGCTTGGGTTATTGTATGGAGCCCATTTGTCGGAACGTTTATTGCTAGAATTTCCCGAGGACGTACACTTCAAGAGTTTGTTCTTGGTGTTCTATTTGTTCCGACGGTAGGAACAATTTTATGGTTTGTTGCCTTTGGCGGTTCTGCGCTTTATTATGAGTTATTTGAAGAAGCTGAACTGGCTAGGCGAATTCAGTCTGATCCTGAAACGGGACTTTTTCTATTTTTAGATACGCTGCCTTTAGGAGTCGTTCTCAGCTTTTTAGCATTACTTTTAACAACGATTTTCTTTATTACTTCGGCTAATTCCGCTACTTTTGTGTTAGGTGTCCTTACTTCAAGAGGCAGCCTTAATCCAAGCAATAAAGTCATGACCATTTGGGGATTGTTAATTGCAGCGGTGTCTTGCGCTATATTGATTAGCGGTGGTTTAGATGGATTGCAAAGTGCCGCCATTATCGCCGCACTCCCATTTACTTTTCTAATTCTATTCATTATCGTTTCTGTCTTTCTGTATTTAAGAAGTGAAGGAACGCGTTAGCCAGGTGGGATAAAACCTGGCTTTTTTGAAAGGTATGCAGGTTGTGACAAGTAACCCCCCCTCCTATTTCAAATGCTACATTCTTCGTTGTTCCAACTCTCTATTGCCGATATAATGAAGGGTATATTAACTGCGAGGGAGAACACACAATGAAACCAGTTCATTCTTACCTATTTATTACTACAGTGCTGTTACTTCTCACCTTACTTAGTGGATGCGGCAACGAACAAACAGAACAAGAAGCACCGGACGAGTTACTTGTCGCTGCAGCTTCCGACTTAACGTTAGCTTTTACCGAAGTTGGAGCTTTATTTGAAGAAGAAACAGGTGCGACTGTGACCTTTTCATTTGGTTCGACAGGTCAATTGGCTGACCAAATTGCAAATGGCGCTCCGTTTGATGTGTTTGCAGCTGCAAACATTGACTTCATTGACGGTTTGAGGGAGGCAGAGTTGATTTTCAATGATTCACAAACAACGTATGCGTTTGGTCGAATTGGAATTGCAACCTTACCAAATGGTTCACTCAATGTAGAGACATTGGACGACTTAAAGAATCCCGATGTAAAAAGGATTGCCATTGCGAATCCAGACCATGCGCCATATGGATTGGCAGCCAAACAAGCATTGGAAACCTCTGGCATATGGGAAGAGGTCAAAGAGAAACTCGTCTACGGTCGAAATATTTCTGATACACTTTCCTATATTGAAACTGGAAATGTTGAGGCGGGAATCATTGCTCTTTCTCTCTACAAAGAGGGCGAAGTAGATTTTGCACTTATCGATGACGATCTTCACGAACCACTCGAACAATCTATTGCTGTCATTAATAGGACAAGCCAGGAGGAGCTTTCAAGAAAGTTCCTAGAATTTATTACGGGGCCGATTGGCAAACCAATTATGGAGAACTACGGGTTTATCATTCCAGAGGAGAATAAGTAATGACCGATATCAATTTATTTCCGCTATTTTTATCGTTACGAGTTGCTGCAACCGCAACTCTTTTAGCAATTGTCATCGGGATTCCCATTGCCTACTTGTTAAATAAATCAAACGGCAAAGTAGCGGATTTTTTTGATTCATTTCTTACACTGCCAATCATTCTGCCACCAACCGTTCTAGGATACTATTTGCTTGTTTTATTAGGGCGACAAAGTGCCATTGGACAATTTTTAGAAAATCGATTTGATATTACTATTGTCTTTACCCCAACAGGTGCAACGATTGCAGCATTAGTTGTCTCAATTCCATTTTTAATTAAATCAGCAAGATCTGCCTTTGCGAACATTGATCATTCCTTCATCAAAGCAGCAAGAGTGTTAGGACGTTCTGAATTAAGTATTTTCTTTTCAATTTATATGCCGCTTGCTTGGCGAGGCATTGCAGCTGGAATCACCCTTGCCTTTGCGCGAGCGCTAGGTGATTTCGGAGCAACGTTAATGGTAGCTGGAAGCATTCCAAATGAGACAATGACGATGCCTATCGCGATCTATGATGCCTTACTTGCCGGTAACCGCGAGTTAGCCAATATCCTTGTTTTCATTATGACAAGCGTGTCAATTATTATTCTTTACATCCTCAATCGCCTAGAAAAAAAAGTAACAGAAAGCAGGTAACGATATGCTCAAAGTATCGATTACAAAACAGCTAAAACAATTTCAACTGCACAGTAATTTTGAAGTTAATCATGGTATTACAGGCATCATCGGCCCTTCAGGCTGTGGAAAGAGCGTAACTTTGCAATGTATTGCTGGACTTGTAACTCCTGATATCGGAGAAATTATCGTAAACGAGAAACATTTCTTCCATGCCGATAAGCGTATTAATATCAAAACAAAAGATCGTAATATTGGCTATGTTTTTCAGCAGTATGCCCTTTTTCCGCACTTAACTGTTGGCAAAAACATTGCCTACGGATTAAAAGGTTTCTCAAATCATGAGAAGAAGAAAAAAGTAGCCGCAATGCTTGAAAAAGTTCAATTAACAGGCTACGAAAAACACTATCCAAATCAATTATCAGGTGGACAGCAGCAACGAGTTGCCCTCGCTAGAACACTCGTAACAGATCCTGATATTTTACTATTAGATGAACCCTTTTCAGCTCTCGACCATCACGTGAAACATCTTTTAGAAGAAGAACTGCTCCAAATTATAAGAAGGCATTTTACAGGCGTCGTCTTGCTTGTCACTCACAATATGGAAGAAGCGTACCGTCTGTGCGACCAATTGCTTCTATATAATAATGGATCGATTGTTCAAGCAGGGACAAAGGATGAGGTATTCAAACATCCAAAAAATATTAGCGCAGCAACGATCATCGGTTGTAAAAATATTCTTCCATTTGACTCTTTGTCTAGGATAAACGATAGACTTTCATGTACAATTGCTGGAACAGAACTTCAAATAAAGAAGCAGCAAGCAAGCAATGATGCTAAGGCTATTGGTATCCATGCTGAAAATATTCAATTTGTAGAAAAAGATGCAAAGCTAGAAAATACTTTTCCTTATCAGATCAAAGAAGTTATATCGGGCATACACCATTCAAATGTGACGGTTCAAGCAGGCCCGCTTTTCCTAAGAGCGATCATTCCAAATAAGCAACAACCCATCGTTTTAAGTGGAAACATGCATGTTAGAGTTCCAGCTGAAGATTTGTTTCTATTAGATGAATAAAGCACAACAGATATATAACAATATCCATTGTGCTTTCCCTATTTATTTTGTTTGAGATTCCTTCATTTGTTTGCTTCGTAATTGCCCACAAGCAGCGTCAATATCTGTCCCATGTTCAATTCGAATTCCACACGTAATTCCGTTTTTCTTTAACGTGTCATAAAACGCTAATACTGAACTTTCTTCACTTCTTTGATACTGACTGTGCTCATCAACAGGGTTATACGGAATCAAATTCACATATGCGCGACGATCGCCAATCAATTCAGCTAACTCAAGAGCATGCTCCTGCTGATCGTTTACGTCTTTTAGTAAGATGTACTCAATCGTAATCCGTCTGTTAGATTTCTCGATATAGTAATCAATCGCTGGCATTAATTTCTCAAGCGGAATCGCACGGTTTATTTTCATAATACGAGTTCGCAATTCATTGTTTGGAGCATGCAGTGAAATCGCTAAGTTCACTTGCAGTTTCATATCAGCAAACTCGTAAATTTTATCAGCTAGACCACTTGTTGATACGGTAATATGCCTTGGTCCAATTTCAAGTCCTTTTTGATCTTTTACAATCTCCAAAAAGTCGACCATATTCTCAAAATTGTCAAATGGTTCACCAATCCCCATAACAACGATATGGCTTACCCGCTCCCCTTTTCCAACTTGGTCAAGGTGAAGTTGAACCTTCATAATCTGTTCAACAATCTCTCCACTTGATAAGTCACGATCCTTCTTTAACAAGCCACTCGCGCAAAAACTACAGCCAATATTACAGCCCACTTGTGTCGTGACACAAACCGACAACCCATACTTATGACGCATTAAAACTGTTTCAATTAAATTGCCATCACTTAACTTTAAAAGAAACTTAATCGTCCCATCAGCTGATTCTTGTTTTGTATGCTCAGTTAATGTTTGTATCGAATAATTCTTCTCTAATAATGTAAGAAGATCCTTATTCACATCCACCATATCACCGAAGGATGTTACCCGTTTTCTATATAGCCACTCCCATACTTTGGAGGCACGACCTTTTTTGTGTCCATGTTCTAATAACCATACAGACAATTGTTCAAACGTTAATCCATAGATGGACTCTTTATTCATTCGTTACCCTCTTTTCACTGCGTTTAACATTCATTCTTATTCTACTGAAAGAAAACATCGCAAGCAAACGTTTCTGCTTTTCCTATGTTTCCCAGTCCAAAAGTTCGTTAAAAGTGCTAAACGTTATTTTATCATGAAATGAACCTATGCATGAAGGAGGAATAAATAACTAAAGTAACCATATTCACAATATTTACTTAACTTGTTGCATAGGTATAGATACGAAACATTTTTAGATAGGAGGTAATCATGTCAAATCCTCAAGATCGTCTAAATGAACCTACGCTTTCGACTCGTGGATTACAACCAGAAAATAAAGAAACACCGATCTCATTTCTGAATTCAGACATCATGCCCTCTCATATATTTTTCAGAAGAAATCATTTCACTTACCCAACACTGACGTACTCAAATTATTGGTTACCTATAAATGGCTTAGTCCAAACACCAAAAGTATTCTCGTTACAGGAGATTGTTAAGCTTCCTTCAAAAACAATTAAAGTTGTCTTGGAGTGCGCCGGAAATAAACGAAGTCTGTTTGAACCGAAAGTATTTGGCGACCAATGGGAAAAGGGAGCAATCAGCCAAGGCTACTGGACCGGCGTCCCGCTTCCCACTTTGCTTGATGCAACTGGCATAAACCCAAAAGCAAAAGAGGTTTTATTTGAAGGATACGATAAAGGAAAACGTACAGATTTAAATAGTGAGTATCCATATTCTCGAAGCTTGCCTTTAGAAAAAGCCTTAGATCCTGATACGATTATCGCTTATGAATATAATAGCCAATCCATTCCTTTTAAACACGGGTATCCGTTAAGGCTGATCGTCCCTAATTGGTACGGCATGGCTTCTGTTAAGTGGATCAAACAAATTAGCTTAATTAGTTCCGAGTTTAAAGGACCCTATCAGTCTGTTGATTATGTTTATTACCCTAATAAAGAAAACGATTCAGATACCTACCCTGTTACGATCATGAATGTTAATTCCACGATACAACATCCCGTTAATATGGAGATCATGAACACAGGAACTCATTTAGTTAAAGGAATTGCATGGACGGGTGCTGGGGAAATAGCAAAGGTTGAGCTAAGTACGGATCAAGGAGTAACGTGGCTTCTTGCCGAGCTCGAACCATCTTACGGAAATTACGGTTGGATTTCTTGGACGTATGAGTGGTCTGTGTTTGATCCCGGTGAATACACAATCATGTCTAGAGCAACTGATACACTTGGGCGAACCCAGCCATTTGAACCGTTTTGGAACCGAAAAGGCTACGGATATCACGCAATTGATAAAGTCCAAGTTAAAATTGAATAACAGAATAGGACCAATACCACCTATAGAGTATTGGTCCTATTTTGTTTATTAAGGTTTCTTTTTTAGAAACAACTATGTATAATCATCTGACAACACCTTAACAAATGCATAGTAAAATATCTATCCCTTAGAACGCCCCGTTTAAAAAGGTTTCGTAAGTAATTTTTCGACTTCAAGTTATTTTTAATTTCCTTTCAGAAAAATTTATTCTATCCCATGAGATATTTTAACCAATTAACAAGTTCAAATTTAGATAACTCGAACAATGAAATAAGTAAGAGTTATGACTAAGATATGAATATATAAATTATTGAACTCTAACTTATTTTATATAGTGGGACCTGCTACTTAGTAAACTTCCCTCGAAAGGAATGAAGCCCAATGAGCTTAGAAGCTTTGAATGAACGAGTGAAAACGGATCTATCTTATTTAGCGTTTGGTGGAGATGATTGGGTGCGTCCCCTTATCCACCCAAAAGGACATGTTTATGATGTTGTTATCGTTGGCGGCGGGCAAAGTGGCTTAGCAACAGCTTTTGGGCTTTTGCGAGAGAGAGTGTCTAACATTCTTGTTATAGATGAGAATCCAGAAGGCTTAGAAGGACCATGGAAAACGTATGCACGTATGGTAACATTACGCACACCAAAACATCTAACATCGGTAGACCTTGGAATTCCCTCTCTGACATTCCGTTCTTGGTGGGAAGCACAATTTGGTCAAGAAGCTTGGGAAGCAGTCGATAAGATCCCACGAGGCGATTGGATGGATTATTTACGTTGGTATCGAAAAGTGCTTAACTTACCCGTTATAAACGAAGTGAATCTGAAGCTAATTGAGCCGATTGAACAAGGCCTTCATCGAATTCACATTAGTGGCGCTGGTGCACCAAGAGATAATCTACTAGCACGCAAAGTTATTCTCGCTACTGGAATCCAAGGAGGAGGCGAATGGCACGTTCCACCAATGATTTCAGATTCCTTACCGAAACACCTCTATGCTCACACTTCAGAGACAATCAATTTTGAATCGCTTAAAGGGAAAAAAGTTGCTATTTTAGGTGGCGGAGCATCCGCCTTTGATAATGCCAATTTCGCACTGTCAGAAGATGTAGCAGAAGCACACGTCTTCGTCCGTCGAAAAGAGCTGCCACGAATTAACCCAATCCGACAAATGGAAGGTTCGGGCATGATTGAACGATTCCACGCTTTAGCAGACGCTGAAAAGTATGCTGCTATTGCTCACTTTTTTAAACATAACCAACCTCCCACGAACGACACATTTGAACGAGCTGCATCTTGGGATGGCTTTCATCTTCATTTAGATTCACCCTGGCTTAATGTGAAATCCAACGGAGACAGGGCTGTTGTAACAACGCCTCACGGTACATTCACTTTTGACTTTCTCATTATTAGTACAGGTCTCCTCACAGATCCGGCATTGCGCCCAGAGTTGAAGCTTGTAGAAAACCATATTTCTCGCTGGGGTGATCGGTATCAAGCTCCCGAACACCTAGCAAACCCTGCACTTGATGCACACCCTTATTTGAGCCCTGGGTTTGCCTTTTTAAGCCGTGACGAACAAGGAGAAAAATATTTGCATGGAATATTTTCATTTAATTATTCTGCCTTAATCAGCTGTGGCATTTCAGCATCTGCCCTGTCCGGTATGAGATTTGGCGTACCAAAACTGGTATCAGCTGTGGCTGATCAGTTGTTCCTCGATGATCAAGATGAAATTTTGAAAGATTTCTTTGAGTACAACGAGGTAGAATTTGTTGGTGAATGGCCGTTGAAGGTGTAGAAAAAGCGTACTGTCTTTGATCGGACAGTACGCTTTTCTTCGTTCTCTTCTCTTTTTCATGCCCTTTTCAGCCTTTGTTACAAACACCCATTTATTCTTTTCCTTAGGCTGTTTTCTAAAAGATTGTTGCTTTTTAATAAATTTTGTTCGATTGTACACTATTCCCTATTCCTAACGCAGCAAACGCACCGAATAAGCGTGGAATTTGTATGTATCTGATTCTTTTACCAGTTCGTCCACTCAAAAACTTCCACTAAACATAAGAATATAGTAAGGGAAAAAATCCAGCAAATAATACTAGGAAGAATTTAGGAAAGGAGAATGATAGGAGAATGTCAAATGTGGCTCATCTAAACTTAAGAGTGGATCCAACCCAATACATTCCACAAATCAGGGGGGTTCCAGGGTATGACTATATCCACTTAATACGTCAACCTAAATTTATGGTAGACCCTTCTCTTTTTAACGAGAAAGTGTTTTACCTAAATGAAATCTTGGATCCGAAACAATATGTTCAACAGAATAATATCTCACTCTTACATGCACATCATGGTCAGTTAGGGTTATTGTTACTCCCTTTTAAAGAAAAAACAAACCTCCCCTTAGCGACTAGTATTCGAGGAGCTGATGCTTCGCTTGCAGAAGGAAGAGTTGACTATTATGAAAACATGAAAATACTTTTTAATAAGGGAGAACGTTTTTTCCCTGTTTGTCAATATTTAGCTGACAGAATTAACACTTGGGGCTGTTCACCAGAAAAAATAAGGGTACTTTACGGCGGAGTAGACCTTAACCAATTCACTTTTAGAACACCTGAGGAAAGAGAAACTCAACATATACTATCCGTTGGAAGACTTGTAGAAAAAAAGGGCCACCATATTTTAATGCAGGCTTTCAAAAAAATAAAAAGTAAATACCCAAATGCTACGTTAACCGTTATTGGAAGAGGGGAACTTGAAGAACCACTTAAATTATTAGCCACACAACTTAATTTAGGAGATTCTTTTCGTTTATTAAGCCATCTTCCTAAAGACCAAGTACACGAAGAAATGTCAAAAGCAGACTTGTTTTGCGCAGCAAGCTTAGAGGCATTAAACGGAAATGTAGAAGGAATTCCAAACACAATTAAAGAAGCAATGGCGACTGGGCTACCAGTAATTTCAACGATGCATGCTGGTATTCCTGAACTCGTGACAAATCAAGTAGACGGAATATTAGTAGAGGAAAACGATGTCGACCAACTTGCAGAAGCTCTAGAATATATGCTAGAAAATAGGGATAAATGGGAACAATACACAAATGCAGCACGTCAGAAAATCGAGTTGAATTTTGACCAAGCTAAACAGCTTCAAAAACAAGCTAAATTTTATGATGAACTGTTAGGAGGATCATAAAATGGCAGACTTTAAATCTATCACTATTACAAAAGGTGAAGGTGCTTTAGAGATTAATAACCCTACTAACTATCCGCTAATTGGACACGGTACACAAGGAGCAGTGTTTAAACTCTCTAAAGACCGCTGTGTGAAAATTTATAAAGACGAACTACAAGCAAAAATGGAAGAAGAAGCACTCTTAGCAGGTCAGCATTTATCATTTATGCCCAAAGTTTATGAAACAGGATCAAACTATATTGTTATGGATTATTTTAATGGACCTACATTAAAAGAATATCTAAAAAATAGTATGTATATGTCAGAGTCTATGGCAAAAAAGCTATTGTCCATTTTAAAGGAACTAAAACAAACAGGATATACAATGATCGATGCGCCTTTACGACACATTTTTGTCGTTGGAAATGAAGAATTAAAGATAATTGACCATGTTAATGCTTTTAAAAGAAACCATCCCGTACCAATAAAACTACTAAGAGAATTAAAATTAATCCTTTTAAAAGACTGCTTTTTATCGCATGTTGAAAAATTAGAGCCTGAGATGTACAAGGAATGGGAAGAATTTTTTAATGATAAAAATATTGATTATAGAGATATTGCTGTAGAATCAGGAGAATCTGGAAGTGCAGTAAATATCGACAGTTCCCTCGCCCTACCACTTGTAGGAGCAGGCCACCAAGGGGCTGTATATCGAGTATCTGATGATAAATGTGTAAAAATCTATCCAAAAGTTGATCATGCAAAACAAGAACAAGATGTCCTTTTATCATTCCAGCACTTACCTTTTATTCCAAAGGTCTTTGACACAGATTCAAATTACGTTTTAATGGAATATTTATTTGGTCCAGATTTAAATTCATTCCTCAAAAAGCAACGTACTCTTCCTGAAGATATAACAAGACAAATACTTGAAATGCTAAAAACAATGAAAGCAGAGGGTTTTAAACAAATAGATGCCCCACTTCGTCATACCATTTTAACTGTAAATGGATTAAAACTAATCGATCATGTTTATTCGTTTACACGTGAACAAGATCGTCCTCTTGAGTTGTTTAAAGACCTATATTTGTTAAACTTCTTAGATACTTTCCTAGAACAAGTAAAAGTAATAGATCGAAAAACCTATAATGCTTGGACCCAAACACCTATTCCACCAATGGAGGAACAACATCTCTCCAATTACACAGGGCCCCATATTAATGATAAACCCGATGATATTATCATGACTCCTGAGCAAATTGTCGAAGAGATACTCCTTAGAAACCATACTTCAGAATCAACTAAGGAATCGAAGAAAAAGAACAAGAAGAAGAAGAAGGAAGAGAAAAAGGCAGAAAAAAAGAAAGAAAAACAAAAGAAGAAAAAGGATAAAAAGGATTAAATCTTATAAAATGAAAGTACAACGGCAGAATAGCTCTGCCGTTTTTAATTAGTTGAGTTTTCTTTACTTAATCACTCATTCGACCTAGAATTCGAAATATCAGCTTCAATCCTGCTCATAAACTCCTCTGCAGCACTATACCCTTGCTGTCTTAAGTACCAGTTGTTTGCTGCAGCTTCAATAAGCCCTGCTACGTCACGGCCAGGCTGGAGTTGGATTTCGATGGAAGGAACCTTAACCCCCATATAGTCAGTATATGCAGCATCATGCTCTAACTCATTATTCAACGAATCTTTTTGCCATTTCGTTAAATTAATATCTAGTGAAATTCTTGTTTCATCTTGAAATACCTTACGGCCATACATCCTGACAACATTTAATAAACCGATACTGCGAAGAGCTAAAAACTCCTTTGTCTTTTCATCATGGGTTCCTAAAAGTGTTCGTGGACTAAGCTTCTTTAAAACGACAACATCATCTGCGACAAGACGATGTCCACGACCAATTAATGTATGTGCAATTTCACTTTTCCCTATTCCAGACTGTCCTCGAAGTAAAATCCCTACACCAAACACATTCAGACAAACCCCATGGATTGACATTTCAGGTGCCAAATTCTTTAGCAAGTATGCATCCAACATAATAATAAATTCAGATGTGGTTTCTACTTTATTAGTCACTAATAAAGGGATACCCTCTTCTGTACAGTAATGAGTTAAATATGTAAGGCCTTCTTCACCAGCTGTCACGATAAAACATGGCGGATGATAATGGACGATGTTCCCAATCCTAACTTTTCGTTCCTCATGGCTTAACTTATGTAAATAGTTAATTTCTTTTCTTCCTAATATTTGAACTCGCTTGGTTGGGAAAAAATCAAAATGACCAACAAACTCCAAACCGGGACGATGTACATGTGATTGGGTAATTGTTTTCTGTAACTGATCTTCACCTGCTAACACTTTTAACGAAAACTTCTTAGCTAGGTCCTCTACTGTAATTCTTCTCACTATCAAACTCCTCCTGTATCGTTCACAGTCGTTTCTAATACTTTTTAGCTATTTATAAATTTAACTCTCCTCATAAAACATAGGGTTTAATTTATTATACCTTAATTATTAGTTTAACCTGTTTAGAGTATCTCCCAAAATATTTAAGCCAGGTTTAGGTAACTATATAAAAAAACAAGAAAGGAATTAATAGAATGAACCCATCAGAAAGAGATTCAAGCTCCTCCCATCAACAAAAAAAAAGCTTTTTAGACAATATAAAGCAAACAGTTGGTTTCGTTTCCAACGATCCACCTTCTGAGTCGACACTTAATCCTATACAAGTGCCCATAAAAAAGACTGAAACCAGTATTGCCCACACTCGGGCTACTTTCATGGCTTTCGTAGATGCTGTTATCCCTTCAACCTTTGGAGCATTAGACTTAAGGATCGATGATTACCTTATATGGGGGTTAGATCATTACATAACTATTCAAGGAGAATGGGGGCTTGAGAACTACCAACTTTCCAATGTAACCGCTGGACTTCTTGATGCAGGTGCGAAACAACTGGTTCTGTCCGGAAAAGTCAAAGAGACACCAAATATTTCAGTCTACCCAGAAGGAGGTCCCTTTGCTGCTCTTTCACTAAATGACAGATTTGAAGCGATTCATTTACTAGAAAATGGTCAAGTTGATTTGGAGAGCCTCCCTCCCCCTTTCCGTCTGAATATAGGGTTAGTCAATCATATATTAACAAACCTCCATCAAATGGTGTTGCTAGGTTACTATTCGGAATGGTTTTCGCTTGGCACAACACGTTTAGCGCCTCCAGAAAACCGAAAGATAGAAAGACCATTTATGACATGGGAGTTTGTTAACTACCCTGGCCCATCTTTTGGTTATCGCGACCTCCGCGGATTTCTTGTTAAAGAATTTAAAACATAGTAGGTGAAATAAATGGATTATGATGCTGATGTAATCATCATTGGATCCGGTGGTGGCGGAGCAGTTGCCGCTAAGGAATTAGGCGAGTTAGGAATGAAGGTTATTGTTCTTGAAGCAGGTCCTTGGTATGGCAATAAGAAATGGAGTAAACCAAATCAGAATCGCGGTTCCAAAAGTAGCTCTAGCCCCGATGATCTAGACATTAATCTTTTTCGAAAACAATATACAAAATACGAACATTCCATGAACGATACGACATCAGGCCGCTTGAGATGGGGACCTGCCGATCGCCGTCGCGCCCCTTGGCAGCGAATTACCCCAGCTGGCGGGAAACTTTGGCAAGCGACAGGTGTTGGCGGAACAACTCAACATTATTGGGCAAACTCACCACGAGCTTACTCCACCGCCATTGATGATGTCTGGCCGATTTCTTATCGGGAGTTGGAACCGTATTATGAAAAAGTGGAAGCAACATTGCCTGTAAGGCCTGCGCCAACTACATCAAAAGAAGAAATGTTTTATTATGGAGCAAAAAAAGCAGGCTGGTCTTTCCTTAATACATTAAATCCTACAGAGCCTGGCTATCGTCCAAACCCAAATGCGATCTTACACCCGAATGAACAATTGATGGATACAAGCAAGAGCTTAGAAGAAATATCCAAGTTAGAAGGTTGTACGTTATGCGGTCATTGCGTAAATGGCTGCCCGCATGGCCCATCAATGAATAAAGTAGCAAAACGCTCAACCAACGTTAGTTATGTTCCTCTTGCACTAGCAACTGGAAATGTAGAGATTCGCCCTAACACTTATACAACAAAAATATTGACTGAGCACGATCCAAAAGAAGAGCTACGAGCTATTGGAGTTGAATACAGAGATACATGGACAGGCGAGATTGGGGAGCTTTATGGAAAAGTAATTGTGATGGCAGCAGGCTGCATTGAAAGCCCAAGGCTCTGGCTTAACTCACAACTGCCAATGAATTCTTGGGTCGGGAGAGGATTGACTAACCATTATTGGGATTGGGTTACCGGTGTATTTGATGAAAAAGACATTATGGGTATTTTAGGGCAACAACATATTAACCCATTTGTTGGTCCAACATCCGGTGGCAGACTTGATTACCCTGGATTAGGATGTATTCAACCATCTGGCTTAAGCCCAGGTTTATTTTCAGCGTTAACGTTCGGGTTCAGTCAGAGTGGTTACTCTTTCAAACAAGAGCAATCTCCTACTGATCCTTGGGATTTACAAGGTAGAATTGTTGGAGATGAATTGAAAGAATGGATGCACAATTATCCAAATACATTAAGTATCATGATACTCACTGATGACCAGCCACATAAACGAAATGGTGTAACCACTGACCCATTTCTAAAAGATGAACATGGACCAATTCCTGTCATCCGCTATGCACCAAGCAAGGAAGATAAAAAGAAAAGAGATCAATTAGTAAAAATTTCCGCCGAGATTTTGCGAAAAGCTGGAGCAAAAAAAATACTACGAACAAATTGGCCCGGACATTTATTTGTCCATATTGAATCGACTATGCGTATGGGTTATGTCGTTGATGATATTTGTGAAGCATACCAAGTGAAAAGGCTTTTTATTGCTGATAACAGTGTCCACTTTAATGGAATCGGTGGGCCAAACCCTACGCTAACTACTCAAGCTTTAGCAACACGAACAGCGGAAAAGGTGGCAATGAAATACTTTAGTTGAGAGTGTCTGATAAGGTGCTCTCTTTTTTAAAAGGAAACAAAAAATAAATTTCAATTGGAATAAATCACTTACAAAAGAGCACTTTACTAAAAAGGAGGCGATTATATGAAGGATCGAACAATATTACATATTATAACAATATTAGGCATAACAGGTTGTTCTATTTTACTCCGTCGAAAAGACTACTTTAAAGACTGGCTTCTCATTTATTTGTTTAAAACATTAGTTTCTACTTTAATGGATGGCCCTGTAATTAAAAGAAAATATGTTATATATCCAGAACGATATTTACCTAAACTTTTCGATTCTAATATTGTATTTCTTTACATTTTGTTTCCTTTGTCTTGTGTGATGTACAACCAATTCACTTATAAAATGAAGCCACTGAAAACTTTTTTAAGTGTTTTCCTTTTCAGTGTACCAATGGCTCTTACAGAAAACATCATTGAAAAAAACACAAAGCTAGTTGAATTTAGAAAAGGCTGGAATGGGTATTACACTGTCGCTGTTCTTTCTTTTACATTTTGGATCGTTCGCTTGTTTATTGCAGGAATTCGCTTTATAGATAAAAAAAGAAACCGTACTGAAACCCATAATAAAGGAATCAATACAGTTGATATTTATTAAAGGCTAAATCTAACTTTACGAGGCATCTCAAACAGATGTAAAACTTTATTTTGAGAGAGCCTCTTCACAAATCCTAAGTAAACACACCATTTACTCACTCTTGAATTCTTAAACTATTTTCACTGAAAAAACATAGCCCCACTAAAAACCTAGTTCCTTGGTATAACTTTACCCAACTTTTGAATCCCTTCGACAATTTCACTTTCATCAGCATAACTAAAAGAAAGACGGAGGAATTCCGTTCCACCTTGTTGATCTAAGAAAAAATACTTACCAGGAACATAGGAGACACCTTCTTTTAGGGCATGAGCTAACAATTGCGAAGTATCGACACCTACAATTTTAAGCCACACAAAGTAACCGCCTTTTGGAACGTACCATGAAACTGATTCTGGCAAGTACTGTTCCAGTGCAGAAAGCAACACGTTACATTTAGCCTGATACGTGTCTCTTAACATGTTAAGTCGTTTTTTAAAATCAATACTTTCTAGATAAGAAGCCATTGTCGCTTGAGCTAATGGATGATCTAAATCCTTTTTAAACCAAGCAAGAACAGTAATAAACTCAGGTGCTGCTGCTACCCATCCAATTCGCATTCCTGGTGCGACTACTTTAGATAAAGAACCGACGTAAAGAACACGGCCTTCCTTATCCATTGCTTTTAATGGAATTGAATGCTCATCAAAGTATAGTTCTCCATATGCATCGTCCTCTAAAATAAGAAAATTATATTTGGTCGCAAGCTCTAATACATGCTTCCTTCGCCCTTCTGTCATCGTCGTACCTGTTGGATTTTGAAACGTAGGGATGGTATATAAAAAACGTGGAAGGCTGAGACCTTTCCTTTTTCTTTCTTCTAGTACTTCTTCTAATCGTTCCGTTTGGAGTCCATGCTCATCAACTGGAATACTTATAAAATGCTCTGTATAGTTTTGAAATATCTCTAACGCCTCCATATACGTTGGAGATTCAATTGCTACGAGTGTTTGATCATCAATGAGAATACGAGCAATGAGATCAATCGCCTGACATGCACCAGATGTGATTAAAAGTTCATCTTCTAACACACGCATCCCGCGTTCTACTGACCTTTCTTTAATCTGCTCCGTCAGCTTTGCCATTTTAGGACTTCCTAGATAATGGAGTGGCAGATCTTGCTCTTCTTTAAGGAGGTTGACAACAGCTTCCTTAAGTTGCTCCACAGGGACAAGATGAGGCGCTGGATAACCGGAGCTTAGCCGGATACAATCGTCTGGCAGGGTTGGCATCCACTCACCAGGCGGATCATTCTTAAGAGCTGCTTTTATATTTTCAGAAAAAAAAGATTCGATATTCACTTTATCATTCACCTTTCCATTCAATTTCCTGACGACATATTCAGAACAAGGTATTTTTATGTACGAGCAGAAAGCATTGGTAGACACCAATGCTTTCTCACTATATTAAACTAAAATGTTATTACAGTTCAAATTGGTCATTAGCAGTATTACTTTACCCTATTTTAGAAGAATAAAAAATGTGCCATTGCTGCAGCAACTGGTAACGTAATAATCGTTCTTTGTAGAAAGATAATAAATAATTGAACAAACGAAAGTGGAATTTTTGACTTTAATAATAAAATCCCAATTTCAGACATGTAAATTAACTGTGTTAAAGACATAACACCTATGACAAAGCGTGTCAGTTCTGACTCAATTCCACTTCCAATTACAGCTGGTAAGAACATATCTGCAAAGCCAACAACCATAGCTGGTGCAGCAGCATGAGCTTCAGGAATTTGCAATAACTGAAGGAATGGAACGAGAGGATACGATAAATAAGTGAAAATAGGAGTAAACTCCGCAATAATAAGGGCAATCGTCCCTAACGCCATAACTAGTGGTATTAAAGCGAACCAAATATCAATAACATTTTGGACCCCGCTTTTTACAACGCTGCGATAGCTCTTCACTTGACTCGCTTTTTCAACAGCTTGCTGGACCCCCCAGCGGAAACTTGATACCCCTTCTGGAACAACTTCATCAATTTGTTTCCCAACCGGCTCATAATACACATCTTTTTTTAATGAGAGCGGCGGGATTCTCGGACAAATAACAGCAGCAATAATCCCCGTGACAATAACTGTAAAGTAAAATTGAATAAACATATGATCAATGTCTAAAAACTTCGCGATAACAAGGCTAAAGGCAATTGATGCAATGGAAAAGTTCGTTGCAACAACAGAAGCTTCCCGTTTTGTATAATAGCCAGATTCATATTGTTGTGTCGTTAATAAAACTCCGACTGTTCCACTTCCCATCCAAGATGCCAATGCATCAACAGATGAACGTCCAGGCAGTTTAAATAAAGGAAACATGATTTTACGTACTAACGTTCCGATAAAATCCATCAACCCAAACTGAAGCAAAAGAGGCATAAATAAACAAGCAAATAAGAACCAAACCATTAATACCGGTATTAGATCAAAGAGGACAACCCCACCAGTAAAACTTGACCAGATAAATTCAGGACCTATCTCGTTCATTGTAACAAAAGCAAATACCGCACCAGTACATCTCAAGGTTATCCAGAATGGTGTAATATCAAATAAACTACTTAAAAATGGGCTATTATTAATAGATTCGATTTTTGTAAATTTAACTATTAAACTACCAATAGCAGATACACAAAGGATGATTGTCATAATCAAAGGAATGTAATCAGCTATCGCACCCTGCAAGGCATCTGCTAATACTCCTAATCCGATTGTCACCTTGTCATTTACAGAAATAGGCACGAGAAATAGTAACACTCCAATTAATGAAGGCAGCCAAAACTTCATATATTGTTTTGCTGTAAACTCTTTTTTCTTACTAATTTCCTCTACCTTTTTTATTTTCCCAACTTCCATGTATGTTCTCTCCTACTATTTCTATTTCTCATCACATTGCTTTTTTTAGATAATAATTAATATATCATCAGTTTGTATAATTATGCAATATTATTTCCCGATTTGAAAAATCCTTTATTGGATGAATTTTGTCGCAAACACTCCCCCAAAAGGTCTGAAAAACTAAAAATCACGGAGACCTGATTACCCTGGCCTCCGTGATTTTTAGTTTTTCATTTTCTTGCGACTAGCGGTCAGTCACCACTCGCTTCCTCATTATAGGCTAAAGCTACAAGTCCAAGCTCGATAAACGATAGAGTGATTTTTGCACACTTTTTTATTTGAACTGACATGTCTCAGATTGTTCGAGATCCTCAACCTCAGCCAACCGTTCCAGAATCTTTTTCAAGCCGCTTTGCTCTTTTTCTAAACATCTTTTCACGCGTGATACCATACTCGACCGAGCATTCGTTTCTAATTCAATCTCTTCATACGTTTCTCCGTTTAGAAGCCTTTCTGCTACTTGAAACCGTTGCATAAATGCCTCTAACTCCTTCACAGTCGCTAAATCCTCAAAAAAGTCAATGCATTCTTTAACGGTATTTAGTGAGAGCAGTGCCTTAAAAAACAGCTCTCTATTCGCCTTTTCTTTATCTATTTTCATACCGATTCCCCCAATCTTTCTATAAAAAACAAAAAGATAAAAAATTAAAGTGACATTTTGTTGTTTCCTAGTTCATCGTATTCATCTATTTCTTTGTCTGGAAGAACCGTCAAAAAGCGAGTGTACCCATAAATGATTGCAATGATAGGTGTAATGAAACACATAAAACAAAATAATACGTATTCAACACCAATATTTAATGTAGACATTATAAATGCCCCTGTTACACCCCAAGGAATTAGTGGATGAACCACTGTACCAGCATCTTCAAGCGTTCTTGATAAATTTTTCGGATGTAGTCCTGCTTTTTTATATGACGATTCTAGCATTTGTCCAGGTAACACAATGGATAAATATAATTCCCCAATGATAGCATTAACACCAATACAAGATAAAACAGTCGTCAAAATAACATTTCCTTTCCGTTTTAAAAAGCTGGCGATTCCTTCGATGATAACTTGGTGAAACCCAATTAACTGAAAGAGGCCACCAAATGCAAGCGCTATTAAAATAATCGATACACCAAACATCATGCTTGACAAACCACCGAGTGATAGTAAATTGTCAATTGCGTCAACGCCTGTTTCAGCTGCAAAACCAAAGTGAGCAGTTACCATTAAATCACCAATTGAAGCATCTGGTACTGTATACAATCCTGTGATGACCGCAATAAATAAACTACACATTAATGTTGGTATAGGTGGAACTTTTTTTAAAGCTAAAACAATGATCGCAAGCGGAGAAAGTAGGGTTATCACTGTAAGAGGAAACTGCTCACTCAATGTATGAGTCATTTCTTCAATTTGGCTAATATTAGGATTGACGAATCGTGAGTCAAGACCAATAAACGTAAAAATTACTAGTGTAATGATCAGAGCTGGGACTGTTGTCCATAACATATAACGAATGTGCTCAAATACATCTACTTTTGCTATCGCTGAAGCAAGATTCGTTGTGTCTGAAAGTGGAGAGATTTTATCTCCAAATATCGCACCACATACAATTGCACCAGCTGTCATCGCCGGTGAAATATCCATTCCGTAGGCAACACCCATTAGTGCAACCCCCATTGTACTAATAGCACTCCATGAGCTACCCGTCATTACTGAGACAATTACACAAAGAATAACCGATGAAACAAGAAAATACTGTGGTGATAAAAATTGGAGCCCATAATAAGCCATTGTTGGTACCGTACCGTTCATTGCCCATACCCCTATGACAATACCAATTATGCATAAAATTAGTATCGAAGGAAGACCAGCCGAGATTCCTTTAACCATTGCTCCTTCGAGCGCTTTCCATCTATATCCGAGTATATAGCCATACAATGCTACTACAGTAGCAGCAATGACAATCGGAATCTGTGGTGCTACCTGATAGTACAAAATGCTAACACCTAGTATAAACGTAATAAAGATTATCAACAGAACAGACATGAAAAAAGAAGGGGTACGATTCGTCATATTATTCCTCCAAAATAAATTTGTTGTAAACGCTACCAAAAATATACAACCCAAAATAAAGCCACTGTTATTGATTGTTTTGAAGTGAAAATAAGCTTTCTTGTATTGAAATACCATTACAGACCAATATGAGTTTTCTTTCTTACAATATCATCCATTATAGGTGATACTCAGCAATTTGTACAGAAGGTATTTTACAATAATATAAAAGAGAAAATGAAACCAATGGATTAACTCTTTATTACGCAAGGGCCAACTAGATTTCTTACATCTACGAGCCCTTGCGTTCATTATAGGTACTCAAAACCTTAGATTAATACAAAATACTTTTCTCCTTTTATTTCCAACTATACTTATAATCTTTATCCTCATATTGATGTGCTTGTTTTACAACTTTTAGTGGCCTGAATGTATCAATCATCACCGCTAATTCAATCGTCTCCTTCTTTCCGATGCTCGCTTCAATTGTTCCTGGATGAGGGCCATGCGGAATTCCTGAAGGATGCAATGTAACCGAACCTTCTCCCACACCTTTTCGACTCATAAAATTCCCCTTTACATAGTAAAGAACTTCATCGCTATCGACATTACTATGGTAATATGGAGCCGGAATCGCCTCTGGATGATAATCATACATCCTTGGCACAAATGAACAGATAACAAAATTATTAGCCTCAAACGTTTGGTGAATTGGTGGTGGCATGTGAATTCGTCCAGTAATTGGTTCAAAATCAGCTATATTAAATGTATAAGGGAAGAGATAGCCATCCCATCCAACAACATCTAACGGATGATGACCAAACGTATGTAAATGCATAAATCCTCTTGATTTTGTTTTAACGATATATTCATTACTTTCGACATGTGTCTCTAACTTTTCTGGTCCATGGAAATCCCTTTCACAAAACGGACTATGTTCAAGTAATTGTCCATGAACATTCCGATATCGCTTTGGTGTTGTAATCCAACTATTCGTTTCTATCACTAGAAACTTAGTTTCACCAACGTCTGGGACTACTCGATAAATCGTCCCGATTGGGATAACAATATAATCACCAGGTTTATACGTTACAGTTCCAAATGTCGATTCAACCTTACCTGACCCAAAATGTACAAATAACACTTCATCGCCATCACCATTTCGATAGAAGTAATCCATCTGTTTAGTAGGGTTCACAACACCAATGAGGACATCTTCGTTTCCGAGTAAATATTGCCTTCCCGACACTGCATCTGTTGATTCATTATATTGATGAGAATGTAAATGACGTGGAGCTAGGTTACTTTGTTCCTCATATTGAATTCTACAATCCTCTAGCAAATCTGATTTAACAATACTTGTAGGTGGATTGTGGTGGTACAAAATCGATTGTATGCCAGAAAACCCTTTCGTCCCCATCACTTGTTCACGAAATAATGACCCATCCTCTTTACGAAAAACCGTATGTCTTTTATTAGGGATCTCTCCCATTTGTTTATAAAATGGCATTAATTTACCCTCCTTAAATGATTGATACATACAACCTAAACTTATGTTAATCCACTGCTGGAAGGATTCGCCCAGTTACTTCTCCAAATCCTATTCGATATCCTTCTCCTTGACACCAACCAGTTATCGTTAAGACATCCTCGTCTTCAACCCATACTCGTTGTTCGCCATTTTCCAATTGAATTGGTTCCGCTCCTCGCCAAGTCAATTCTAATAAGCTGCCACGTTGTTCTTTCTCAGGTCCGCTTATTGTTCCAGATGCGTGTAAATCTCCTGGCTGTAGATTACATCCAGCGATTGTATGGTGACTAATTTGCTGGGCCATACTCCAGTAGAGATAGCTGAAATTCGTTGAGACGAGTTTTTGTGCCTTTTCCATCCTTTTTCCCTTTAAATAGACTTCAAGATTAATATCAAACGAGCTTGCTCCCTCTTTTTGAAGATACGGCAATGGAGTTGGATCCTGTTTTGGCCCTTCAACTCGAAATGGGTCCAGTGCTTCAAGGGGAATAACCCATGGCGATATCGATGTTGCAAAATTTTTAGCCAAAAATGGCCCAAGTGGCTGGTACTCCCAAGCCTGAATATCGCGAGCACTCCAGTCGTTTACCAATACTAGTCCAAAGATTTGATCTTCAGCATCTGCAATGGCAATCGGTTTGCCTTGTTCATTCCCTGGTCCAATGAACCAGCCCATTTCTAACTCAATATCAAGTTGTTTGGTCGGTCCAAAAATGGGATTTTCTTCACCAGCTGGTTTCATTTGTCCTTTTGGTCGATACACATCCGTACCACTTATTACAACTGAACTCGCTCTCCCATGGTACCCTATTGGTAAATGGGTCCAGTTCGGCATCAGTGCATTTTCTTTTCCTCTAAACATCGTTCCGACATTTGTAGCATGTTCTTTTGATGCATAGAAGTCCGTATAGTCGCCGATTTGTGCCGGTAATAATAACTCGACGTCATTTGAACTAATAATAGCTTTTTTACGAAGGGGTGCATTATCACGTAAAGCCGGCTCATCCTCCATGAGAAGCTGTTGAACTTCCCTTCTCACCATTTTCCATACTTTGCTTCCAAGGCCCATAAATTTATTAAGTGAAGGTTGATTGAAGATCCCCTCTTCTTCAATCCCTACTTCTTTAAAAAATCCAGCTGACTCTATCACAGACAGATCCAAGACATACTCACCAATTGCCACTCCGACTCGAGGTGATCCCCCACTTAATGGTCTAAATACACCGTAGGGTATGTTTTGAATCGGAAAGTGAGATTCTGGATCGACATTAATAAAAGACTTCATCAATTCTCAACAGCCCTTTCCATTATTAAATTAATTGTAGTGTTCGAAGATCTTCACGTGGTTCATCGAAGCTGCAGCTTCCATAGGAGCAAAGTGCCTTCCGACGAAGTTGCTCTATGTCTGAAGCTTCGACTATCATGTCCCTCCACGTAAACCCTTTATTAGTAAAAGTGAAATTGGAAGCTTCTTCATCTGCTAAAACTTTTGCTATAGTAGTTTTATCCAAATTGTAAATCCGCGCTAACATACCTGCTGTGAAGACATTTAGAAACCCATGCATCTTTGTTTTGACTTCTTCACGATACATCCGAATAGGATGATGCAATCCTGCTGTAAACTTCTGAGGAATGCCTCGTTCACTGCAACCAACTAGGACAGTCGCCACCTGCTCCGGAGTTGGGAATGTATCGGCTGTAACACCACCTGTGCGAAGCTTCACACCCAGCACAGGTCCATTCTTTAGGTTATATTGAGCGATTTCATCAAGAGTTTTGAGCATTTTCTCCTCCCACTCTTCACCTAGAGGCATTGTCATTTCACAGAAAGTTTGCAGGTTATAGTTAGCTGTCTTTGTTGCAATCTCCTCAAGTAACTTCTGGTTAGGTAAGATAGGAGGAAGTGGCATCTCGAACACATCAATCCCAACAGCTTCTCCATGCTTTGCACAAAAATTAGCTAGTTTCGCCAAGTCTACTTCTAGACCGTGAAGACAATCCTCAAATCCTATACTTCGCCCACCGATAGCTGAAATATTCAATCTCTCTTCTACTGAGAATAAAGATACATAAGAATCAAGTTCATCTAATCTAGTTGCAGGTATGACAAAGCGTCCTAACATCCATGAATCTTCATAAGATTTATAAGTGGCGTAATTTTGTATTGCTCGCTCTAAAGGCAGTTGTGCAGGTGGAAATAATCCGGCATAATCAATTAAATTAGATAAAAATGCTACATTACTAGATTTGAAGCAATTTTTACTCACTTTGACACTCCTTTCTTCCTATTATTTACTTAAACAATTATCTCAAATTAAATATTCCCTCTTCGCTCTTGCTCACGTTCAATTGATTCAAACAATGCTTTAAAGTTCCCTTCTCCGAAGCCTCTTGCACCTTTACGTTGAATAATTTCAATAAATAACGTTGGACGGTCAACAATTGGTTTTGTGAAAATTTGAAGTAAATAACCTTCATCATCACGATCTACTAAAATATTAAGTTCTTGCAGTTTCTTAACATCTTCATCAATGTCACCAACGCGAGCAACTAAATCTTCATAATACGTATTTGGTGTTTCAAGAAATTCAACACCATTTTCTCGTAACGATCTTACCGTTGTAATAATGTCATTTGTTAGAATAGCTAGATGCTGTACACCAGGCCCGTTATAAAAATCTAAGTACTCCTGAATTTGTGACTTTCGTTTCCCTTCAGCAGGCTCATTAATTGGGAATTTGATACGACCAGTCCCACTTGTCATAACTTTGGACATCAATGCTGAATATTCTGTTGAAATATCTTCATCATCAAAATGTCTTAGTACACTAAAACCAAAAACCTTCTCATAATATGTGGTCCACTCGTCCATACTTTCAACATTTCCTACAACATGGTCAATTCCTACAAGTCCTGATGACGTAGAGGAATTCGTTCCCTCATATAGTTGATAACCTGGTAAGAAACATCCTTGATAATCTTGAGTTTCGATTAACGTATGTATAACATCTCCGTATGTACCGATAACCGCTTTTTTCACCGAACCATTCTCATCACTTTCTGTCCAAGGCTCTCGAATCGGAATTCCCCCACGTTCAACTGCTCCATAATAGGCTTCTTCCACATTTGATACCTTTAAACCGATATCCTTTGCCCCTTCACCATGTAGCTTCACGAAAGATGAAACATCCGTTTGATCTGTCAATGAACCTGTAACAACAAGACGAATGGCTCCTTGTTCAAGTACATAGGAAACACGGTCGCGACTTCCAGTTTCAAGTCCACAATACGCTTTTATTTCAAATCCAAATGCATGACAGAAATAATAAGCAGACTGTTTCGCATTGCCAACGTAGAGCTCCAAGTGGTGAAAACTTTCTACTGGAAAAACATCCTTCTTTGTTTGGTTATTTAATTCCGTTACATCTTTGGCCATTGTTAGGTCCCCCTTGAATTGAAGTTTGGATCTGTAAAAAGAATAATATTTTGTATAACCCTTTGCAAACGCTTACTTTAACGCATGAAACTAGTAGATGAATAAAGATATAACATCTTACATTATCTCTGATCTCTCTTTTCTATATGAATGTTGATAACGGACAAACTACTTTATTGCGATAGTGCGGTTGTGCTTTCACATCCATACTTGCACAAGTTTTTCACCTGTAACTATAATCACTACATCACCATTAAATTTGTAAGGAGGGTTTGAAAATGCAACATAAAGTGAAATTTTGCCCAAATAACTTTAAAAATGAATTACAGGAAGCGAAACTTCATTTAAACAAGTTACCTACTGTCAATGTTATAGAAGATGAATGTCTAAACTATTGTGGGCAATGTATTGTACAACCTTTTTCTCTCATTAATGGGGAGAATATTACTTGTGATGATGTTAGTGACCTATATCCGAACATCATTGAGTATATAGAAAAGACAAGAATTGAATGTGCAAATCCAATGCCTTATAAAGAGCTTACTAGTTCTAGCTAATATCGTTTTTTCAAACCAAATTAATGAAAGCGGTTAAATCAACGACCGCTTTTAATTAAAAACGTGTTTACCATTTTGGTACAAATGAACTTATAACTGGAGGTAATTAGGAATGAAAACTATTCTAACAAAAAGTAACATCGAAGAAACAGCGCAAACAATTTCAATGGATTTATTTGAAAAGATGCAGGAACATGAACAGATTTTATTTTGCAATGATCCGGAAACAGGTTTAAAAGCAATCATTGCAATACATGACACAACTTTAGGACCAGCCATTGGTGGAACTAGAATGAGAGACTATGAAACTACAGAAGAAGCGCTAGAGGATGTATTACGACTGTCAAAAGGCATGACTTATAAATGTGCTGCAGCTGATGTTGATTTTGGTGGAGGAAAAGCAGTGATTATCGGTGATCCAGCGAAAGATAAAACACCTGAATTGTTTCGAGCATACGGACAATTCGTTGAATCGCTAAATGGCAGGTTCTATACAGGGACTGATATGGGTACAGAATTAGAAGATTTTGTTCACTCTTATAAAGAAACCAACTGTATTGCCGGATTACCAGAAGAATATGGTGGTGGGGGCGAAACGTCCATTCCAACTGCTCTCGGTGTTCTTTATAGTATTAAAGCGGTAGCAAACACATTATATGGTAATGAAAATTTAAAAGGAAAACGCTTCTCTATCCAAGGTTTGGGGAAAGTTGGTTTTAAGGTTGCAGAGCATCTATTAGCAGAAGGCGCTGATTTATATATAACAGATGTTAATTTAGAAACAGTAAATCACTTAGTTGAAAAGGCTAAGAAAATGGGGAGAACAGCTGTACCAGTTAAAGGTGAAGAAATTTATGGGGTTGATGCAGATATTTTTGTACCATGTGCGATTGGCGGTATTATCAATGAACAAACGATTGATCAACTACGGGTAAAGGGAGTTACAGGTGCAGCTAACAATCAGCTTCTCCATGAAGAATGTGCTCTAAAATTAAAGGAAAAAGGCATATTATATGCTCCTGACTACATTGTAAATAGTGGCGGAATTATTCAAGTTACAGATGAATTATATACACCAAACAAAGATCGAGTTTTAAATAAAACAAAAGCCATTTACCATTCCCTGCTCGAAGTATTTTCACAAGCAAATGCAAAAAATATTACGACCATTGAAGCAGCAAATGATATTTGTGAAAGTAGAATTGAATCAAGAAAAAGCAGAAATAGTTTCTTTTCTCCGAAAAAACGTGCAAAATGGCAAGTCCGGTTCTAATGTGAAAGTAATTTAAAAGAACTATTGAATGTAAGAGGGTATCTCAAAAGGTCTGTTTTTGACCTTTGAGATACCCCCTTTACATTTTTCGCATGTGCTAGCATCCTTAACTGCAACGTTTACTTATTCTACTTCCCAAACCTCTTACGATAACCACACTTCCTACACAGTTCCTCTACTGCCACTCTTCGTGAAAAACCATCTACAAGCTTTTGGGCTCTATCTCCTTCAATAATCTCAGAAAATGAGCTCTCATTAATGTTTCCAAGGTTGATTACTCCCTCTCCGTCTAAGCAACAAGGGATAACTGTTCCGTTCGCCAAAATACCTGCTTGGTTTCGAAGGCCATGGCAGAAGCCTCTTCCATCATCCTCTTCTTCGTGTAAAGCTGGCCACTGAAACTCGTAATCTTGATTAATGAAGATCCGATCAGCTATCTTCACACCGCTTCCAGGGGACACTTTTTCTTCAATTTTGTAATCTAAACCAAATTCTTTCTCAATGATTTCAAGGATTTTACGATTTCGTTGTCTTTCAAGATTCGTCATATTATCTTGTGTGAGATTCCATAGCCTTAGCGAAACAATCATTTCTGATTGACTTGTCGCTTCTTTAATAAAAGAAAGGATACTCTTCACATAACCTTCTTTATCAGTAGAACCAACATGCCCGTCAAAGCTATGAAGTGAAAAATTCATCTGCCTTAGTGCAGGTTTATTTAATAATTTGTGTTTGATTTTATTAATTAATGTTCCATTACTAGTAATATTAACTTTCAAACCTTTTTCATGACTTAAGTCTAACAGTTGATCTATTTTAGGATGAAGCAGCGGCTCACCTTTTACATGTAAATAAATGTAGTCTGTGTGAGGTTTAATTTGGTCTAATCTCTTAGAGAAATCCTCTACAGATATGAACTGCTTCTGTCGTTCTGTTGGGGGACAAAAGCTACAAGCAAGATTACAAATACTTGTAATCTCTAAATAAAACTTTTTAAACTTTTTCAACCTTCATTCCTCACTTCTTTCACTTCTTAGAACAGAATGAACATCTTGTTCTATCAATATTAGAGCATAATTCTTCATGAATGGAAACATGCTTATTTAAGGAAATAATATGAAGTAAGGTTTCTTGAATGATATTGAGATCCTATTTTACAGGTGCGACAGTTTCACTTTTACTTATAACTAGGGGGTGTCTCAATAGTCCGGAACAGAGGTGGCAATGGCTCCGTTCGCTACGCGCCTTGAGAGGAGAAACCCACTCCTCTCAAGGCTTTTAAAAGATGTAGCGACTTCGCTCATTGCTTCGGGGGTGTCTCAAAAGGTCAAAAACAGACCTTTTGAGACACCCCCTTTGTTAATTTATAAATATTACATTAAAATAACTTTTTACAAATTATCTTGTTAAGTGATCTCGATCAGCTGCTTGCGGAGGTTGTTCCAGCCAACCTTTTTCAATCATAAGATTTGCTGCATCATCTGTAAACAGTGCTACTTCTCCCATTAAACGTGTGTAATGAGTCCCAAGGTCTCTTCTTGAACTAGCTGACATAGATACTCCATAGTTGCCTATACCTACAGCGTTTAATGCAGTGATATGATATAACATCAACTTCTCAGAAAATGGTGGATTAGTTGAATCAGTTACATATGCAGCCCAGGACTCAAAGGAAGAAAGTTCTTCTTCTTTTAAGATTGAAGTAAAAATGTTAGTATGCTTAGCTGCAATTTCCTTTCCTCTTACAAATAAATGACGAATGTCTTTTGATTTGGTTACTTGGCTGAATCCTGTTATTAATGTTTGGCCTATTGTATTTGTCATCGCATTTTTAAATAAATGAGTTATTTCAAGTGCATGTAAAGGCCTGCGTTCACCAAACCATCCCGTTAAAAAACTTTTCTTTTTTACAAAGTCAATTTTTTGTGGAGTCGGAATGTATGGTGCACGAATAAAGTACCCTTTTTTTAAAGCTAATTCTCGTGACTTCACGTCTGTGTCAGCAGAGCCATTTAAAACTTCTCGATAAAAATCGTTCACATCAGATCTGGCACACAATGCCATTGATAATGAATGAGCTTGTAATTCCATACTACTCATAAACCAAATATAATAGAGGTAAAAGGGATCAGAAAAAAGACGTGGAGCATTTGAGTATACATCCTTTTCAGAAAATGCTTGAGGGATGGGGAAATTTTCTTTCAAAAGCAAATCCTCAATTTTAGGAATACGTTTGTTGCAGATGTTTAATGCATTTATTAAAAGTGACTCAATATCTGAGTCTTCAACGTTCTCTAAAAAATGAATAATCATACACTTTGTTGTAGTTTCTGAAAAATATGCACTCCACAGAGCACCCATTTCTATTGAAGTCAGACCTATATGTTGGTTATTTTCCATTGAATTCTTCACTCCATCATTAACTTGTAATTATGTAGTTAATATTCACTAATAACAACAAATTATGTATTGCCTTATGATAAGACTCATAATATAACCATTACCCCCACAACAGTATGAGATCTACTTGATCACTTGAACTCATTTATTAAAATAGTTATTTACATATTTTTTTGCATTTGGTAAACTTTTTAATACAAAGGAAACATCCTAATCTACAATGCATAGAATTCATTAAAGTAAATAACAAAATAAAATCTTCTATCTTAAACAAAGAAATTCAAGTAATTTTTTTACACAAAAAGTTTACCTAAGGAAAAATAAATTCCTTAAGGAAACTATGATACTAAGGAGGAGTAGTAAATGAAGTTTTTTAAACATATAGGAGTGCTTCCATTTCTAATTGTTTTAATACGTGTTCTTTTTGGAATAGGTTGGTTATTAGCAGGGGTAACTAAACTTACCGAAAACTCATGGTTTAAAGAACCAGGGTTTTTTTTAAATGAATATTTATTAGAATCCTTACAAAATCCTAATGTCCCAACCTTTTATAAAATTTTTGTAGAGAATGTGGTTTTAGAGCATGTGATGATTTTCAACTATGTAATACCAATTACTCAAATTATACTGGGAATATTTCTTGTAGTAGGTTTATTCACCCTACCTTCAATTCTTGTTTGTCTCTTTATGCATATTAACTTTATTCTTTCAGGAAATATGAATTTAATAAGCCTCATTCTTTATACTAATGCATTTTCATTAATTATTTTCAGGAAAAATATATATCACTTCAGTCTTGATAAGTATTTTAGTTTAAATATTTTATTCGCTATTTATCTAAACAAAAAAGAAAAAAACGTCTCTTCATCTTCTAAAAAAGAAAGCTTATTTAGTAATTCCTAAATCATATTATTGATTAAAAATGTCTGATAACATTATAGTAATCCAATAAAGCAATCCAAAGATATTTGCGAACAAAAAAACATATAACAAACTTCTTGTAAGCTTCAATTTTATGACTCCCTTACTTATTAATTTTACGGATGATTCATAACAATTTCGTTCAAATGTCACTTAATTATTATTTTATCAGCTTAGTATTATTTATGGTACGGTTTACCGTAGTGTATCTAATTGAGTTTTTTTTAAAATTCAATATCAACCCTAATACCCTATATGAAAATAGTCCATTTTATTGGTCCAGTATCGGTTCATTTATTAGCTCATGTTGTTCAGTTTTCTATATGTATACTCACTATCTTCACTATTGGAAACTCTCCTAATAAAGGACCTTATTTAATGGAATAATAAACTTCTAAATAACAACATGAACAATAAAAAGTCAGTTGTTTATACGGACTTAAACAACTGACTTTTTGACTCTTATATTAGCATTTAGGGAAACTAGATCCTACAATGATTAATAAAATAAACAAGACAACAATTAATACAAAGCCGTTTCCATGAGTAGGAGCGACATAACCATATCCATAAGCAGGAGAATACGGCATAGGTGTATCCATTACTCCTGCCACCATGCTAGGAGGGATATTCGGTGGTACATTTGCTCCAGCCATCATATTAGGGGGGATATTTGAGTTACCATACATATCTCAACACTTCCTTTTCGGTTAGTATATTTACACTACATTATACTCACCTAGTTGAAATATGAACCTGTCAACCTAATAAATGGGTGGATGTCCCGGTTCGTTACAGTTGGCAAGGAATTAGTCATTATGGTTATCCAGATAAAACTGATAAACAATACTGGAGATGGAACAATGATTATGGTGTATGACAATTTTTTGCTTTTTATAGAAATTACGATGACTTTGTAAAGTTAATACCAGCAACGTTGCAGGGGAAATTCTTGTGATTAAATTGGCTAAGTATGCAGGCTGCATACTTCCTGGCGATCTTTCCGAATTTAAAAATTCTATCATCTGTTCAGCCGTCACGATCCCAACCCCATGTCCAAAAAACGATCCATCGCTCAACACGACGGCGTTTACTCCTCGATACCATGGCGTATTGGGATGATAATCAGGATTATTAAAATACACAACATCCCCAGGCAAAAAACGATTCGAGTTGAAGATGTGTAATTGTAAGTCAGGGTCAGTATGCCAACTATATAAATAAAGGTTTTGAAAAATAAAATTAAAATGACGTCTCCCGATACTTTTTAAGATGGCCTGGTAAAAGATAATAATGATGGCAGTCGCGCATTCAAATCCATAAAGAGAACCGTTCCGATAAATATCGACAATGGCATCAGATGGTCGCACACCAGGTCTTAACAAAAATCCTCCAGCATTTGTTAAATCCCAGTATGTAGGATTACAATATGCGCTTTCAAAGATCGTAAACGTCACTTGACTCTCATTCATCTCTTTTGCACTTTCCATAATGTTTTTTCTAATGTTTATTTCAAATCTAAATTCATTCATGGAAGGATAGGAAAACATTTCAGGCGAATTGAGCATTTGTTGAATAGTAATTCTTTCTATCCTTCCGAAGTCCATCGTATTGTCTAGTGAAAACGGCCTTCCAGCTACTTGTATCATGTCATTCCCCATTTCATTTGATTCGAAGTGATGGTTTCTTCGAATTATATGGATTTATATTTAAATTCATATGATAAGGAAGGGGAATACTTGCTACTCGTTTTACGGTAGGTTCGGGCTATAGAGGAATACGCGGGAGTGAGCGAGCTGTAGATACATGGATTGAAGGAAAGGGATCCTTCCTACTTACAAAAGTTGCTTCGGAGGTGTCTCAAAAGGTCAAAAACAGCCTTTTTGAGACTAACAGGTTCAACAGAGCAAAGAGTTGACTAAGCTAATACCCTTCAGAAAGCTGATGAAGGCCTAACCAGTTCAGAGAAGCATGGGAAAAGGTCTTCATAATGCCGATGACGACTCATACAGCCTAGATTTACAGCGGAACGAGCTTCATAATATCGATGACGACCCAAAACAGACAAAAAGGCATGGAAAAAAGTATTTCAGCAAACCAATATGTATTATTCTTGTTGAAGATGCGATTGAAAAAAACATAAGAGCTCAGATTAATAACTGGGCTATTTTTATGCAAAAAGCACCACATTTAGCAGTGCAATTAGATATACATTTACTTATGATATTGTTCACTTAAAAAATCTAAATCAAATTTAAACCAAAAATTGGATTTAAAACCGCGAATTCTAACTCATTTGTTTTAATTTCTTAGTATTAATGCATATGCCCAGCCCTATTAAGCTACTTAAACATAACCTTAAGTATATAAAATAAATAGTAGGGATTTGCTTTGACTAATTATCCATTTTTGGGTAGACGGGAAGCATTTAATAAGGGAATAATTGATGTCAATCATCAACGAATACACTATGGATTCGGTAGACCAGGCTTCTTAATTGTCATAACCTGTTGGGGCTTCTACCTCAGGCCCCACTACTCCGTTTAAATTTAAACAAAACCTAAACTCTATCAAAATCATCTGGATCCGCAAACATACGTTGATCCTGATTCAGGGCATTAATTTTGTCCATGTCCTCTTGTGATAGTTCAAAATCAAAAACATCTGCATTTTCAGCAATTCGGTGAGGCTTTACCGACTCCTGCTTCATTTCCATAAATGGCTGCAGTATCAATGCTTCTGTAGCCAATTTCTAGAGCCGTCTTTACTGAATTCACAACTTCCTCCCCGTCTTTAACCTTAAAAACACCAAAGCCCAACCATGGCATCTTTACACCGTTATGTAATGTGGTTGTATTTTGTATGCTACCCATTTTGTTTATCTCTCCCTATATAAAAATTTTAAACATAGAATTATAGATTCACACAATTTCTCCATTTATGAATAGGCTTCCAATTTAAGAGTTTCTTAGCCATTTCATTATTTAATAGAGGGTCAAAACCTGTTAAATCTTTTCTAAAGTATTTTACATCAGGAAAGCATATTTCCATTAATTGTTTACTCTCAATATCCATACTTGTCTCATCCGCCCCAATATTAAGGGCAAAAACATATACCATATGAGGACTCACTTGAAGATGTTACCGCTTTCTTAATTCCTAAATTCCCTGCAGCTTCTAAAATGTTATAAGTGGACATGACACTATTTTGAAAGGTTGCTTCGTTAGGATGTGAATACGCTACCGGAATAGCTGCAAGATCGACAACTGCATCAGCACCTGCTAATACCCCATAGACTTCACCTAAATTCGTTAAGTCTGTAATGACTGTCCTGCAAAGTGCTTCTTTTGGATACTTAATATCTGCATTAATGACTTCATAACCATGATCTAAAAATTCTTTTATCACTGCTGAACCTAGCAAACCGCTTCCAGCTGTTATTACTACCGTTTTCGTTTTCAACCCTCCAAATTTTAATTAATCATGACAAAAAGTCATTACTTTGTTTGTTCATCATCTGAACTAAGTATACTTAATAATTTTAGGTTTCCAAGTAATTCCTGTTAGGCTTTACAAGTATAAGCATGTATATCACTTATAATTTTTGAATTATCTAGACAATCACATGTCTCATCCATACATGATTTGAATTTTAGTAGATAGGGTTTTACCTCTGCTGGCTTTTCAAACCATCGACTTGTAAAATAGCCATTTGAATTATCATAATTTTTAACTACTAGGTTAGTAAAAGACCGCTTATTATCATCCTCCACCACTTTTACATGCTTAAAGAACTTTGGAGAAGCAAAATAATAACTATTCATTTCACCAATATATAGTACTTCCCCGTCAAAACAATAATGAAGTGCCTTAAGTACATCATAAGATGGACAATAATATGAATTAGCTGGCGGAGGTGCACCCATAATTAGTAAGCGTATTCTATTTTTTTCAGCACGAAATCGAATAACTGTCTCATAGGCTGATTCGGCTACAACCCCTACTGGATCGCTTCCCCAATTTTGATTGACAGCGTCTTTATAATCTTTACTGGAAAATAATAATAAATCTGATATATTACAATTTTCCCTTAACCCCAACTGTAACCCTAATTTTCCATCACCTGCAAAAACCTCTACAACTTCATCAAGTGAGACTCTTTTCTTTTGCAAGTATTCACCAATACCATTGACTAAGTCATTAGTTAAATTAATATAAGATGGATATTTCATGTTATCCCCCTCACTGCTTTCTTCTTACTTTCTACAATAGTTATTCTACACTTGATCATAATTTCCTCTCTTAATGCGATGATACTTTTTTTGTTCCGGTTACTGAACACCGAAACAGGTGCTGTTGTGACAATATTTTACAAGGAAAAATAAAATAAAAAAAGTAGTTATCACCACTTTAACTACCCTTTTTATATTTTCTAACGCTATCTCATCAAAAGTAATATTTACTTTTTGCTATTTTACTTGTGGTAAGGTTCACCGTGATATATTAAATAAGGTTTTTGATTCGCTCTTTAAAATAAGGTATATTTGATACGCGAATAAACAATTATCAAACTTAAGGTCGTGATTAACATGCGCATCAATAAATTTATTAGTGAAGCTGGAAAAGCATCAAGGCGAGGTGCGGACAAATTAATTACTGAAGGAAGAGTCACAATCAATGGAAAACGTGCACAAATAGGCGATCAAGTCGAGCCTGGGGATGATGTTCTAGTAAATGGGTCACCCGTTCGGGTAGCTAGAAATAATGTCTATCTTGCCTTAAATAAACCTGTAGGTATTACAAGTACAACAGAAAAGAAAGTAAAGGGAAATATTGTTGATTTAGTAAATCATCCATTAAGAGTTTTTAATATCGGGAGATTAGATAAGGATTCAGAAGGTTTAATCCTCCTAACAAATGATGGTGATATCGTTAATGAGATTTTACGTGCTGAAAATAAGCATGAAAAGGAGTATATCGTTTCAGTAGACAAGCCTATCACTCCTGAATTTGTAAAGAATATGTCTGAAGGTGTAAAAATATTAGGTACTAAAACACTTCCTTGTGAAGTAAGACCGCTATCAAAATTTGATTTTCAAATTATTTTAACACAGGGGTTAAATCGTCAAATTCGCCGTATGTGTGAAGAGTTAGGCTACGAAGTCTACCGATTGCAAAGAACTCGAATCATGAATATCCATTTAGGAAATCTCCCCCCTGGACAATGGAGAGATTTATCAAAGAAAGAGCGCACACAATTATTTAGAGAATTAAACTATGAACCAAAGGAATGGTAAAGGGGGATCTGTGAGGATTGAAGTTGCTTTGCAGATAGAGGGCTATGCGTACCTATCTGCAAGCCCTTCACTCTCTTCTTTTGGAAAAAGTGTTAGTAATAAATCAATCCTTCTCAATTTTAAAGTACCTCATTTACTTATGGTACGGTTCACCGAAATAACACTATGCACAAAGTTAAATTTGATCATAATGTTTATATAAATATTTGAAAGCAAAAGACTACTCTTATCGTTAGTACAATGAAAAGAATATGAAATTAGTCAATAATCATTGCAAGTAATAAAACTACCGTAAACCCGACAAGGCCGATTATTGTTTCCATAACTGTCCAAGTTTTTAATGTATCTTTTACACTTAATCCAAGGAAACGCCCAATTAACCAAAAGCCAGAGTCATTTACATGTGAGAGTACAGTTGCTCCTGAGGCAATAGCAATAACTAATAACCCTAGCACTGGGCCATCTAAACCTAGAGTCGACACTAGAGGAGCTGTTAACCCTGCAGCTGTTACCATTGCAACTGTTGCTGAACCTATTGCAATTCGAACTACTGCAGCAATACAAAAAGCAAGGATGATCGGTGGTAATGCTGAATCTGCCATCATTATCGCTAGTACATCTCCAACGCCTGAATCCATTAATACCTGCTTAAAAACTCCACTAGCACCTGTTATTAAAATAATCATACCTGCCGGTTCTAACGCTCTAGAAGCAATATCATGTATTTCTTGACGAGAATATCCTCGTTTTGTACCAAGAAAAATGAATGTTAGTATCGTTGCAATGATTAAAGCAACAAATGGATGACCAAGAAAGGTTAAGATCTCACGTATTATACTTCTCTCTTCCATTAATAAACCTGAAATTGTATTCAATAAAATTAAAACTAAAGGAATGAGAATGAGAGTGGCCACCAGATTAAAGCTCGGTAATTGTTTTTCATATTCCACTTCTTCTAAATTCATGAATTCTGGAACATCTACTTGTATTTTTTTTGAGATGAATTTAGCAAATAGCGGCCCTGCGATAATCATAGCAGGAATTCCGGCGATGACTCCAAAAAGAACAACCCAACCTAACTCTGCCCCAATTAAATTAGCTGCAGCAATTGGACCGGGTGTTGGAGGAATAAAACTATGTGTTGCAGCTAAACCAGCTAACAATGGCAAACCATAGTATAATAATGATTTACCTGTTTTCTTTGCCAATCTATAAACAATAGGAATTAAAATGATAAAACCAACATCAAAGAATACTGGAATGGCAACAAAAAATCCTGTAATACCAAGTGCCCATTGTGCTTTACCTTCACCAAACTTTTTAATCATAGTTTGAGCTATACGTTCAGCTCCACCCGAAATTTCAATCATATGACCAAACATGGCGCCTAAGCCAATGACAACTGCTATGTATCCAAGAGTTCCAGCCATTCCAACTTGCATTGAGGACACTACATCGTTTAAAGGCATGCCTGCTAAAATACCAACAATTAGACTAACTAATAATAAAGCAACAAATGCATGTAATTTTATTTTAACGATTAAAAATAAGAGGAAAAAAAAACCTGCTGAAGCAACGAGAATTAACATTTCATTTGACACGTACATTCACTACCTTTTTATTCATAATAAGATTTTTAACCCTGTGATAAAACAACTGTCATCATCTCTTAAGCAGCACCTTTTAAAAATTTTTTCTCCATAAGTAATACTAGAAATTTTTTTTACATCTCAACTCTAGTATAATATAAAGAAAGTAATTATAGGAGAGATACCGATGGAAAAAAATCAACAGCTATGTTTAGCCAGTGTTCGCTCACACTATCCTAAATTTAGTGTAACGGAAAGAAAAATTGCAGATTATATACTAGATAATCCCAAAAAAATTATACATTTTTCAATTAATCAGTTAGCAGAAGTTTTAAATGTTGCAGATTCTACGGTTTTTCGTTTCTGTACTCGCATTGGATTTAAAGGTTATCAAGCGATGAAAATTGCACTTGCTTCAGAAGTTGTAACACCCCTTACTGATATTCATGAAAAAGTAAATGAAGGCGATACATCGGAGACAATTTCCTCAAAAGTGTTTCGCTCCAATATAAAAACAATTGAAGACACTTTGGCAGTTTTTAATGATGAACAAATGATGTTAGCCGTAGATGCCCTTGTTTCTGCTAATTCTATTGATTTTTTCGGGAGTGGGGGCTCAAGTATTATAGCTATGGATGCTTATCACAAATTAATACGTACTGGTTTAAAAGTAAATACCGTAACGGATAATCACTTCCAATTATTAAAAGCTTCACAAATGACTGAGAAAGATTGTGCAGTATTTATTTCTCATTCTGGATCAACAAAGGACATTTTACATGTCTTAAACGTGGTTAAATCTACTGGTGCCAAAACTGTTGCGATCACAAACTATGCAAAGTCTCCACTTAGTAGTGCTGTAGATATTCCTTTATATACTGTTTCTGAGGAGACCGACTACCGCTCTGAAGCGTTGTCATCACGCCTTGCTCAACTTACACTTATTGACGTACTTTACGTAAACATCTTAATAAATAAAGGAATTGAAGGTCAAAACGCTCTCAAAAAAATGCGTGAAGCCATTTCAGTTAAGCGAATCTAATATACTGCTTGTAATTATGATATGAATTTCCCAAAAACAGGAACGACAATACTAACAAACCCGTCTCTGTTTTACTTTTAAATAGATTTACGTTTTATCATTTCTACTTTCCATTTTTCCTCCTCAAAGGTGAAAGTAGCCTCAATTCACAAAGTATAGAATTAAGGCTACTTCTTAATGAAGTTTCTTGCTGTAGTTTCCAAAGTCTTGTTGAATGTTTTTCGAAACTATCTATTACTATTCTCTATTGTCAGGACGATGCTGTTACTATTTTTTTTAAAACCTCATTTACTTATGGTACGGTTCACCCCGATTTATCCGAAAAGCTCGATAAACCTGCTCCAGTAATACAAGCTTCATCAATTGATGGGGAAACGTCATTTTTGAAAACGACAAACTCTCATTTGCTCTCTTCATCACATCTTCACTTAATCCTAACGATCCACCGATAACAAAGGCTACCTTACTCTTTCCATAAGTAGCTAGCTTATCGAGGTTATCTGCGAGCTGTTCTGATGTCATCATCTTTCCCTCAATTGCTAGAGCAATCACGTGTGTATCAGGATGAATTTTTGCTAAAATCCGTTCTCCCTCTTTATCCTTTATTTGTTTCATTTCTGCATCACTAGCTTGTTCTGGCGCTTTCTCATCTGCTACCTCTATCACTTCTATTTTTGCGTAACCACCCAACCGCTTTATGTATTCATCTATCCCCAGCTTTAAATATTTCTCTTTTAATTTCCCGACCGTAACAACTTGGATATTCACAATGTGTATAACCTCCTAACATTTATCCACAGTAGTTATCCACATATCAACATAGTGGATAAGCATTTTATGTATCCACACTGTAGATGGCTGCGCTATCACAAAAACTACAGCTTGTGGATAATGACTCCTTACTTATTTCTACTTTTTCAACAACTGGTGCTAATTCAGCCTCATCTACTACCATATCAATTGCCACTTCAATGTGTTCATTGCAAGCATAATACATATTATAACGTCCTTCCTTATTGCATTTTCCATTATAGCATACCCTATTTTGGAGCTGTGGATAAACGAGATAGAAAGAGAGCAGTGAGAAATGGGGTTCTCATCTGCTCTAACGTAACATTTACTGACTGCATGACTGTGCAGTGCCTTATCGATAAATAGTGCAAACATGATTTGCACTGGCTTCTCTCGCCGTGCGCCTTCCTGCGAAGATCACTCAAAAGGCTTAAAACATTACGGCGGCTTCGCTCAGTGCTTCGCCATAAAGAAAAAAGGTCAAAGAGCGACCTTTATCATTAATAGTGCAAACATGATTTGCACTAGCTTCTCTCGCCGTGCGCCTTCCTGCGAAGATCACTCAAAAGGCTTAAAACATTACGGCGGCTTCGCTCAGTGCTTCGCCATAAAGAAAAAAAGGCAAAGAGCGACCTTTCATTATGAATAGTGCGAACATGGGTTGCACTGGCTCCGTTCGCTGCGCGCCTTCCTGCGAAGATCACTCAAAAGGCTTAAAACATTACGGCAGCTTCGCTCAGTGCTTCGCCATAAAGAAAAAGGTCACAAACTGACCTTTATCATTAATAGTGCGATCATGGGTTGCACTGGCTCCTCTCGCCGTGCGCCTTTTGAGAAGACCACTCAAAAGGCTTAAAACATTACGGCGGCTCCGCTCAGTGCTTCGACTTAAAGGAAAAAGGTAAAAACCGACCTTTTTCCTTTAAGTCTTTAAAAACTTTGTTGTTCTGCTAGTTGTACTTTGATGACTTCGCGGTTTCCGTTTCGGTAAATGGTGACGTCTACTTCATCGCCTATTTTCTTTTCTGTGTAGAGGAATTTTCGTAAGTCGTGTCCGTCTCCTATTTCTTCTCCGTCAATTTCTACAATGACGTCATACTCTTGCAGTCCAGCACGATCTGCTGGGGATGTTGGTGCAATACTTGTAATGACGACTCCACCTTTGATATCTTCAGGAAGCTTTAATGTTTCTTGCCAATAAGCACTAGGAATCTCATTTAATGAACGAATTCCAACCCCTAATTGCGGTCGACGTACTTCACCAATGCTTTCTAAGTCTTCTATAACAGGAAGAGCAATGGCTGTTGGAATCGCAAAGCCGATCCCTTCAACAGAGCTTTGCGCAATCTTCATTGAGTTGATACCGATAACCTGCCCCTCAATATTCACTAATGCACCACCGCTATTTCCTGGGTTGATCGCTGCATCTGTTTGCAGTACCTCTGCGTGCCAATCGATTTGGCCATTTCCTGTTAAGTCTACTGGAATACTACGCTCTGTTGCACTAATAATTCCTTGTGTTACTGTACTAGAAAAACGCAGACCTAATGGATTTCCAATTGCTAGAGCTGGCTCTCCTACACGTAACGTCTCTGAACTACCGAACTCTGCCACTGTTTCTACATTTTCACCGTCAATTTCAAGAACAGCTAAATCTGTGATGACATCTGTTCCTAGTAATTTTGCTGGTACTCTAGTACCATCTGCTAGGCTTACTTCAATTTCATTCGCACGTTCAATGACGTGGTGATTTGTCACAACATACGCTTTATCTCCACTCTTCTTATAAACGACACCAGAACCTGTTCCTTCGTTCGTTTCAGATGAAGAAAAGAAGTTGGATTGTTGCATGTTAATCACTCCAACAACGGCATCAGAAACTCTGTCTACCGCCTGTGTGACGTTGCTATTTACATCAAGACTCACCGTTTGCAGTCCCTCTTGCGGTGTTTCTGAATCAAATACAGCTACCGACTCAGGCTCGGTGTTCAAATTATATGGTAATAGTCCAAAGTTAGATAGAATAGGAATTGAAAATAATACACACAATCCCCCGATGATTGATCCAATAAACGCTGTGATGATAGGAATTCCACGATTCCGATTGTTGCGTCTACTTACTTGCTCTGTTACATGATCATCATAATAACCCATTTTGTAACACCACCCTTTTTTCCTAATTAATTAGTCATATTTACTTCTTATTATAATAAGAATTTGCCTAAAAAATAGTGACTTAAACGTTTTTCATATATTTTTTACACTTCTTCTATAATTCCCAACAAAATTGCCGCATAGTCATGAAAACCACTGCTGTACTCATCTTTTCTACAAAAAATACCAAAGAAAGAGGCCACTGAAAAAGGTACGGTTTTGACCTATTTCAATGACCTCTATACTAAATTCCTGCTTTTTCCTAAACTACTGCTAATGCAGTTGGGCTTTGTGGGTCCGTGTCATATAGCTCAAATTGCTCTCCTATGGCCATTCCTTGCTCTTTTAACACTTGTTCAACCGAGAGACGAGCTAAATCTTTCATATTATTATCAAGGCTTAAATGAGCCAAATAAATACGGCTTGTATTGTCTCCAATCACATCTGATAGAGCAAGCGCTGCATCCTCATTAGACACGTGTCCTACGTCGCTTAGAATTCGACGTTTCACACTCCACGGATAGCGTCCCATTCGAAGCATATTCATATCATGATTCGATTCAAAAATGAAAATATCTGCCTTATCAATCGTTCCTTTTATCCGGTCACTTACATAGCCCATATCTGTTGCTAAAACAAGCTTTTTCCCTTCATGGTGAAACGTGAAAAACATCGGTTCTGCTGCATCATGCGAGACACCAAATGATTCGACATCGATGTTTCCAAACGTCTTCACTTCTCCTGTTGCGAACGTGAACTTTTGATCAGTAGCAATCGTCCCAAGCTGACCTTCCATTGCTTTCCACGTTTTTTCGTTCGCGTAAATAGGAAGCTTATGCTTTCTAGCAAATATTCCGACCCCTTTAATATGGTCTGAATGTTCATGACTTACGAGAATTCCATTTAACTCTTTAGGATCTCGATTAATCCTTTGAAAGAGCTCGTCCATTTTCTTTCCACTTAAACCTGCATCTATAAGTAAACGCTGCTCTTCTGTCTCTACATAGACAGCATTGCCTGTACTGCCGCTTGCCAGTACACTAAAGCGTAATGTCATTTATAATCATTCCCCTCACCAAAACTTATGTGAGCTGCTGTACAGACCCACCTATGGCATGAACTAAATACGTTTCTTCATCGACTGTAACACGCCACATTGGAGCAAACACTTGAACATCACCTGTTGGACTAAAAAAGCTATAATAACCAAATTGGACATTCGTAATCGTTTGATTCGGTCGCACTAGTTGGTCATTTAATAGAACTTCAATCGCTTTTAAGCTTGAAAGCATTTCACGTTCTTCTCCGTCTTGTTCTTCAAACTGAAAATAACGCTGTTGATAGCTGACAATTTGCAGGTGTTCATCAAGCTGAAGAATGAGTGGTTCATCATCCAATGTGTAAGCAGTCTTATCTCCAAACGATTGGTACAAAAATACACGATTTCTCTCTGAATCAAATCCACCAAGTCGGTATTCGTCTCCCTCAAATACATAAGTTGATAAAAATGTACTCAGTTCTGATGAAAAATCCTCACGCGATAACGCAAAAGGTTCTTCTAACTCAGACAAGAGTGTGTATTTATCAATTAAATCGAGTGCTTGTTCATCAAGAGCTGGAACATCTTCTTGCGACAAATCGGTATGTTTTCCGACGACTAGCAGTCCTGAAGAATCTTCTTCTGGTAAATCTACTTCTATTGTCACATTATTTTCTCGTAATACTTCTTGAATCGTTGCTTCTGTTATCATACTAATCTGATTCATATTATGTGTTTCAATCAATTGCCACGATAAGAACACATTCAGAAGCAAGAAGGTGATAATGAAAATAGTTTTTGTTCTACTCCAATCCATTGGCGTCACCTTCTTCCTTATCAAAGGTTACCTTTTGCCACCTGTTGCCGTAGTTAATAAACCAATGCGGCTCAATGGTCACAAATGAGGTACTTCTTGTGACCATCTCATATCCAACCGTTACTTTTGTTAATCTTCTTTCATCAAAGAACTCTTGTTTCTTTAATTGTTCAAGTACCTCCTTACCAGAAGGTAGCTGTATTTGCTCTCTTGCATCAATCGGAAACGAATCAAGCTCAAATAAGGGCCTTGTGTAACTAACAATCTGATTCCCTGAACGACTAATGTGTAAAGCCATATCTCCTTGTCCTTCAAACGTAATTACAGGTAACCCGTTCACATGCATTCGATACGTTGCCTCATCGCGAATATCCGATGTGTTCCAGCTAGAGAGGAAATAATCATTCGTCCAGCCCCCGTGGCCATTAATGAACTCGTAACTACTTTGAACAATATGCTTCGTATTTCGCTCTTGTGTTTCAATGAATACAGGATTGAAATACTCCATAAATAAGCCATTATTTTGCATCGTAATGATTCGATTTCCATCTGTATATGAATCTTCACCATCCGTTTGCTGATAAAATTTTACTGAACCTGGATCTGTAAAGAGAGATTGTTTATAAAATTCAGCAGACAAAGCTGTAGTAGCAAAAGATAATCTTTCAGCTATTACAGGCTCAGATGGTACATAAACATTCTCATTAAGACGATCCGCGTACTCTGACTCATTCAATACAGTTGATACTTTAATGAACTCTTCAAACTTTCCAACATATATTTCTTCAAACTCTCGAACTGATAAGCTAGTTTCAAATTCTACTAATCGACCTTCTTCACTTGATAAAATTTGCATATGAATTTTATCGTTCTCTTCTACATAAAGAAACAAGCGATCAACCTCAATAGATGGAAAGACGACTTCTTCTTCATTTAAACCAAATACGTTTTGAAAGACTGCTATTGGAATGGCGTCAGGAAAAATAAACTCAACTCCACTGTTTGTTTCTTGTGTCGGGAAACTATCAGTTGAAAGCATATTCACTTCATAAAAGTTTGCTGTAAACAGCTTTTTATATAGCTGTTCAAACTCGTTTGCATCTTTTGGAATCATGGCATACTCTTCGTCACGATGAACAATGATTTGTTCAGGTATAATTACTTCTGAAATCGTCCGCTCTTCACGTTCTTCATTCATAGAGTCAGGAACATATCTTGATACGGTATCATCAAGAAGGGCTATTTCTGGCTGATAGGTATAGAGCTGCCAAGTCAAAATGATACTTATCCCAATCAATCCAATTAGAATGGTTGATTTTATATGCTCGTAGTTCATCGTTCCCCCTCCTTCATTGCATAATATGGCAATGTAAAGAAGATCGTTGTTCCTTTTCTATACTCACTTTCAGCCCAAATTTCTCCTTTATGGGCATGAATAAGCTCCTTAGCAATCGCCAATCCAAGACCTGTTCCACCAACACTCCTTGCTCTTGCTTTATCAACACGATAAAAACGGTCAAATATTTTCGCCTGACTCTCTCTTGGAATTCCCATCCCTTGGTCGGAAATACTAATTTGCAATTGATGTCCTTGATGAAGCATAGCAATTGTAATATTGCCCCCCTCTGGTGAGTACTTCATCGCATTTGAAATAACATTATCAATCACTTGTGTCATCTTATCTGCCGCCATTTTAGCATACGTAGGTTTTGCTGGTATTTTTCTAGTAAAGGTGATTTCCTTTTCTTCAGCAATCATCTCGAATCGATCGATAATATCATGAAGGAACAATCCAACATCAACAGATTGGAACTTCAATTTATAATCTTTAGTATCAATTTTAGAAAGCTGCAGCAAATCATTCACTAGTCGAATCATTCGCTCTGTTTCATTTTGAGTTACACTTAAAAACCGCGGTCCTAGTTCTTTATCAGACATCGCACCATCTTCTAGAGCTTCTAAATAACTCTTCATTGTTGTAAGCGGCGTTCGTAATTCATGAGAAACATTCGCTACAAATTCACGACGTTCATGCTCAATTTTCTCTTGCTCAGTGACATCATGTAAAACAGTAATAAGACCATTAATTGGTCCATCCTTTTCTTGAATGACCGAGAAGTTCGCTTCAAGCAAATACTCTTCTTCAGACGTACTAAAGTCAAGAAGAACAGAATCCGAGTGTTCATATAAATCATATAGTGCAAATGTATCCGATAAACGAAGAACATCTGGCAGCAACTGACCCATAACAGCATGACTAGAGACAGTTAATAGTTCTTCAGCTCTTTTGTTCATTAATATAATTCTTCCATTTTGATCGGTTGCAATTACACCGTCAGTCATATGTGTCAACACAGACTTTAACCGTTTCTGCTCGCGATCCCTGGTTAAGGTTGCATCTTGAAGCTTCATCGTTAGATCATTAAAAGATGAAGCTAACTGCCCAATCTCATCAGCGCTATAAACTTTTACTTGTTTTGTAAAATCGCCTCGGCCCATTCGCATTGTTTGCTTTCTCATATCCATGATTGGTGATGTAATGGTCCTTGCAACAAGAATAACCAACACTGAAGAAATAATTAAGGCAATAAATGTCCCACTAAGTAAAATGCTATTAATCTGTCCAATTTGGCTATAAATATCTTCCATCGATGCCTCAATATATAAAGCACCAATAGACCCATCATCCGTTTTTATAGGCACAGCAAGTACACGCATCCTGTGACCTGTTACCGGATCACGCAGCACATCTTCGAACTTATTTCCGAGTAATGCTCGCTTTACTCGAACCTCTGTACTTTGCTGGCCAACAATATGGCGATTTGATAGATTAGATGTACTTATAACGACACGATTCTGATCAATTACCTGAACCTCTGACTGATCAATTGTAAATGTATCACGAAGCAGACTGTTAATATTGGATGTCAATGCACTACGATCGTCTTTGTTTTTCGTCATTTCCTGGGCAAGGTTGAATGATAATAAGTTGGCGCGATCATCTAGCATTTCAAAATAATTCGAAACAAGTTGACTTTCTAACTGCCTCGTAAAGTACACACCAATAATTTGAATAGCAATAAATATAATCAATACATAGATAATGATTAATTTGAACTGGATCGACTTAAAAAAGCCAACTTTTCGATCCATTTATGATTGCTCCTTTGGTTCAGGTGATGATAAATAATACCCTACCCCTCGTCTTGTAATAATCCAAATAGGATAACTAGGGTTGTCCTCTACTTTTTCACGCAGTCTACGAACCGTTACGTCGACTGTCCGCACATCTCCAAAATAATCATAGCCCCATACTGCTTGCAATAGATGCTCTCGTGTCATGACTTGTTCAAGATGTTTTGCTAAATAATGAATCAATTCAAACTCACGATGAGTTAAATCAATAGCTTCGCCGCGTTTCTTTACTTGGTATGCTTCTGGATAAATTATTAAGTCTCCAACGGCTATTTCCTTTTGATTTGATGCTTCTTCTCCACTTGTCTTATGACGGCGCAAGTTCGCCTTCACACGAGCTAACAATTCTCTCGTGCTAAATGGCTTCGTCACATAATCGTCTGCCCCAAGCTCTAGTCCTAATACTTTGTCTATCTCTGAGTCCTTAGCTGTTAACATAATAATTGGAATATCGAATTTCTTCCGGACCTCTCTGCACACTTCCATTCCGTCTTTATGCGGAAGCATAATATCTAGTAAGATTAAATCAGGTTCTTCTTTATTAACAAGGTCAATGGCCTCTAAACCATCGTAGGCACAAATGACATCATATCCTTCTTTTTCAAGATTGAACTTTAATATATCTGCTATTGGTCTTTCATCATCTACAACTAAAATACGTTTATCCATTATGCAGATCTCTCCCGTCCATTGTAGTCTACTATTCATTCTAACATATGTAAGTACCCTGCGTTGATAGGAACGACTGGTAATCCAGCTATTTTCACACAAAATCACTTACAAAAAAACGCCCCTCAAAAAGAGGAACGTCTCTTACTTAACGATTTAGAAAATCCATTGGATTTTTTAATTGACCATTTTGATAGACTTCAAAGTGTAAATGGATTCCAGTGGAGTTCCCTGTTTGCCCCATCACACCAATTTTTTGTCCTTTAGAAACTGTTTGTCCAACGCTCACATCAATTGAAGCTAAATGAGCATACAACGTTTCCATTCCATTATTGTGGTTGATTCGAACAAGATTCCCATAACCACCTTGAGTCCCAGCAAATGTAACTGTACCGTTATCACTAGCTAATATATTGTAATTGCTAGGTCTTGCAATATCAATTCCACGATGGAACCTGCCCCAGCGATTTCCTTGATAACTTGAAATATAGCCACCAACTGCAGGCCAACCCAGTGTTCCTGACCCACGCGACGGAATCACTTTTGTTCCTTTTGTAACTACTTTCTTCACAGGCTCTTTTGTAACTTCCTCAGAAAGAACACTTCTCTTTGTTAGGCTGCCGTTTTCTTCTGTTACTTCATATTCAATCACTTGCACACCGGCTTGACCTTCTTGCGTTACTATTTGGTCGCCTTTAAACATCGAGTCATCCTCTCGCACTTCTGTCTCAAAAGGAATCTCTTCTTCTTTTTTTGTTACATAAGTTGATAGAACTTTGACAACTGGTTTATAAGCTTGTACTTTCATCTCATCACCAACACGTATGACACTATCTCTATCTAACTCTGAATTTAGCTCTAGAAGCTCTGAAGTAGTAAGGTTATGATCACTTGCTATCGTACCTAGTACGTCGCCCTCTTTAACGGTATATGGCTGCTCTTCTAATACACCTTTGTTAAACTTTTTAATAGCGTCTTTAACAGAAACAACTTCCTCTGGAAAAACCAATACTTCTTCCTCAGTAATTTCCTCTGTAAGAGTCACACTCGTAATTTGCTTTTCACCAACATCTAATTGACCATCTTCTTTTTCGGCATCTAAAAATTGCTCATATTTTTCTTCATCCACATATTGTGTAATAAGCAATTGTAATACTTCTTCCGCTTCTTCAAGGCTCGCTACATAGACAATTGGCTTTTCATTTATGACTAAGGCAACAGCCTCTGCTTGAACGATTGATTCATCTTCTAGTTTCGTTAACACTTCTTCATCTTCGTCTTCTTTGTTAAAAACGAACTCTGGAATCACTCGAACATTTTCCCCTACAGACAGCGATAAATCAGGGAATTTTTCTTCATGCTTCTCTTCTAACTCATTCATATATTCATAGATTGGATCATCGTTTTCGATAACCCCGAGATGTTGATCATCGACATACACATGATAGATGGTAAGAACAGATCGTTCATCTGCTTCAATCTGACTTGTAAAAGCAAAAGAAACCAGTATAGTTAATAAAAAAGCTAGAATTGTTTGAATGTATTTCTTTCGGGGTAATTCAATTTGTAGTTGTTCTTGTTTGCTTTGATTTTCCTGAACTAACATTTTCTCCTCCTACTTAAAAACAAAACCTCTATGTAATAGAATGATATTTTTTGACAAGATTCGGCAACCTTTTTAATTCTAGCATATTCTAATAACAAAGGAACAAAAAAATCGGCCTAAAAACAGATTGTAATACTGTTGTCATATTTTTGGTTATTTTAGGGAATTTAGTCACAAAACAAAATAAAATCCGCATGGAAAATTCCACACGGATTAAAGTGCCGGCCAGAGGACTTGAACCCCCAACCTACTGATTACAAGTCAGTTGCTCTACCAATTGAGCTAGGCCGGCAAAAACAAAATGGTGGCTCAGGACGGAATCGAACCGCCGACACATGGATTTTCAGTCCATTGCTCTACCGACTGAGCTACTGAGCCACAAAAAATATATGAAATTAAATGGCGGTCCGGACGGGACTCGAACCCGCGACCTCCTGCGTGACAGGCAGGCATTCTAACCAACTGAACTACCGGACCAATTTTTTTTTGTAAATGGTGACCCGTACGGGATTCGAACCCGTGTTACCGCCGTGAAAGGGCGGTGTCTTAACCGCTTGACCAACGGGCCACTTTATTTAAAAAGTGGTGAGCCATGAAGGACTCGAACCTTCGACCCTCTGATTAAAAGTCAGATGCTCTACCAACTGAGCTAATGGCTCTTGCTGTTTTACTTCTTTGTCGCTTGTCTTTTCTCTCAGCGACAAGATTTATAATACCATAGCATTTTTCTTAGTGCAAGTGTTTTTCTAAAAAAATTCAAAGTGTTTTTTTGTCGGATTTTCTTACTATACATTTCGACAAAATGGAAGGGTGCAGTTATCATTTGCACCCTTAATTTGATTAGGAAACCATCCTTTTATCTTAGCCAGTGCGTACATGCTTTGCGATGGCTCCACTCGCCGTGCGCCTTTTAGGAGAAACCCGTTCCTAAAAGGCTTAAAACATTACGGCGGCTCCGCTCATCGCTTCGATTTTAAGAAAAAGGGGAAACCCACCCTTTTTCTTAAAATCTAGGCAAATACCCCACGTACGAGGTTTGTTTGGTTGCGGTCTGGGCCTACTGAGAAGACCGTTAAAGGAATACCTGTTAGCTGTGATACACGCTCAATATAGTGACGTGCATTAGCTGGAAGTTCGCTTAGTGTTTTCACGCCAGTAATATCTTCTTCCCAACCAGGAAGCTCTTCGTATACAGGCTCACACTCTGCAAGAACTTTTAAGCTCGCAGGAAACTCTTCCATTACTTCTCCACGGTATTTATAAGATGTACAAATTTTTAATGTTTTAATACCTGTTAACACATCAATCGAGTTTAGTGATAAATCTGTAATCCCACTTACACGACGAGCATGACGAACAACGACGCTATCAAACCAACCAACACGACGCGGGCGACCAGTTGTTGTTCCGTACTCATTTCCAACTTCACGAATTGTGTCGCCAATTTCATCATGTAATTCTGTTGGGAATGGGCCGTCACCTACACGTGTTGTATATGCTTTTGATACACCCACAACGTGATTAATTTTTGAAGGACCTACCCCAGAACCAATTGTTACTCCACCAGCAATTGGGTTTGAAGATGTAACAAATGGGTATGTACCCTGGTCAATATCAAGCATTACCCCTTGAGCACCTTCAAATAAAACACGACGTCCTTCGTCTAAAGCATCGTTTAGGACAACAGATGTATCACATACATACTGAGCAATTTGCTGACCATACTCGAAGTATTCATCAAGGATCTCTTCTTTTGTGAACCCGCCTACTTCATAATACTTTTCAAAAAGACGATTTTTCTCTTGAAGGTTGCGCTCTAATTTTTCTTCAAACACTTCTTTATCCAATAAATCAGCAATTCGAATTCCAATACGAGCAGCTTTGTCCATATAAGCTGGACCGATTCCTTTTTTCGTTGTACCAATTTTATTAGCACCTTTACGCTCTTCCTCAACAATGTCTAGCTTAAGGTGATATGGAAGAATAACGTGAGCACGGTTACTAATGCGAAGATTGCTTGTATCTACATTACGCTCATGTAAATAAGCCAATTCCTCAACAAGTGCTTTTGGATCAATAACCATACCGTTACCAATCACACAAGCTTTATCTTTATAGAAAATCCCAGATGGAATTAAATGAAGTTTGTATTTCGTCCCGCCGAAAACGATCGTATGTCCTGCGTTATTACCACCTTGGTAACGAGCAACCACTTCCGCTTTCTCTGAAAGATAATCAGTAATCTTTCCTTTTCCTTCATCGCCCCATTGTGTACCTACAACAACAACTGATGACATGTGATGCACCTCCACCTTCACTACTGTATCTACATAATTATTTTAACTATTTCCAAAGCCACTGATAAGTATACCAACTTGGAAAACGTGCGTCAATGCAAAACACGAACGTTCAAAATTAGTTTTTATTTTTTTGTTCGTTTTAGTTATTCAATTTCAAAAAGGAAGTATGTCTTATAGCTTTTTATCTGCTACTTCCCTTTATTTTCGTCCTAGAGAAGTTTTTTAGCCCCATCCATCATTACTAAAAAAGAGTGTCAATCTAATTAGTGACACTCTTTTTCGATTTAGAACAAACAGGGAAGTTCGCCCTGTTTGTCTTTTAACAGTGCGAACATGCTTGCGATGGCTTCTCTCGCCGTGCGCCTTTTAGGAGAAACCCACTCCTAAAAGGCTTAAAACATTACGGCGGTTCCGCTCATCGCTTCGATTTAGAACAAACAGGGAAGTTCGCCCTGTTTGTTCTAAATCTTTTACGCTCCTGGTGGCATATTACTCTCATCATGACGTCGTTCTAAGTTAACGAACTTATTATATTCCTTTACAAAGGCAAGCTCTACTGTCCCAACTGGACCGTTACGTTGCTTTGCGATAATAATTTCAATTATGTTTTGGTTCTCTGTTTCCTTGTCATAGTAATCGTCACGATACAAGAAAGCAACGATATCAGCATCCTGCTCAATACTTCCTGATTCACGAATATCTGACATCATTGGACGTTTATCTTGGCGCGATTCTACCCCACGAGAAAGCTGAGAAAGGGCAATAACAGGAACCTCAAGCTCACGGGCAATTTGCTTTAGCGTACGGGAGATCTCTGATACTTCCTGTTGCCTGTTTTCACCCGATTTGCCGTTTCCTTGAATAAGCTGCAAGTAATCAATCATAATCATCCCTAAGCCATGTTCCTGTTTTAATCTACGGCATTTTGCACGAATATCATTGACTTTCACCCCAGGCGTATCATCAATGTATATACCAGCTTTAGCAAGGCTCCCCATTGCCATTGTTAACTTTTGCCAGTCTTCAGAGGTTAGAGCCCCTGTTCTCATCCTTTGGGCATCGATATTCCCCTCAGCACAAAGCATACGTTGAACAAGCTGGCTCGCCCCCATCTCCAAACTAAAGATGGCTACATTCTCTCCCGCTCTTGTCGCGACATTTTGTGAAATATTAAGTGCAAAAGCCGTTTTACCAACTGATGGACGAGCGGCAACAATAATTAAATCATTGCGCTGGAACCCAGCTGTCATTCGATCTAACTCTACGAAGCCAGTTGGAATCCCTGTGATCTCACCTGAATGATTTTGCAACTCTTCAATTTTGTCGTACGTTTCTATTAAAACATCTTTAATTGATATAAACGCACTCGTATTTTTTCGTTGTGAAACGTCTAGAATTGTTTTTTCAGCCTCTGTTAAAATCGTATCGACTTCTTCTTCACTCGCATACCCATCTGCAGCAATATTTGTTGCTACCTTTATCAACCTGCGTAATACAGACTTTTCTTCAACAATTCTACTATAATAATCGACATTTGCTGCCGTTGGAACTGCGTTCGCTAAATCACCTAAATAAGCAACCCCACCGATCTCTTCTAGCCACTTTCTATCTTGTAGCTCTGAAGTTACAGTAACGAGATCGACAGGTTCTCCCTTTTCAGCCAGATCAAGCATAACTTGATAAACTCGCTGATGAGCTGCGCGGTAAAAGTCATCTGGTAATAATCGTTCTGAAGCGGTAACGAGCGCTTCATCTGCTAAGAAAATAGCACCTAAGACTGCTTGCTCAGCTTCAATATTCTGTGGTGGGGTACGGTCTGCAAACAAGTCACTCATGCTCTCTCTCCTCTCCTAGATTAACGATTGTCATTGCATAGAGGGTGTCCATTACTAGGACACCCTCATCAGCCAAACATTTATTTTTCTTCAACAACATGGACTTTCACTGTTGCAACGACGTCCGGATGGATCTTAATTGGCACATTTGTGTAGCCTAATGCACGAATTGGATCATCAAGCATAATTTTACGCTTGTCGACTTTTTTCTTCATCTTCTTTAATGTTTCAGCAATTTGCTTTGTTGAAATGGCACCGAACAGGCGGCCGCCTTCACCTGATTTTGCTTTAATTTCAACCGTTAGTGCCTCTAATTCCTCTTTATATGCTTTTGCTTGCTCAAGCTCCTCGTCCGCTTTTTTCTGCTGACTCTTTTTCTGTGCCTCCAAGTTTTTTAGGTTCCCTTGAGTAGCTTCAACAGCTAGCTGGTTCGGAAGCAAGTAATTTCTTGCATAACCTTCAGACACATTTTTTGTTTCCCCTTTTTTCCCTTTGCCTTTCACATCTGCTAAAAAGATAACTTTCATTATGATTTTCCCCCTTCTAAGTAATCATCTATAGCAAGTTGTAATTGTTCTTTTGCATCGATCATCGTAATGCCTTCAAGCTGAGTGGCAGCATTAGTCAAATGGCCTCCGCCATTCATTCGTTCCATAATTACTTGGACATTTACTTCGCCTAATGAACGAGCACTAATGCTAATAATGCCATCTTTTCGTTTTGAAATGACGAAGGATGCAACGATCCCTTTCATCGTAAGTAAGGTATCTGCAGCTTGAGCAATAAGAATCTGACTATATATTTCCTCTTCACTAGCTGTGGCAATTGCAAGACCATTATGATAAAACTCAGCACTTTCTACTAATTTAGCACGCTTTACATAATGGTCCAAGTCCTCTTTCAAAAGTCTTTGAACTAAAGCCGTATCTGCACCATTTGAACGTAAAAAAGATGCTGCATCAAATGTACGTGCTCCTGTTCTAACGGCAAAACTTTTCGTATCTACAATTATTCCAGCTAATAGGGCCGTTGCCTCTAACCGATCCATTTTCAACTTTTTCGGTTGATATTCTAACAGCTCAGTTACCAACTCGGCTGTTGAAGAAGCATAGGGCTCCATATAGACAAGAACTGGATCTTTAATAAACTCCTCACCCCGACGATGGTGGTCAAGAACAATAATTCGTTCGACCTTATTTAGCAACGCCTCTTCTATTACAAGTGAAGGTTTATGAGTATCAACAACAATTAATAGAGTTTCAGATGTAATTTGTTCTAACGCTTCAGCTGGTGTGATGAACTTTGACCATAAATCATCATGATCTTCAACTTCTTCCATAAGCTTTTGCACATCATGATTAATATCATTAGGGTCTAAGACGATAAATCCTTCCGTTTCATTTACCTCAGCTATTTTTTGGACACCGATAGATGCACCAATCGCATCCATATCAGGGTTTTTATGCCCCATAATAAACACTTGCTCACTTTCTAAAACAAAATCACGCAATGCATGCGAAATGACACGCGCTCTTACTCTTGTCCGTTTTTCAAGTGCATTGGATTTCCCACCGTAAAAGGTAACCTTTCCATTCTTTCTCTTAATGGCAACCTGATCGCCGCCTCGTCCTAATGCTAAGTCTAAACTGGATTGAGCTAATAATCCTAGTTCCCTTAAAGAATCTTCACCTGTACCCACTCCAATACTTAATGTAATAGGTACTTTTTCTTTTCCAGTTATCTCCCGGATTTGATCAAGAATATCAAAACGATTCTTCTCAACCTCTTTTAATGCCTTGACATTCATAATAGCAATAAACTTATCCGATGCTGTTCTTCTTAAAAAGATTTGTTTTTCATTTGCCCAATTGTTAAGCGTCAATGTCACTTGACTCACTAAACGACTACGGAGTTGATCCTCCATTCCTTGCGTTACTTCATCATAATTATCAAGTAAAATAAAAGCTACAACTGTTTGCGTTTCTTCAAAACGTTCTTTTACCTCTTCTTTCTCGGTAACATCTAAAAAGTAAATGAGTCGTTCATCCGCTTCAATTGACACATGAAAAACCAAATCTCCAATTTTTATTGTCTCACTGCTAATCCCATCATCTAATAATGTTTGAATTTCTTCACTTATATCCTCAATTTGCTTTCCAATAACATCTGTCGTAATAACAGAAGTGACATATGGATTTGCCCATTGAATTTTCCTCTCTTCGTTAAAAAGCAACATTCCAATAGGCATCTTTGTCACAGCATCTTCGCCCGCTTTTGATACTCGGTAAGACAAGGTCAAAATATACTTTTCTAAGTCACGTTCAAAATAAATTCTCGCTTGAACAGCATAAATAGCAATTACACCTAATATAACAAAACCAATTACTCCAATTTGCCATTGGTACCATGTTAAGACACTAACAAACAAAAAAGCCACAGCAAATAGAATAATGATATGGTAGCCGTGCCACCGTTTCAATAAAAACTTTGGCATATTGTCAGCTCCTATTTTTTCTGGCTTGAAATACGCTTTCGTAAATCAAAGCCTAAATCAATAATTCCAATGATTCTAATGATATAAAGTAATGGCGGCAACAAAATTGCACCAACGAGAATAACAATCGGAACGACTGTTGTCACCTTTTTTTGATAGAAGTAATAGAAAATAACAGCCAACCCTTGAACAGCTATGATCATTTCAAGCAAAGGGAACAGGTTCCAAATCACCATAAACATCGTTGTACCTTCTTCTGCACCAATCATTGCTAAAATTAAAATAATTAAGTAGTACCATAGGAATGCTTTAGGGAAACTCCACTCACGAAAAGGCGGCAACGGATTAACCTTATGGCCTAACCTTTTCAAAAGAAAATAGCTAAGTAGCTTCGTAATTAAAGCAAGAGTAACCCCCATTCCTACAATCATGACAGGTGCCAAATAGACAAGGTTATTAATTAATTCAAATGCTTGCTCAAGTTGATCAGTAGTTTGTCCAAACGAACCTAATGTTGATTGAGCTAATTCCATTTGTTCTCTCGTTAAATCGATTGCCATTTGCATTGGATTTTCCCCAATTATAAGGACAAGCACTAAGAACATAAGCAATGCATTAACCGTATAAACCAAACCAGCCCCAATTAGCACGCCAAACCCTGATAGTTTACGTCGGTAGAGCTCACCTACAATGATACCTCCACTACCAAAGATGAAGGTACTTGGAACTGTCACCAAACCTCCAACCACAAACGCTAAAAAGAAGGCTACAACCCAAAATAACAATCCAGCCTTTAATCCTCTTCGATATGTGTAGACAATAAACGGCAATGGCAAAGCCCACACCGTTATCATACCCAAAAGAGGGACATAAGTAGTTATAGCCAAAAGTATTGCAAACACAGAAGCAAGCAAAGCTCCTTCTGTTAACACTCTTGTGTTCTTCATACTGACACCTCGTCTTCAACTAATAACAGTCAATTCACTAATATAAATAGTCCTTGATCTATTTTAGCGTACTTACTCTTAAAATTAAAGCGCTGACTCAGATCATGCTAGAACGATCCAACAAATCATGGCAAAACTTTGTCGAGTGCACTGGACTGTAAAATTAAAAAAGCATGACAGAAAAAGACTTCTGTCATGCTTTTAAATAATTAGTTTACTTCATTAACATAAGGCAATAAAGCGATTTGACGAGAACGCTTAATAGCAATTGTTAATTGACGTTGGTACTTCGCTGAAGTTCCAGTTACACGACGAGGTAAGATTTTACCGCGCTCTGAAATGAAACGTTTTAGAAGATCCGTATCTTTATAATCGATTTTCGTAATTTTGTTTACAGTGAAGAAACAAACTTTACGACGCTTTGGACGACCACGACGAGCCATGAGACAGCACTCCTTTCAGATTATTATTTATCAAACCCATTATTTTCCTACAAGCAGTAAGAGAGGTCGTTAGAATGGCAAATCATCATCCGAGATATCAATCGGCTTCCCGTCATTTGCAAATGGATCCTCATTAAATCCACCAGATGAACGGTTTTGATTATTGTTCTGCTGCCTACCACCAAAGTCGTTCCCACTTGGAGCAGATCCACCACCAAAGTAATCATTTCCTTGTCCTTGATTGGAGTTAGAATTGGCTCCTCGTGGCTCAAGGAATTGAACACTTTCCGCCATAACTTCTGTGATGAAAACGCGTTTTCCTTCATTGTTGTCATAGCTACGTGTTTGGATTCGGCCATCTACACCTGCTAAGCTACCTTTTTTTAAATAGTTAGCAACATTTTCTGCTTGCTTGCGCCAAATGACACAGTTAATAAAATCTGCTTCGCGCTCACCTTGTTGATTAGAAAATGGACGATTTACTGCCAATGTAAAGTTAGCAACTGCTACTCCATTTGGTGTGTAACGTAGTTCTGGGTCGCGTGTTAAACGCCCAACTAGCACGACTCGGTTCAGCATTCGAACCCCTCCCACTTCATAAATAAATTATTCTTCGTCTTTTGTAATAAGAACACGAATAATGTTATCGTTGATCTTAATAAGACGGTTGAATTCTGCAATCGCTTCTGAGTTAGCTTGTACATTTAACAATACGTAGAAACCTTCACGAAAATCGTTGATTTCATATGCTAAACGACGCTTACCCATCTCGTTAACCTTTTCAATTTCAGCACCATTAGTAGTTAAAACGTTATTAAAACGCTCGATAACTTCTTTAGTAGCTGCTTCTTCTAGGTTTGGAGCGATGATGTACATAATTTCGTACTTACGCATTCCGGTCCACCTCCTTTTGGTCTAGCGGCTCCATGATCGGAGCAAGGAGCATTAACTCTAAATCATATGAGTCATTGCACTCGCATTTATCGATTATAACAGACTGAATTTCCTACTGCAAGGTGTTTTTAAATTGATGTTACATTTTGTCAAAAAAATGTAGAGTTGGGTCGAAAATTCTTTTGTTTATTATACTATCAGTAACTTGAAGTCCTCAAGTTGCTTGTTATATTTTATACAGAGCATTTAGAAACAAAAAAAGGCCTAAGTGCGTGGCCTTTTAAAAACCTTCCCACGCTTACTCGTTGATGGCTATGGCTCCTCTCGCCGTGCGCTTTTTGAGAAGGCCACTCAAAAAGCTTAAAACCTTTACGGCGGCTTCGCTCATTGCTTCGAGCAACAAGAAAAAGGCCTAAGTGCGTGGCCTTTTTCTTGTTGCTCTTATACATTAAATCTAAAGTGGACTACATCTCCGTCTTGGACGACGTATTCTTTTCCTTCTAGGCGTACTTTTCCTCTTTCTTTAGCGACAGCCATTGTTCCTGCGTCGACTAAGTCATCGTATGATACTACCTCTGCGCGAATAAAGCCACGTTCGAAGTCTGTATGGATAATTCCTGCTGCTTGAGGGGCTTTTGTTCCTTTTCTGAAAGTCCATGCTCGTACTTCTTGGACACCTGCTGTGAAATACGTTTGTAACCCAAGTAAGTCATATGCTGCACGGATCAATTGATCAAGTCCTGACTCTTTGATTCCTAATTCTTCAAGGAACATTTCCTTTTCTTCGCCTTCTAGCTCGGCAATTTCTGATTCAATTTTGGCACAAACAAGAATAACTTGACTGCCTTCTGCTGTAGCAAACTCTTTTACTTGTTTTACATAATCATTATCTTCTGGTGAAAGCAAATCTTCTTCACTTACATTGGCTACATATAGAACTGGCTTACTTGTAAGAAGATGAAGTTGTTTTACAATTTTTTGTTGTTCATCTGTAAAATCAATGCTGCGGGCTGGTTTTTCTTCTTCAAATGCATTGCGAAGAAGTTCTAGTACTTCTAACTCAGCGACCGCTTCTTTATCTTTTGTTTTTGCTAATTTAGCTACACGTGTAATACGCTTCTCAATCGACTCAAAGTCAGCCAAAATTAGCTCAAGGTTAATCACTTCAATATCACGAATCGGATTAACTCCTCCAGAAACGTGAGTAATGTTATCGTCGGCAAAACAACGAACAACATGAGAAATTGCATCCACTTGGCGAATGTGCGAAAGAAATTTATTTCCTAACCCTTCTCCTTTACTTGCCCCTTCCACAATTCCAGCAATATCCGTAAATTCAAATGCAGTAGGGATTGTTTTTTTCGGTTCTACGAGTTCTGTTAGCTTTTGCAGGCGATGGTCAGGTACCTCTACGATTCCCACATTCGGATCAATCGTACAAAAAGGGTAATTTGCTGATTCAGCTCCAGCTTGTGTAATTGCATTAAATAAAGTCGACTTTCCCACATTTGGCAAACCGACGATTCCAGTTGTTAAAGCCAAAATACTCACTTCCTTCTTCTATTATATGAACGTAAATAACAGCAATAAGAGCAAAACTTTGTGTGAATAAAAAAATAAGAAACCTTTTCAACCATACCAATTATAGTGATTACACAATAAAAAGACAAGGCAATATAGGAGGGCACTGAAAAAGGTCGTTTTTTACCTTTTCAGTGCATTCTAAGTAATGTGCAGAGCCGTTGCAATCATTTAAAAAGCCTTCTATGAGAAAACCACTCATAGAAGGCGCGCAACGTACGGAGCCATTTCTACATAATCAAGGCACTGAAAAGGGTTGGTTTTTCCCTTTTTAGTGGCCTCCAATTAGGGACGTGCACCTATTTATCGACTTACTTTATTAAGACCCTTGCTCTATTACTTTTTTTAGTTTCTTAGCAAAATCCTTCCGAGGAAGCATGACACTATGCTCACAACCGAGGCACTTAATACGGACATCCATCCCCATTCGAATGATCTTCCAACGATTTTCCCCACAAGGATGCTGCTTTTTCATCTCTACAACATCATGGAGAGCAAACTCTTTATTAACCATACAGGATGCCTCCTTTTTCAAACAGCCTTTTATTGGTTGTTATTATACACGAAAAAGGCTAGTTGAGTCGAGAAACCTATATCTTTATGGATAGATATACTACAACATTTCAATTCAAAGAAAAGAAGGAGAACTTGATTTTAACTAGACTCCCTTTCTTGTTTCCCTACTTTGACTGCAGCGCCCTGTGGTTCATAATCGGATACAACAAAATGGAAGCCAAAACAAATAAGTTTAACACGCCATAGAGTGGGTAAAGAACAGAAATAAGAGTTGAAAAACCAAATGTCGTCAGTGGTGCCATAATTGCAATTAACAAAAGAGCTATTAACCAAGCTGGCCCTTTTACCCAGGCTCTCATCCTTGATAGTAATCCAAATACACCAGCTGCTGCTGTTGTATAAATAGCAAGCCATAATAAAGCTGACATAATTAACATCATAAAATATGGGTAATGTTTCAGAATTGCAAATAGCGGGATTTCATACAACATAATATCGCTGGCTACTTGAAGCAATGACTCGTTATACAAAAATGAAATCGAACCTAAGATAATCCCGCTCCCTAATGAAGCAATCCACATCTCTCCCTTGTGCTTTATTTCGTGACCAATCGCACCAAGAACAGCAATTAGAGGTAAAATATTTAGTGCTGTAAACGTTAAAGCAGACGGCCAATTATGCTGTGCATCTATCTTAAATTCAATAGGAAATCCTTTTAAATATTGAAATGCTAGTAAAATAGCAATTAAAAAAACGATGAGAATAGGGATTATGAAAGCATTCATCGATGTCATTCCCTTCGTATCCCATAGAAAAAGTATGACCACCATTCCACCTATAATAAGAGTACCTAGCCAATACGGGATATGAATAACTTCTAACGTCGCCCCACCACCAGCGAGCATGATAACCGTTGTTGAAAATAAATAAATGATAATCATGACGTCATACATCTGAGAGAGACGCTTTCCCATCAATACTTGTAACACAGGTAAATAATGTTTCGACTTATTTTCATAGCTAATGTTTAAGATAACTTTCACTGAAATAATAAAAAGAACGGCAAAAAGAATAATTGCTAGTCCACTTTCAGCACCAAAAAATTCCCATAGCTCTCTTCCAGAAGCATAACCAGCTCCAATCATTGTACCTATTATAAGAAACATCCATTTTAACCCATTTCCCACCATATAAAATCCTCTCCTCGTCCTCTACTAAGTGCTGTATAAAAGTGTATGTAGGATATTGTGAACTATTTATGTATAGAAAGGAAAAAAGTTCCGTATACTGTTACTACTATGGCAAAGGAGGCGAGGTTATGAGTACAAACCATCGTCTGTTTGGAAAAAAAAGTTCTCCCATCCGTGTTCATATGGAAGATGCAACAGCGGTTAAGCAATTATCTGATCAACTTTTTAATATGACGGAAATTCATAGTAAGCGCGACCTCGTCGTTGTTTGTATCGGTACTGATCGATCTACTGGTGATTCACTAGGTCCATTAATTGGAACAAAGTTAGAATCTGCTCACTTGAAGAGATTCCATGTTTATGGAACGTTAGAAAATCCAGTGCATGCTGTTAATTTAGAAAAGCGTTTAGCAGAAATAAAAGAAAACCATTCCAGACCTTTTATTTTAGCCATTGATGCATGTCTTGGCAGGATGAATAGTGTTGGAAAGATCTCACTAGCGGACGGCCCTGTACAACCAGGTGCTGCTGTTCAAAAGAAACTCCCTTCTATTGGTGATATTCATATGACAGGTATTGTCAACATCGGGGGGATGATGGAGTATTTTGTCTTACAAAATACAAGGTTGCACACCGTGATGCAAATGGCAGAGACAATGGCAGAGACGATCGTAGCAACTGACCAACGCCTTCCTGAACAAATTGCTTCTACATCTCTTTTGCAATCATTACGTTTAAAGCCACAAATTTTATTGCGCTCCAAAAATGAAACGCCTCTGTAGGAATTTGTCTACAGAGGCGTTTCATTTTATTAGGCTAATAACCAATGTAATGCATAGCGATAACAAGAATTGCTACAATTACAATGCTAGGTAGTAGATTTGCTACCCTTATTTGCAAAATCCCTAATATATTTAAACCAATTGCAATAATCATGACTCCTCCAGTAGCTGTCATCTCAACAATGAAGTTGTCCATTAGAACGGTCGGTACAAATTGGTTGATTTGAGTTGCAAGTAGTGCAATTCCACCTTGATAAAGTACAACTGGTATAGCTGAGAAGATCACACCTATTCCTAATGTCGAAGTGAAAATAAGAGCTGAGAACCCATCAAGCAATGACTTCGTATAAAGAACAGAGTGATCACCACGTAAACCGCTATCTAATGCACCGAGAACTGCCATCGCACCAACAACGTAAATTAATGTTGTTGTGACAAAAGCTTTCGCAATCGCTCCATCTTCTGTTGCTCCTACTTTCGTCTCAATCCAAGCGCCTACTCGATTTAAACGTTCTTCTATATCTATTTTCTCCCCAATAATACCACCAATAACAAGACTACCAATGACAATGAGAAACTGTTCGCTTTTAAGAGCCATTCCAATTCCTAAAACGACAACAGCAAGAGCAATTCCCTGCATTGTCGTTGTTTTCATTTTTTCTGGTATGTTTCGAACTAATAATCCTACAACAGCCGCTACCACAATAGCAAGACCATTGACAAGTGTTCCCGTTAAAACCATTCTCTCTTCTCCTAGCCTACAAAAATGCCATTCTAATCTCTTCTATAGCTTCCAAAAGTGTATCCACTTCTTTTATCGTGTTATACGGGCCAAAACTTACGCGAATAAGTCCATTCTCGCTTGTTTGTAATGCTTGGTGAGTTTTTGGCGCACAGTGCATTCCAGCTCGAACAGCAATTTGATAATGTTCATCTAAGATCATCGCTGCTTCATGACTATCAATCCCATCTATTTCAAGTGAAATGACTGCAACTCTCTTTGACGAATCAGATGGTCCATAGCTAGTTAATCCCGAAATGCCCGCAAGTCCTTTTAAGAAGTGATCCATAAGCTCTTTTTCATGTTTCCATATAGCCTCTATTCCCATCTCAACGACTGCATCAATTCCGGCTGAAAGACCAGCAATTCCTGGTGTATTCAACGTACCTGCCTCATACCGATTAGGCCAACTTTGTGGTTGATGAAGAAGCTCAGATTCGCTTCCCGTCCCTCCTACCACTAATGGAGATAGATTATAATCGTCTTTTGATATTAAAACCCCAGTCCCTTGTGGCCCTAATAAAGATTTATGTCCAGCAAAAGCTAGTAAATCAATTCCTTCCTTTTCTATATCAATAGGAATCGTTCCAGCTGTTTGAGAAGCGTCTAGCAAAACGACAATCTCTTGCTCTTTAGCAATCTTCGTCACCTCACTTACTGAAACGACAGCACCAGTTACATTGGATGCATGAGAAATAGCAAACATACGTGTTTTCTCAGTGCAAGCCTTTTTAAACTCTTCTACTGAAATGACCCCTTCTTCATTAGGCTCAACATATGTAATAGTAATCCCTTTTTCTGAAGCTAGTTTTTCAAGTGGCCTTATAATGGAATTATGTTCAAACATCGTTGCTACAACATGGTCTCCTTCTTTAAAGGGGAAACCAAGTATTGCCTGATTAAGAGCCATTGTTGCATTTTGATAAAACCAAACATGTTTTTTATTTGGCGCACTAAACATCGTCGCTATTTTCTTTCTCGCTTGTTCGATAACCTGTCTCGCTTGTTCAGCGAGCTTATGCCCGCCACGACCAGGATTCGCGCTATAGCTAGTAACAGCTTCATGCATAGCTATAGCCACTTGTTCTGGCTTCGGATATGATGATGCAGCATGATCAAAATATATCATTTGCTTTTGTCCTTTCCTCCATTAATCAAGTGAACGCACTAACAGTAGCACACTTTACCATTTAATCATATAAAAAGAAGGTGACCCGACAAGTCACCTTCTTCTACGATAATACAAGAAGCACCAAGTTTCGAGGCCGCTGAAAAAGGTAGGGTTTTTACCTATTTTTCAGTGGTCTTTAAACAATGAGAGGAACCGTTGCTTTGTCTTAAGCCTGCTATGAGTGGGTTTCTCATAGCAGGCGCGCAACGAGTGGAGCCATTGTTGCTTCCTCGAATTTGCTAAAAGAGACTATTTCAGTGCCCTCCAAAGTTTCCACTTTCTTGTATTATCGTAGAACAGAATCTAAGATCCCTTCTATACTGTTATGAACGGTTCTCAGAATCTAACAATTGAACTATCCGTTCCAAATCTTCTTCTGAAAAATAATCAATCTCTATTTTCCCTTTTTTCTTACCTGGTTTAATAGCAACCGATGTCCCTAAACGAGTTCTAAGTACATCTTGTCTCTCTTTTAGAAAAGGAGTAAGCGTCACTTTTTTACGACTTGTTTCACGTGGAACTCTCTCATTGATTTGATTGACTATCTCTTCAACTTCACGGACACTTAACTTTTCTTTCAATATTTTCTCAAGAAGAGCTGACAACTTCTGCTTATCTTTCAAGCCCAATAAAGCTCGTCCATGTCCCATTGAAAGTTTGCCATCTGAAATAAACTCTTGAACTAATTTAGGAAGATTCAACAAACGTAGGTGGTTAGCAATATGAGGTCGACTCTTCCCTAAGCGAGCTGCAAGCTGTTCTTGAGTCAGCGATAAATGCTCCATTAACTTCTCATAGGCAGTTGCTTCCTCAATAGGATTTAAATCTTCGCGTTGAAGATTTTCAATAAGAGCTAGCTCCATCATCTTTTGTTCATCTAAGTCTTTAATGACAACAGGAACTTCCTTTAAGCCAGCTTTCTCTGCTGCACGAAAGCGCCTTTCACCAACGACAATTTCATAGCCTTTTATGCTTTTCCTCGCAATAATCGGCTGCAAAATACCATGCTCAGCAATAGATTCTGAAAGCTCTACTATTGCCTGTTCTGTGAAAGTTTTCCGAGGTTGATAAGGATTTGGACGTAACTGCGACATTGCAATTTGTTCAACCTTATCTTGGATCTCCTCGTCCGGTTCAGGAAAAAACGCTTGTAACCCTTTACCTAACCCTTTCGCCACTCGCCACCACTTCCTTTGCTAGATCTAAATACACTTCTGCACCTCGTGACTTAGCATCATACGTTATAATTGGTTGTCCATGACTTGGCGCTTCACCTAAGCGAACATTTCTAGGAATAATCGTATCGAACACCTTTTCACGAAAATACTTTTTCACTTCGTCAATAACTTGTATTCCAAGGTTCGTTCGTGCATCTAACATCGTTAATAAAACCCCTTCAATTTCAAGGTCTGTATTTAGATGTTTTTGAACAAGACGAACTGTATTTAGTAATTGGCTCAAACCCTCTAGTGCGTAGTATTCACACTGAACGGGTATTAAAACTGAATCTGACGCCGTTAAAGCATTAATTGTCAATAAACCTAAAGAAGGTGGACAATCAACAAAAATAAAATCATAGTTTTCTGATACTGTTGACAGAGCTCGTTTCAAACGAACTTCTCGTGAAATTGTTGGAACAAGTTCAATCTCTGCACCTGATAATTGAATGGTAGAAGGTAAAACATCTAAGCGTTCCACAGATGTTGATTTGACCACATCAATCGCTTCAACATCTTCGACAAGAATGTCATAGACACACTCATCGACATCACCTTTTTCAACACCTACCCCACTTGTTGCATTTCCTTGTGGATCAATGTCAACAAGCAAAACTCTTTTACCAATATGCGCTAAACAAGCACTTAAATTGACAGCTGTCGTCGTTTTGCCGACGCCACCTTTTTGATTTGCTACAGCAATGATTTTGGCCACGCTGTCACCTACTTTCCATCCATAACTCGAACTCTTTTATTTTAACACAATTTGTCGCAATCTTTTTTATAAAAATATCGAAAAAACAAAGAGGATCTATCAAAAGGTTCGTTTTTAACCTTTTGATAGATCCTCAGAAGCAATGAGCTAAGCCGTCGCATGCTTTTAAAGACCGTTATGAGTAGTGTTTCAAAAGAACTCACGTTAAAAACACAAGACAATAATATATGACTCATATTCCCATAATAGGGCACGCAACAGTATAACATTGCAGATAGATTATTATTTTTTAGGAATTCGTATTGTAAATTGATAGAATTCATCATGCTCTTCTTCATTTGTATCTACATGTAACCCACTCTTTACTACCATATCAACTGACTGACGAATGGTATTCATCGCAATACGCATATCTTTTGAGTACGATTTGCGTGTTGGTTTCTTTTTCTGATTGGGTTGCCCTTCTAGAAGAAACTTTACTCTTTCTTCTGTCTGCTTTACATTCAATTGTTTTTCTACAATTTCTTCTAACAATTTCACTTGTAGTTCTTCGTTTTTTAATGATAGCAATGCACGTGCATGCCGTTCAGAAATCAGGCGTTCCAGTATTGCATTTTGGACAGCTTCTGGTAAATTCAACAAGCGCAATTTATTAGCAACCGTTGACTGACCTTTTCCGAGACGCTGAGCTAAGCTCTCTTGTGTTAAGCCATGCAAGTCTATTAGTTTTGCATAAGCAATCGCCTCTTCAATTGCTGTTAATCCTTCTCTTTGAAGGTTCTCAATTAATGCAACAGATGCAGTTTGAGAATCATTGAATTCCTTAACGAGCGCAGGGATCTTCCCCCAACCGAGCTTTGTTACCGCTCGCCATCTACGTTCACCTGCAATGATTTCAAACTTACCGTCCCTCTCCCGTACCACAATCGGTTGAATAACTCCATGTGTTCGGATCGTTTGAGCCAGTTCAGCAATTCGTTCTTCATCAAATACTGTTCGCGGCTGAAAACGATTTGGTACTATATCTGAAACAGTTATTTCCCTAACCTCTTCATTGCTGCTTCCTTCATTTGCTTCTTCGTTTCCACTAACTTCAACCTCCGCCTGCTTGTCACTAAAGCCAAAAAGGCGTGAAAACGGTTGCCTCATCGCCTGACACCACCTTCTGATAGTAACCGTCTAAAATTTAATTCGACATTCACGTGCTTTAGTCCTTCTTTTAGTCATACTTCATTTATAGCCTGCACACCATACATCGTCAAGTGAACGTTCTGTTCCAAAAAATAGGTGAAGCTACTAAACTAATAACATTATACTATTTTACTAGACTTCTAACAAAGCCTCATTATCCAAACTATTACTGTCTTAAGTATAGCCTTAGGGCTATGTTCCACGTGGAACATAGCTTATAAAGGCAATTTATTTGGTGTCCCTGGCTTTCTTGGGTATTTCTTAGGAGTTGATTTCACTTTTGATATTTGAATAATGTGGCGCTCACTCTCTTCAATTGGTAATAAGAATAAGTCATCTGTTTTTACTTTCCCGCCTAGTACTTTTATTGCTTTTTCAGCATCTTTTAATTCTTCAGATGCCCCTGCACCCTTTAATGCAATAAAGTCGCCTTTTTCTTTTACTAAGGGCAAACATAGTTCGGTAAGTACGGAAAGTCTAGCAACTGCACGTGCAGTTGCTATATCATATTGTTCTCGATGCTGCGGATTTTGACCAAACGTTTCTGCTCGATCATGGTAAAACGAAACCTTTTCTAACCCAAGTTCATTTGCTAAATGCTCTAAAAAACCAATCCGTTTTTTCAAAGAATCAACAATGCTAACATGCACTTCTGGATAGATTATTTTCAGGGGAATACTTGGAAACCCAGCACCTGCACCTACATCAATTAATTTCTTTCCATCCTCAAAATCATAATAAAAACTCGCTGCAATTGAATCGTAAAAATGTTTTAAATACACATCATCTTCTTCTGTGATGGCTGTTAAGTTCATTTTTTCATTCCACTCAACTAACAGTTGATAATACAATTGAAACTGTTGCTCTTGTTTAGCCGAAAGCTGAATTCCTTTTGCTTGCAATAAAGAACTGAATTGTTTTTTACTCATAACGACTCTCCATATTCACTTATTGGGTTTTCGCTAACTTCCCTTGTTCTAGGTACACAAGGAGAATAGAAATATCAGCAGGATTTACACCTGATACCCTTGAGGCCTGCCCTACTGAAAGTGGGCGGACTTCAGCTAACTTCTGTCTGGCTTCTGTAGCTAAACCATTAATAGCAGAGTAATCTAGATCCTCAGGAATCTTTTTGTTTTCCATTTTTTTCGAGCGCTCTACTTGCTGAAGTTGTTTGCCAATGTACCCTTCATACTTCACTTGAATTTCCACTTGCTCTGTCACATCCTCAGGTAGTGGTTCTAAAGGAGCTTCAATTACTTTGGCTACATCTGGATAAGTTATCTCTGGTCTTTTTAACAACAGCGCGGCACTTGTTGCTTCTTTCATTGGCGCAGAACCAACCTGTTCGAGTATTTCTTTCACCTGTTCGGAAGGCTTAACAATAATTCCTTCTAAGCGATTCTTCTCATTTGCAATTTGTTCTTTTTTCTTCAAGAAACGCTCATAACGCTCTTTTGAAATCAGACCGATTTCATGGCCCTTTTCCGTTAAACGTAGATCCGCATTGTCATGACGGAGTAGCAATCGATACTCTGCACGTGAAGTAAGCAAACGATACGGCTCATTTGTACCTTTTGTTACAAGGTCATCAATGAGTACACCAATGTACGCTTCAGAGCGGTCAAGGATGATTCCTTCTTTTCCTTGTGCTTTTCTTGCAGCATTGATTCCTGCCATAATACCTTGACCTGCCGCTTCCTCGTAACCAGAAGTTCCATTAATCTGCCCTGCTGTGAATAAACCAGGAACCTTCTTCGTTTCAAGAGTTGGCCATAGTTGTGTCGGAACCATCGCATCGTACTCAATCGCATAACCAGGGCGCATCATTCTTACATTTTGAAGACCAGGAACCGTTTTTAAAATTTCTAACTGCACATCCTCAGGTAAACTTGTCGATAAGCCTTGAACATACACTTCTGAAGTATTTCTTCCTTCTGGCTCCAGAAAAATTTGGTGGCGCGGTTTATCATTAAAACGGACAATTTTATCTTCAATTGAGGGACAATAACGCGGCCCTGTTCCTTCAATCATACCTGAATACATTGGTGATCTACTTAAATTATTGTTGATAATTTGATGCGTATCTTCACTTGTATATGTTAACCAACAAGGAAGCTGATCTGTAATATATTTTGTCGTTTCATAAGAGAATGCACGCGGCTTATCATCACCTGGTTGGATCTCAGTTTGATCATAATCAATCGTACTTCCATTCACACGAGGAGGTGTCCCTGTTTTAAAACGAACCATATCAAATCCAAGCTCTTTTAAATGATATGATAACTGCACAGATGGCTGCATGTTATTAGGTCCACTTTCATAACTTAGATCACCTATTATGATTTTCCCTCTTAAGTAAGTCCCCGTCGTAATAACGACTGCTTTAGCTTTGTACTCAGCACCGGTATTCGTTATAACCCCTTTACAAACACCGTCTTCAATAATTAATCGTTCAACCATTCCTTGACGTAATAGAAGATTTTCATTTTCCTCTATTGTTTTCTTCATTTCATGTTGATAGAGGTATTTATCTGCTTGTGCACGTAATGCACGGACAGCAGGTCCTTTTCCTGTATTGAGCATTCGCATTTGAATATGGGTCTTATCGATATTCCTTCCCATCTCACCACCTAATGCATCAATTTCCCGTACAACAATACCTTTTGCAGGACCACCAACTGATGGATTACAAGGCATATAAGCAACTGCATCTAAGTTCAGCGTTAACATTAACGTTTTTGCTCCCATTCTTGCTGCTGCAAGTCCAGCTTCAACCCCTGCATGCCCAGCACCAACAACAATGACGTCAAATTGTCCCCCTTGATAATTCACAAAACTAACCTCCTTAGTAAGAATGCTCAGTTGTCCTGGCACCTTTCACTTTGAATCAAATATATATTTTATGCTTAAAAATTGTAAAGTTGTTCACTTGCACTAACTCAAACACACCCAGCTATTTCCCCAAACAAAACTGAGAGAACAGCTGATCAATTAGACTCTCTTGAACACTGTCACCAATTATTTCACCAAGCAGTTCCCATGTTCTTGTAACATCTATTTGAACGAGATCAATAGGAACACCCATTTCGATTGCACCAACCGCATCTTCAATTGTTGACTTCGCTTGTTCTAGTAAAGCAATATGCCTTGTATTGGATACATACGTAACATCATCACCTTCAATTTCACCTTCGAAAAACAAATCAGCAATTGCTTGTTCAAGCTGATCGACTCCCTCATCGCGAAGGAGTGAGGTAGTAACTAACGGACGGTCTGCTGCTAGCTTTTTCACTTTCTCTAGATCAATCTTTTGCTCAACATCCGTTTTATTAACAATGACAATGACGTTCATTTTTTCTACCGCTTCAAACAGCGCTTCGTCTTCTGAAGACAACTCCTCTCCATAGTTTAACACTAATAGGATAAGATCTGCTTTTTTTAACACTTCTCTCGACCGTTCAACACCGATACGTTCAACAATATCTTCTGTTTCGCGAATTCCAGCTGTATCAACAAGCCTTAATGGCACACCTTTTACATTTACATACTCTTCAATAATATCTCTTGTTGTTCCTGCCACATCTGTCACAATCGCCTTGTTTTCATGAACAAGACTATTTAATAATGATGATTTCCCTACATTTGGACGCCCGATAATAACTGTAGATAGACCTTCACGCAGTATTTTCCCTTGTTTGGCCGTTCCGAGCAGCTTATCAATTTCATTTATAACAAAAGTAGCTTTTTCTTGTAACATACCATGTGTCATCGTCTCAGCATCATATTCAGGGTAATCAATATTGACTTCGACATGTGCAACAGTCTCTAGCAAAGCTTGACGCAAAACGCCAATTTTTTTCGACAAACGCCCGTCTACCTGTTTTAGTGCGACATTCATCGCGCGATCTGTTTTTGCACGAATTAAGTCAATAACCCCTTCAGCTTGAGATAAGTCTATTCTTCCATTCAAAAAAGCCCGCTTTGTGAATTCCCCTGGCTCGGCAAGTCTAGCTCCGTGTCTTAGTGCCAATTGAAGAACTCGATTAACAGAAAGCAACCCACCATGACAATTGATTTCAACTACATCCTCACGAGTAAATGTTCTTGGTGCTCGCATAACCGAGATCATCGCTTCTTCTACCTGCTCATTTGATGATGAGTCAACGATATGTCCATAAACAATTGTATGACTCGGAACATTAGAAAGCTTATCTTTTCCACTATACAGTTTGTCAGCTATTCGAATAGCGTCATCACCACTTAATCGAACTATTCCAATAGCCCCTTCCCCAAGCGCAGTTGATATTGCTGCTATTGTATCAAACTCCATTACCTCTCACCTCATTTGTCACGAACTTGTTCTTATTTTTATTAGTATCGACTTACTTTACAATTCATATAGCCTATAAACGACGGTTCTTTTATTTTAAATAAAAACTTTATTATAGAAGAAGATATAGCAAATAAAAAGAGATAAGCTAAGTTCCATTATACTCTCTATACAAAAATCCTCTACCATGAAAGAGAGGAAACTGAAAAAGAAAAAGTCTTTTTTCTTTTTCAGTTTCCTCGAAGCAATGTGCGGAGCTGCTGCCTTTTTTAAAGAGCAAGCTATGAATGGTTTCTTCATAACTTGCTCGCAGCACGAGGAGCCATTGCTATTGAATCGAGGCATTGAAAAGGGTTGGTTTATACCTTTTTCAATGGCTTCCATAAAAGAGAGGCTGTTGAAAAAGGATGAACTTCTCCCTTTTCAACAGCCTCGAGGACTTTTTCTTCTATTGAGGCTTAATGACAATATGTCGGTTTGCCCCTTTTCCTTCTGATTCTGTTACAACACCTGAAACGGATTTAAGCCTTTCATGAACGATTTTTCGCTCAAGGGCATTCATTGCCTCTAAGGGTAATGATTTCCCCGTATCCTTTGCTTTTTTTGCTACACGGATGGCAAGCTGTTCGAGTGTCTGCTTTCGTCGTTCACGGTAATTTCCAATATCAAGTTCCAAGCGTGTGTAGGATTGATCTTGTAGATTCCCAACAAGGTTTGTTAAATACTCGAGAGCCTCTAACGTTTGTCCTCGTTTCCCTATTAATCGACCTGAATCTTTAGAATCTGCTAACTCAAACAACACACGATCTTTGGAAGATGTTTGAGTAATGACGGTCTCATGACCCATTAACCGAACAGTTTCCTCTAAGAAGCTTTGCGCTAATTCAACCGGATCAGGTAGAACATGGGCTTCAATTTTTGCAGGCTTCGAACCTATAATACCTAAAAAACCTTTTTGAGGCTCCTCTATTACACGGTATGAAAGTTTCTCTCTTGTTGTCTGCAATTCATTCATTGCATTTGCAATGGCCTCATCAACTGTCTTCCCTAACACGGTTATATGCATCACTTCTTTTTACCTCCCTTTTTTGCCTTACCCGGTTGTATCGCAACTTCTTTTTCTTCTGCATTTTTCCCGACATTTGGCCCAGTGATAAAATAAGTTTGAGCGATCATAAATATGTTACCGACTACCCAATAAAGCGTAAGTGCCGTTGGGAAGAAAATAGCAAAAACGAAGATCATAATCGGCATGACATATAATAAAATTTTCATTTGCGGGTTATCTGTTACCATCATCATCTTTTGTTGGATAAATGTTGTGATCCCCGCAACAATTGGAAGGATGAAAAATGGGTCTGGTGTCCCTAATTCAAACCATAAAAATGGTTGGTTGCCAATTTCTCCTGTACGCATAATCGCATGATAAAATGCAAGTAAAATTGGCATTTGAATAAACAACGGCAAACAACCAGCTAATGGGTTAACCCCATGTTCTTGGAACATTGCCATCATTTCTTGTTGTAACTTTTGTTGAGTCTTTTGGTCTTTCGCACTATATTTTTCGCGAAGCTTTTGCATCTCTGGCTGGATCGCTTGCATCGCTTTTGCACTCTTTGTTTGTTTAATCATTAAAGGCAAAATCAAAATACGTAAAAGAATCGTAACGACAATAATAGAAAGTCCATAGCTTCCATTAAAAATATCTGCAAAATAAATGATTAACCATGATAAAGGATAAACCAAATATGAATCCCAAAAACCAGTACTATCTTTTGTAATTGGTTCTTCAATATTGAAACATCCTGTCATTAAAACAAGAAGCCCAATCATCATGGCCACCAAGCCAAATTTTTTCAGCACGAGTTCTCCTCCTTGTCCCTCTTACATCATATATATATGAAAAGCCTACTCTAACAGAATAAACTCACTTTAAAAGATCGATCTATGTTCGCTTTACTTTTTTAAGTACTCTTGCCTTCCTTAGTACATGAAGCAAGCTTTGTTCGACTTCTGTAAAGCTCATGGAGGCAGCTGGCTTTCTAGCGATCACAACATAATCGGTATTTTTTTCAATAGACTCTTCTTTCAAGCGAAATACTTCTCGAATATAGCGCTTTACTTGATTGCGTGTGACGGCATTGCCAACCTTCTTACTGACAGATAATCCAAGTCTAAAAGGACCTTGTCCTTCCTTTGCCAATTTATATAGAACAAACTGCCGATTTGCAACGGATTGTCCATTTTTAAATACCTTTGAGAATTCATCATTCGTTTTAACCCGTTGCTCTTTTCTCAAGAAATACACTCCTTAACAAATAAGAACTCTTTCATTCCTATCTACTAAATACGCATCTATAACAGAAGAAAAAGACCACTGACATTCAGTGGCCTATGCAGATAAAACTTTTCTTCCTTTACGACGACGACGAGCTAATACTTTACGGCCATTTTTTGTGCTCATACGTGCACGGAAACCGTGTACCTTTTTACGCTTACGGTTATTCGGTTGGAATGTTGGTTTTCCCATTTATTACACCTCCCTGAGGATTAACTATATCTTAAAGACATTCTTGTAAATTATAAGGAACGAGCAGGTGCTTTGTCAAGAGTAGATAGAAAAAGGTCTCACTTTACCTTTTTCTATCTACTCTTAGCGATGTGCGGAGCCGTTGCCTTCTTTTTAGCCTAAAGGAGCGCCTTTCTCCTTTAGGCGTGCAACGTGCGGAGCCACCGCCATCATGTTCGCTCTTTTCTTAACAAAAAGGACGACCTTTCCTTTTTTCTTTCTACTCTTACATATTTACTCTTTCTATAAGGCTGTTTTCGCATACTTTGTTGTTTTTATGAGTTACGCGTCCTTCACATGTTCGTTCCATTGCGCTCCAGCCACTCGCTTTCCGCGGGGAGATGCCGAGCCTCCTCGGCATCCCGCAGGAGTCGAGTGACTTCCGCTCCATTTCACTTCGAGGAATACTACCTTTATAGCAACAATCTTTACAAACAGCCTTCTATAATAGAGATGACCTCTCCCTCTTTTACCCTCACTTAAAAGTCAACCTTCTCTTTTGGACCTCTCTCTCTTCTTTTCAATTCACTGATCGTCCTGAATTAATTTCAACAAATATATTATAGAGAAAATAGTTTTTTCTTCATTCGACAAAAATTACACCTAGTTTTCCACATTTTTTAGATGCATTTATTATTAATATGCAGCTTTTAACCAGTCCCTTATATCGCCTTTCTAAAAAAATCTGTGAACTTCCATACAAAACAACATATTAAACAGCTTTTCATCATACTCTAATAATAACCCCCGATTCTCTTAACACCATGTACAAAAGTCTCCCAAAACACACCTGTGGATAAACACTTTCTGACACTTTTCGACTTCTCCCTGAATTTATCGACAAGTTACACACATATCTTGTGCTGTGGATAAAAACAAAACACAAGATGCTGTGTTATGTGGATAAATACAACAAACCGTTGCGGTTAAAGTATTTTTTTGCTATGATTGAATTGTTTTCACTCGTGGACAAGCAAAACCCTATATTTTTTGTCCACAACCTGTGGGTAACGTTGTGGACATCTATTAATTGCTGTTGATTAGGTTGTCCACAAACTGTTTAGAACTCGTACTTATACGTTTTTCTACTATATTATAAGTTTTACACATTTACGTGTGAATGTATATTTATTCGACTGCATCCACCAACTTGTACAAAGGTTCGACAAGTTGGTGTTCGTTCGTTCGTTATTCAGAAAAGAAGGAGGGGGAACTTTTGGAGAACATCCATGACCTATGGGAACAGGCCCTTGCTGAAATTGAAAAAAAAGTGAGTAAGCCTAGTTTTGAAACATGGCTAAAAGCCACGAAAGCCAATGATATTCAAAACGATATGATCATCATTACTGCACCTAATGAATTTGCACGCGACTGGCTTGAAGATCATTATGCAGAGTTAACCTCTGACACAATTGAACAAATCACTGGCACACGTCTCAAACCTAAATTCGTCATTCCTCAACATGAAATGGAAGATGATTTTATTCCTGAGCCAATACCAAGAAAGCAAACAAAGGAAGAAGCCAATACTGCTAATACATCGAAAACGATGTTAAACGATAAATATATGTTTGATACATTTGTCATTGGGTCTGGTAACCGTTTTGCTCACGCAGCTTCACTCGCTGTGGCAGAAGCTCCAGCTAAAGCATACAATCCACTTTTTATCTATGGTGGTGTAGGACTCGGGAAAACCCATTTAATGCACGCAATTGGTCATTATGTAATGGATAACAATCCGAATGCGAAAGTGGTTTATTTGTCATCTGAAAAATTCACAAATGAATTCATTAACTCGATTCGTGACAACAAAGCCGTTAATTTTCGAAACAAATATCGAAATGTAGATGTACTTCTTATTGATGATATTCAATTCCTAGCTGGAAAAGAACAAACTCAAGAAGAATTCTTCCATACATTTAATGCTTTACATGAAGAATCCAAACAAATTGTCATCTCAAGTGACAGACCTCCTAAGGAGATCCCTACACTAGAAGATAGATTACGTTCACGATTTGAATGGGGCTTGATTACGGATATTACACCTCCTGATCTTGAAACGAGAATTGCTATCTTACGAAAAAAGGCTAAAGCTGAAAACCTTGATATTCCTAATGAAGTCATGCTTTACATCGCCAATCAAATAGATACGAATATTAGAGAGTTAGAAGGAGCGTTAATTCGCGTCGTTGCTTATTCTTCTCTTATTAATCAAGATATGAATGCAGATCTAGCTGCAGAAGCATTAAAGGATATTATTCCTAATTCGAAACCAAAAGTATTAACGATAATAGATATTCAGAAGTTAGTTGGGGAGCATTATCACGTAAAGCTGGAAGATTTCAAAGCAAAAAAACGTACGAAATCAGTCGCTTTTCCAAGGCAAATTGCCATGTATTTATCTAGAGAATTAACAGATGCTTCATTGCCTAAAATCGGTAGTGAATTTGGAGGACGCGATCATACAACCGTCATCCACGCGCATGAAAAAATTTCTAAATTGCTTGCTAGTGACCAAGAGTTACAGGAAAAAATCCAAGAGTTAATGGATTTATTAAGAAATTAATAGTATTAGGAATCATAGAATCTGTGAACACTGTGAATAAAGTAAACCAGCCTATTAACACATTATCAACATGTGGACAGGCTGGTATTTTGCTTAAAACTAGGGTTATCCACAAATCCACAAGCCCTATTACTATTATTACTATTCTTTTAAAAACATAAATATATTAATTAAGGAGTTTTAATATGCATTTTTCTATCAATCGTGATCGCTTTGTTCATGATGTTCAAAATGTAGCAAAAGCTGTTTCTTCACGGACAACAATCCCTATATTAACGGGAATAAAAATTGTGGCTGGTAATGAGGGTTTGACTCTTACTGGTAGTGACTCGGATGTATCGATAGAAGTATTTATCCCTAAAGAAGAAGATGGATCTGAAATTGTTCATATTGAAGAAAAAGGGAGCATTGTCTTACAGGCTCGTTTTTTTGCTGAAATTGTTAAAAAGTTACCTGGTACTAATGTGGAGTTAATTGTCCAAGATCAATTTGCCACAACAATTCGTTCGGGTTCTTCTGTCTTTAATTTAAATGGACTTGATCCAGAAGAGTATCCGCGATTGCCGCAACTTGAGGAGGATTTATTATTCCGTTTACCTCAAGACATGCTTAAAAACATGATTCGACAAACTGTATTCGCGGTGTCCACTCAGGAAACACGTCCAGTGTTGACAGGTGTAAACTTAGAGACTGAAGAGGGTGGATTAATCTGTACTGCAACAGATAGTCATCGTTTAGCAATGAGAAAAGCAACGATTGAGAAAAATGACGAAGCATTATCGTTTTCGAATGTGGTTATTCCTGGGAAGAGTTTAAATGAATTAAGTAAAATCATTGATGATACGAATGAGCTTATTGATGTTGTCGTCACCGAAAATCAAATTCTTTTTAAGTTGAAAAACCTATTATTTTTCTCAAGGCTGCTTGAAGGAAAGTATCCAGTTACAAAAAGTATGATTCCTTCCCAATCAAAAACATCGTTAAAATTAAAAACAAAACCATTCTTGCAAACATTAGAACGAGCATTGTTGCTTTCGAGAGAAGGAAAGAATAACGTCATTAACTTAAAAACGTTAGATAGCGGCAATGTTGAGATTACTTCCATCTCTCCTGAAGTAGGAAAGGTAACAGAAAATATTGAAACGGAGATGCAAGGAGAAGATATGCGGATTTCTTTTAACGGAAAAAATATCATTGATGCGTTAAAAGTTATCGATAGCGAAGAAGTGAATATTACTTTTACAGGTGCAATGAGTCCTTTTGTTATTAGGCCAATTGAACATGACCACTACTTACATCTGTTTTCGCCAGTCCGCACATATTAATCCATAAGAGGGATTGGCAAAAATCCTGTACGTTTAGTACAATAAAAGAAGAATAATCAAATGAACGAGAAAAAGACAGCAACTCACGTATGAATTGCTGTCTTCAATTTGCTACATGACTAGCTAAGAATGATTTTAATACAGAAAGAGTGATAAAGCATGGATTCAATCGTCATTTCAACAGCTTACATAACACTGGGGCAAATGCTGAAAGAAGCGGGAATTATTGATACAGGTGGTATGGCTAAATGGTATCTTTCTGAGTATGTTGTCTTTGTGAACGACGAAGAAGAAAATCGCCGTGGGAAAAAATTAGTACCTGGCGACACCGTAACGCTTGAAGGTGGAACGAAATTTCAAATTGTCTCGAAATAGGGGGAATCGCTTTTGTATATAAAGCAACTTACTCTCAGACAATTCCGTAATTATAAAAAAGTAGAATTATCGTTTCATAAACAAGTGAATGTCTTTCTAGGGGAGAATGCACAAGGCAAAACCAATATCCTTGAATCAATTTTTGTGTTAGCTCTTGCTAAATCCCATCGAACTTCTAAAGATAAAGAGTTAATTGGATGGGGCGAAGAATTTGCGCGGATTCAAGGAGAGATAGCTAAAAAAACAAGCTCATTAGATATTGAATTGATCCTTTCGGTAAAGGGAAAGAAAGGGAAAATCAACGGACTTGAACAGAAAAAGCTAAGTGAGTATGTTGGTGCAATGAATGTCGTCATGTTTGCACCTGAAGATTTGAACCTTGTCAAAGGGAGTCCTCAAGTCCGTAGAAGGTTTTTGGATATGGAGCTAGGTCAAATTAGTCGTGTTTACTTACACCATTTAGGCATGTACCAAAAAGTGTTGAAGCAGCGGAACCACCTATTAAAAACATTGCAATTTGGTAAAGGTTCTAAAGAAATGTTAGATATCTTAACCGATCAAATGATTATGTTAGCTGCAGAAGTGACGATAAGAAGATATGGGTTTATTAAGCGCCTGCAAACTTGGGCAGAGCAAATTCATCATGATGTGAGTAGAGGGAAAGAAAAATTAGAGATTCGTTATCTCTCATCAGCTGACGTATCAGAAGACAAAGATTTGTCGAAAATAAAGGATGGATACTATCAAACATATCGAGAGCTGCGCGAACGGGAAATTCAACGAGGAGTGACTTTGTTTGGGCCTCATCGTGATGACCTTGCTTTTTCTATTAATGAGCGAGATGTTCAAACATATGGATCTCAAGGTCAACAAAGAACGACCGCGCTTGCACTTAAATTAGCCGAAATTGAATTGATTTATTCGGAAATTGGTGAATATCCTATTCTTCTTTTGGATGATGTTTTATCTGAATTAGATGATTATAGACAGTCGCATCTTCTTCGAACGATTCAAGGTCGTGTACAAACGTTTGTTACAACGACAAATGTGAGCGGAATTAATGAACAAACATTGAATCAAGCAGCTATTTTCCATGTTTCAGAAGGAACGATCACTAAGTAAATGAGGCGGTGACACATTTGTTTATACACTTAGGCGGAGATGTCATTATTAGGTCTAAAGATATCATTGCGATATTAAATTGTGATGTGAAAGAACAATCGCAGGTTACTAGTACGTATCTAAAAGAAGAAGAAAAAAGAAAAAAGAAAATTGTCATTTCAACTGACTATATTAAGTCCATCGTTCTGACTAATGAGGAAGTTTATTATTCCCCGGTATCATCTTTAACTTTAAACCGCAGAGCGCAAGGCAAAGCATTAATGGATCTTCACTATGAGCATGATGAAGACAGTGAGATGTCATAGATTTTAATTAAATCCAATGTTAAAATAGAGTGTTCATATAAAAAATGGGCAATGGCTTCACTAAATAGGTGTAAGGTCATTGCTTACAGGATGTAACGAGGCATTTATGTCCACTTTAGATCGATAATGAAGAATGAAGGTGAACAAAGTGACGAATGAACAACATTCAACACAACAGTCTTATGATGAAAGTCAAATTCAAGTCTTAGAGGGCTTAGAAGCCGTACGAAAACGCCCCGGAATGTATATTGGTTCGACAAGCGCACGCGGATTACACCATCTTGTATGGGAAATCGTTGATAATAGTATTGATGAAGCAATGGCTGGTTACTGCGATACGATCAAAGTAATGATTGAAGAAGATAATAGTATTACCGTAGAAGATAATGGACGTGGAATTCCTGTTGGTATTCATGAAAAGATGGGGCGACCAGCTGTTGAAGTTATCATGACGGTTCTGCATGCTGGGGGAAAATTTGGCGGCGGTGGATACAAAGTATCAGGTGGATTACATGGTGTAGGTGCTTCCGTTGTTAATGCTCTATCGACAATTCTAGAAGTCAATGTACACCGCGAAGGGAAAATTCATTATCAAAAATATGAAAAAGGTGTTCCTGCAGCTGATTTAGAAGTGATCGGAGAGACGGAAAAAAGAGGAACTGTCATTCATTTCAAACCTGATGTTGAGATCTTCCAAGAAACAACAACTTATGAATTTGAAATACTTGCTACACGTTTACGCGAGTTAGCATTTTTAAATAAAGGTTTAACGATTGTCATAGAGGACAAGCGTGAGGACGGGAAAGAAGCAAAATACCACTATGAAGGTGGGATTGCTTCATTTGTTGAACATTTAAACCGTTCAAAAGAAGTATTACATGAAGAGCCAATCCATATTGAAAGTGAAAAGGATGGGCTAAATGTAGAAGTAGCTGTTCAATATAATGATAGCTATACGAGCAATATATACTCGTTTGCTAATAACATTAACACACACGAGGGTGGAACTCATGAATCTGGGTTCAAAACTGGCTTAACTCGTGTTATTAACGATTATGCTAGAAAAAACAATCTCTTTAAGGAAACTGATCCTAATTTAACTGGTGATGATGTTCGTGAAGGGTTAACTGCAATCATTTCTGTTAAAATCCCGGATCCTCAATTTGAGGGACAGACGAAAACAAAGTTAGGAAATAGTGAAGCAAGAACGATTACAGATTCATTATTTAGTGAACATTTTTCTCGTTTTCTTATTGAACATCCACAAGTAGCTAGAAAAATTGTTGAGAAAGGCTTAATGGCATCAAGAGCTAGAGAGGCTGCTAAGAAAGCACGTGAACTTACAAGACGAAAGAGTGCTCTTGAAGTTAGTTCTCTACCTGGAAAACTTGCAGATTGTTCTTCAAAAGACGCCTCAATAAGTGAAATTTATATCGTTGAGGGTGACTCAGCTGGTGGATCAGCAAAACAAGGACGGGATCGTCACTTCCAAGCTATTTTGCCTCTACGTGGAAAAATTATCAACGTAGAAAAAGCTAGATTGGATAAGATTCTTGCAAATAATGAGATTCGTGCAATGATTACGGCTTTTGGTACAGGAATTGGCGACGATTTCGATATTGAAAAGGCTCGCTACCATAAGATTATTATTATGACCGATGCCGATGTGGATGGTGCTCATATACGTACACTAATTTTAACGTTCTTCTATCGTTATATGCGTCCGTTAATTGAAAATGGCTATGTTTATATTGCACAACCGCCTCTTTATCAAATTAAGCAAGGAAAAGAAGTGAGTTATGTTTATACGGATAAGGAATTAGAAGAAGCGCTAAAAGGAATCCCGAATAAAGATAAACTAGGTATTCAGCGTTATAAAGGGTTAGGTGAGATGAACCCAACGCAACTTTGGGAAACCACAATGGACCCAGAGCATCGCACAGTACTTCAAGTAACACTAGAAGATGCAATTAAAGCTGATGAGATATTTGAAATTTTAATGGGTGACCGTGTAGAACCGCGCCGTGATTTTATCCAGGAAAACGCGCAATATGTGCAAAATCTTGATATATAGGCTTGAAGATGGAGGTTTAAGTAATGGCTGAGCAAGATCAATCTAGAGTATTAGAAAGAAATATTAGTCAGGAAATGAAAGCATCCTTTATGGACTATGCGATGAGCGTTATCGTCAGCCGTGCCCTTCCTGATGTTCGTGACGGATTAAAACCAGTACATCGTCGTATTTTGTTTGCGATGAATGAACTAGGAATTACTTCTGATAAAGCTTATAAAAAATCTGCGCGTATTGTTGGTGAAGTAATTGGTAAATACCATCCACATGGTGATTCTGCGGTATATGAAACGATGGTTCGTATGGCGCAAGACTTCAGCTTCCGCTATATGTTAGTTGATGGACACGGAAACTTTGGTTCTGTCGATGGAGACTCTGCAGCTGCGATGCGTTATACAGAAGCGAAGATGTCAAAGATATCAATGGAGCTTGTCCGTGATATTAACAAAGATACCATTGATTATCAAGATAATTACGACGGCAGTGAGCGCGAGCCACTCGTTCTCCCAGCGAGATTTCCTAACCTGTTAATCAATGGTGCATCGGGGATTGCTGTAGGAATGGCAACGAATATTCCTCCTCATCAATTAGGTGAGGTGATTGATGGTGTATTGGCTTTGTCAAAAGACCGCGACATTAGTATTCCTGAATTAATGGAGTATATTCCAGGGCCAGATTTCCCAACAGGGGCTGAAATATTAGGTCGTTCAGGAATTCGCAAAGCTTATCAAACAGGAAGGGGTTCAATAACCCTACGTGCGAAATCAAGTATTGAAGAGCATAATGGTAAGCCACGGATTATCTTCACTGAAATCCCGTACCAAGTAAATAAAGCGCGTTTGATTGAAAAGATTGCTGAGTTAGTACGTGACAAGAAAATCGAAGGTATTACAGACCTGCGTGATGAATCGGATCGTACTGGGATGCGTATTGTAATTGAACTAAGACGTGACGTCAACGCCAATGTTTTACTTAATAATCTTTATAAGCAAACCGCACTTCAGTCAAGTTTTGGTATTAATCTTTTAGCTTTAGTAGGTGGACAACCAAAAGTACTAAACTTAAAAGAATGTCTTGAACATTATTTAGATCACCAAGTCGAAGTTATTCGTCGTCGTACAGCTTTTGAACTTCGTAAAGCAGAAGCGCGTGCTCATATTCTAGAAGGGTTACGTATTGCACTGGATCATCTTGATGAAGTCATTAGCTTGATCCGTGCATCACAAACAACTGAAATTGCTAGAAATGGCTTGATGGAACGTTTTGAACTTAGCTATGAGCAAGCTCAAGCGATTCTAGATATGCGTCTTCAACGTCTAACGGGTTTAGAGCGTGACAAGATTGAGGGTGAATATCAAGACTTAGTAGCTCGGATTGCTGAATTAAAGGCAATCTTAGCGGACGAGGAAAAAGTACTAGAAATTATTCGCGAAGAGCTTACTGAAGTAAAAGATAAGTTTAATGATGAGCGCCGTACGGTTATTTCAATGAGTGAAGATAGCTTTGAAGATGAAGATCTGATTCCGCGTTCAAATATTGCCATTACGATCTCTCACAATGGGTATATTAAACGTCTTCCAATTTCGACATATCGTAATCAAAGGCGTGGTGGTAAAGGAATTCAAGCGATGGGAACAAATGATAATGACTTTGTTCAGCACTTGTTTACAACGAGCTCTCACCACACGATTCTTTTCTTTACGAACAAAGGAAAAGTGTATCGTTTAAAAGGATATGAAATCCCAGAGCTTGGACGTGCAGCTAAAGGGATCCCGATTATTAATCTCTTACAAATTGAACAAGGTGAGTACATTAGTACGGTTATTCCTATTGAAGAATTTACAGAGGATGCTTATTTATTCTTCTTAACAAAATATGGGGTTGCCAAACGTACTGAGCTGGCTTCCTTTGCTAACATTAGAAAGGGTGGCTTGTTTGCTATTAACCTCCGTGAAGATGATGAGCTTCATGGTGTTCGCCTAACTGATGGAGAGCAAGAGTTAATCATTGGTACCAAACAAGGTATGTCAATCAGGTTCCCTGAAAACGATGTTCGTTTAATGGGTAGAACAGCAGCTGGGGTAAAAGGTATCTCTCTTTCTGAAGATGATCATGTTGTTGGCATGGATATTATAGAAGATGGCCATGATGTATTGATTGTTACTGAGAAGGGTTATGGAAAACGAACTCCAATTGAGGAGTATCGTATCCAAAATCGTGGTGGTAAAGGAATAAAAACGTGTAACATCACCGAGCGAAATGGAACGCTTGTATCCTTGAAAGTTGTTTCTTCTGAGCATGATATTATGATTATTACGGCAAGTGGAGTTATTATCCGAATGACTGTTGATGGTATTTCAACAACAGGACGTAATACGCAAGGGGTAACGTTAATTAGAGTGAATGAAGGCGAAGAAGTAGCTACGGTTGCCAGAGTTGATATTGACGATGAGGACGTTGAGGACGTTGAAGAAGACGTTGAAGGAACGGGATCAAGTGATGGTGATGAGGCAGATGAAGTAGAGCAAGAAAACGTAGCTGAAACAACGGAAGAGAAGGAAGAATAATATAATTGAGACTGTTAGGAGGTTTTCTCCTAGCAGTCTTTTTTATGCTGAAAAAGAGTATTTACTATATTCATGAAGTCTTCCTTTTCTTGGGACTTTTCGTCACGTATAATATTACTAGAGCACGCAACGGAAAGAGGGTTCTACATGAAGGTGAAGTCAAATCAATTAAGAAAAGGTTGTATTCTATTAAAAGATGTTCAGGGATTAACCGATTTGCCAATCATAAAAAAAATACCGTGTTAACCGAAGACCATATTGAACTTCTTAAAGTATTTTAATAGAGTCAGTAGAAGTAGAGTCGTTATTAACTAGTGGTGAGACTTTTAAGCCTATAACAATAGATGAGGAAACAGTTGAAACTCCTCAGGAACAAGAAACAGAAAAAGATTTCCTTCATCAATATTTAGAAGCGGTAAAACAATACAAGCAATTGTTTTTAAGTTGGCAGGCTGGCGAAAAAGTTAAAATGCTTAAAGTTCGAGATATTTTTATACCACTATTCGGAAGGATTATTGAGGAACCTGAAAACCTTCTTAAGCTCCACCATTACAGTAACAAAGAGGATTATTTTTATCATCATAGCGTGTATGTAGGCATTTTATCAGTATATCTTGGCTACAGATTAAAGTACTCAAGAGGGGAGTATTTGCAGATTGGATTTAGTGGAGTTCTTGCGGATTCGGGAATGGTTAAAATTTCACCAATGATCCTAAAGAAACCGGGTCCCTTAACATCTGTAGAATATGAAGAAGTAAAAAAACACCCTATTCATAGTTATAAGATGTTAAAAGGTGTTATGGGAATTTCAGATGAGGTCTTGTTAGCGGTCTTGCAGCATCATGAAAGACCAGATGAAAGTGGGTACCCATTAGGTGCTGGTGCAAAAAAACTGCATATGTTTAGTAAAGTAATTGCTGTTGCAGATGTATATCATGCGATGACATCGGAACGTTATTACCGCTCTAAGCGGTCTCCATTCCAAGTATTAGAGGATATTTCAAAAGAGCAATTTGGTAAATTTGATATCAAAGTTGTGCAAACATTAATTCAAAGTCTTGCTTTGGTAGCAGTTGGTAGCAAGGTTCGCTTAAGTAATGGGAAAGAAGCAGAAATTATATTTTTTGAACAAGAAACAGTGACAAGGCCTATGGTTAAGCTCGTTTCGACTGGGGAGATTGTACAATTAACAAAGGAATCTACCATCTTTATTGAGGAAATTATAAAAATGTAAAAAATAGTTGCATTAAACTTTTAGGTTGTGGTATATTATTTATTGTCGCCAAGACGATTTGAAAAGCTAACAAAAAAACAATTTGACATTACATTTTGTTTTTGTTATGATAATTAAGTCGCTGAAAATGACACATTAGTTCTTTGAAAACTGAACAAAAGCCAAGCGAAATAGAGATACATGATATCTCGTCAATTTTTCTCATCGTTTTAAGAAAAACGATGAAGTATCGTTAGCGATACATTTTGAGCTAATCAGCTTGCCATTTTTATGGAGAGTTTGATCCTGGCTCAGGACGAACGCTGGCGGCGTGCCTAATACATGCAAGTCGAGC